>CAZSEH010000001.1:0-92938 GCA_964605835.1 uncultured Opitutaceae bacterium
CCGCGGCCCTCAACGCGGCGTTTGCCGAGTCATATGCCTATCCCCTTTCCGCCGGAAGCAAGGACTCCTCCCTCATTCTGACGGTCGGGCCCGGCTCCTATACGGTCCAGCTCAGCGGCAACGGCGGCGCCTCGGGGGTCGCCATGATCGAGATTTACGACATCACGCCCGTGGTTTCGATTGCAGCCACCTCTCCCAATGCCAGCACGAACGGCACGGTTGGCGAATTCACAGTCAGCCGCGCAGGAGACACAAGCCAGGCCATAACCGTGAATTACACGGTCGGCGGGACGGCCGTTTCCGGGATGGATTACCAGAGCCTTCCCGGGACGGTGACGATCCCAGCGGGGTCCGGCTCGGCGACAGTCGATGTGCTCCCGATATCGAGCGTCGGATCGACGTCGACAAGTGTCATCCTGACCGTGGCCGCCGGCACCGGTTATACGGCCGCCGCGGGTTCCGCCACGGTCGCGATCACCAATGTTCCCCCGACCTTGTACGTGGCCGAGCTCCGCCCCGCCTCCGGCGCGGCCGCGTCAACCGCCTCGGGCACCGCCACGATCTATCTGGCGCCCAATGGGTCGTCCGCGACGATCAACATTTCGTTCAGCAACCTCACGTCCGCCGAGCAGGCACCCCACCTGACCGTCGGTGTGCCGGGCAGCAGCGCGAATTTTGTCCTCAGCCTGAACTATCCCGGACAGGTTGTGAACCAAGTCTGGACCTTCATCGCCACAGGACCCTACACGGCAGCGCAGCTCCTCGCCGCACTCCAGGCCGGCAACATCTACGTCGAAATCGGCAGCCAGAACTACCCTGTCGGGGAACTGACCGGCCAGTTCCTCCAAAACAGCGGGGCGCAGACCTTTGTCGCCCCGGCACCGCCGCCCGCGATAAATCTTAACACCCTGGCTCAAACCGACGCCGCCCGGTTCCTCGCGCAGGCGACTTTCGGTCCCACCGCAACCGGAATAAATTCACTGGTTGCGGGAGGGTACACTGCATGGATCGCCAGCCAGATGGCCCTGCCGCCAACCGCCCACCTCACGGAGACCCGGGCGGATGCCACGGCATTTCCCGCCACGGGCCAGACCGCGCCCGTGCCAAACAATCGCCAGGAGGCCTGGTGGAAGATCTCGGTGACGGCGCCCGACCAGCTTCGCCAGCGGGTCGCCTTCGCATTGAGCCAGATCTTCGTCGTGTCCGACGCGGCCTCCTCGCTCTCCCAGCAGCCCGAGGCGCTCGCCAATTACTACGACATGCTGGCCAAGGACGCCTTTGGCACCTACCGACAGCTGCTGCAGGACGTGACCCTGAGCCCGGTCATGGGCAATTACCTGAACATGCTGCGCAACGCCGCGGCCATTCCCTCAAAGGGGACCAGCGCCGACGAGAATTACGCCCGGGAAATAATGCAGCTTTTCTCGATCGGGCTCAATTACCTCAATCCGGACGGCAGCCTGGTCCTCGATTCGACCGGCCAACCCGTCCCGACGTACGGGAATGCGACCATCATTCAGACAGCCAACGTTTTGACGGGCTGGTCGTACTTTTCCACCCTCACCAACCCGAGCTTCACAGGCGGGGCCGCCGACTGGTACGACCCGATGATGGTTTACGCGGCGTTTCATGACAACACGCAGAAGACGCTGGTGTCCCTGACGGCCGGCGGGCCTGCCGTCGTTGTTCCGGCAAACGGAGGCGGGGCCGCGGACCTCAAGATCCTGCTCGACACGCTCGCCAACCATCAAAACACCGGACCTTTCATCTGCCGGGAGCTGATCCAGCGGCTTGTCACGAGCAATCCGAGCCCGGGCTACGTATATCGCGTTGCGCAGGTCTTTGCGAATGACGGAACGGGCGTTCGCGGAAATCTGGGCGCCGTTGTGAAGGCGATCCTGCTCGACTACGAAGCCCGCGCCCAAAGCGTCACCGCCGATGCGGGCTTCGGAAAGCTGAAGGAGCCCCTCCTGCGCCAGACCGCCATTTACCGGGCCTTCAACGCCACGGCCCAGAACGGGCGCTTTGCGATTTTCAGCGCGGACCAGACTTTGGGCCAGGCGGCCCTTCGTTCGCCCACGGTCTTCAATTTCTTCCTTCCGGGCTTTTCGCCCCCGGGTTCCCTTGCGGCCGGCGGGCTCGTCGCTCCCGAGTTCCAGATAACGACGGCGACGACGGCAATCGGGGTGCCAAATACCCTCTATGCCTCGGTCTACACGACCACGCCTCCGGCCAGCGCGACCCTGGTCCTGGACCTCTCCTCGCTCACCAGCGCTCCCGACAATGCGACTTTGGTGAACACGCTGAACCTGCTCTTCGGAGGAGGCAACATGGGCTCGGCCGCAACCCAGCGGATAACCGCCGCCCTGGCGGCCCTTCCGGCGGGCACGACTCCCCTCCAGAAGGCCCAGGCCGCGCTCGAACTGGCGGTCACCGCCCCGGGCGGCGCCGTTCAACAATGACAAGGCTACCATGCTGACACCCCAGGATCTCACACGCCGCAAATTCATAGGAAACGCCTGCGCGGCGGTCGGCGCTACCGGCATTCTCTCCGCCCTTGCCCAGCTTCGCATGATCGGGGCCGTCGCCGCCGATGCGGCCGCGGCGACCGGGACCGACTACAAGGCGCTCGTCTGCGTGTTTCTCTACGGGGGAAGCGATTCGAACAACGTGGTCATCCCCGTCGACAACGCGGGCTACAAACTGTATGCCACGCAGCGGACGGCTCTTGCGATTCCCCAGGCAAATATCCTTCCCATCTCACCGAAGGCTTACAGCGACGGCCGCCAATACGGCCTTCATCCCTCGTATCCGGAAATGCAGAACCTCTTCGGGCAGGGAAAGCTCGCCGTGCTCGCGAACACCGGGACTTTGACGTATCCGACTACCCTTAACCAGTACACTTCCGGCTCAGCCGCCCTTCCCCCCCAGCTCTTTTCCCACGCGGACCAGCAGACCCAGTGGCAGAGCAGTCTTCCAGACCGGCCGTTCCAGACCGGATGGGGCGGCCGCCTCGCGGACATGATCAACGCGATCAACACGAATTCGACGATATCGATGTCGATCAGCGTCGCCGGGGAGAATTCGTTCCAGATCGGCCAGACGGTATCCCAGTATGCCGTAAGCACGAGCGGGGCCGTCGCGCTGTCCGGAGCGACAGGCGGGACCATCAATCCCGTCCGCTATCAGGCCCAGCTCGACCTTCTCAGCCAGAACGAGCAGAACCTCTTTCAGGCGGCATTCGGCAACGTCACGGGAACAGCCGTGACGGATTCGGCCCTTCTGACGAGCGTCCTGAAGGGGGCTGTGACGCTCAAGACGGTGTTCCCAAACACGTCCCTCGGCACGCAGCTGCAGATGATCGCCAAGCTGATCTCGGCCGCCCCCCAATTCGGGCTCAAGCGCCAGATCTTTTTCGCAAGCATCGGCGGATTCGACACGCACACGGTGGAGCTCAACACCCAGGGACCGCTCCTGGTGCAGGTGAGCCAGGCCCTCAATGCATTCTATAATTCGACCGTCGAACTGGGCGTCGCGAACCAGGTCACGGCCTTCACCGGCTCCGATTTCAGCCGCACGTACAACACGAATGGCGACGGGGCCGACCACGGCTGGGGCAGCCACCACCTGATCGTCGGCGGGGCCGTGAACGGCGGGGACATCTACGGATCCATGCCCTCCCAGCAGATCGGGGGACCCGACGACACGGGCCGCGGCCGCTGGATTCCATCGACGAGCGTCGACCAGTACGCAGCGACCCTCGCCTCGTGGTTCGGCGTGAGCCAGGCCAATCTGCCCGTCGTACTGCCCAATATCGGCCGGTTCTCGACCGCCAACCTGGGCTTCATGAGCAGCACTTGAACCGCCGGCCCATTCTCGTCGTCGCGGCGGTAGCCGCGCTGGCCGTCCTCGCCTGGTTTGTCCGGCCCCACCCGCAACCGCCGCCGGGCGGACGGACGGTCCGCTCCCCGGAAACGGGCGCTCTGCCGCCGGCCGGCGGCCCGCCGGCCGCCCCCGCGGCGGCAGCCATTGCCGATCCCTACGCCACCGATGCCCCGTCCCACCTCGCCGACAGGCTGAACGATGCCGGAGGGGACATCCATTCCGACCTGCGCATCCTCGACGACATCTTTCAGCAGTACCGCAGCGCCCTTCATTCCGACGATCCGGTCGGCGACAATATCGACATCACGGCGGCCCTCACGGGCCGCAACAGGGTCGGCTTCGCGTTTGTTCCGCGCGACAATCCCGCAATCAATGCGCACGGCGAACTGTGCGACCGGTGGGGAACGCCGTTTTTCTTCCACCAGATGTCGGGTTCACAAATGGAGATCCGCTCCGCGGGTCCGGATCGAAAGCTTTGGACCCCGGACGACGAGGTGCTGACGCCTGGACTCCGCCAGCCTCCGCTTTAACCGTCCCCTTGACCTGGCGCCGGGTTTGGTGAGTCATATCGCCTGTGTTTAGAGCGTTTCTAATCCTCATTGCGGCCGCAGTGGCGGGCTGCGCAAAGGGCGGCTCCGCCGGGGCTGCGGACGCGCAGGCGGCGCATCATGAGCATCATCCCCCTCATGGCGGGACCCCGGTCGTCCTGGGGCATGAAGCCTACCATCTCGAACTTGTCCGGGACGCCGGGGCGGGAAAGGTGGATGCCTACCTTTTGGACGGCGAGATGGAGGAGTTTGTCCGGACCACGGTAGCGTCCTTTGAAGTCACCGCCGTCGTGGACGGCGAAAGAAAGACCCTTTTTTTTCAGGCCGTGCCCAATTCCGCGACCGGCGAGACCGTCGGAAACACCTCCTGTTTCGAGGCCCGGGCGGATTGGATAACGCGGACGCCGTCGTTTGACGCCGTCCTGACGCGAATCGACGTGCGCGGCGCGTCATTCCAAGACGTGGCATTCAACTTTCCGCGCGGAAACGACACCGATTGAAGATCTCCTCAATCATGGCGGCCGGGATTTGCGCCGTCGCGGGCGTGATGCCCGGGCCCTCGTTCGGAGCCCCGATTCGCGTCGTCACGCTCTCGACCGTCCTGACGGAAATCGCCTCGCAGGTCGGCGGCCCCGCCGCGTCCGTGACGGGGCTCCTTCCCGCCGGCGTCGATCCCCACAGCTTTGAGCCGGCGCCGGTCGACCTTGAGCGCGTCGCCGCGGCGGATCTCGTCCTCGCCAGTGGTCTCGGACTCGAAAGCTACCTCGAGCGGCTGGTGGCCAACTCGGGCGCCCGGGCGCGCGTCGTGCAGGCCGGCTCCGTCCTCCTGGACCGGGTTCCGTATTCCGAGGAGTTCGGCGTGCACGAGCCGGATCCCCATTGGTGGAACAGCATCGGAGCCGTGGAGAGCGTGACGCGCCTGGTCTGCTCGGAATTCTCCATTCTTCGGCCGGCCGAAGCGGCCGGATTCAGCGCCCGTGCGCAGGCCTACCTCGCCACGCTCGATTCCCTGGACCGGTGGTCCCGGCCTCTATTGACCGGAATCCCCCCATCCCGCCGCCATCTTGTGACGACGCACGATGCCTTTGGGTGGTTTGCGCGCGACTATGGATTCACCGTGCACCCGATAAGCGGAGTCAGCCCGGAGGCCGAGCCGAACGCGCGCCAGCTCGCGCGACTGGCCCGATTGATCCGCAGCGACGGGATTCCCGCAATATTTGCCGAGTCCTCCGCCAATCCGGGCCTGGTTGAAGCCCTCGTCCGCGAAACCGGCGTGCGCCGGGGAGGAGCGCTCTACGCCGACGGCCTCTCCCCTGACGGCGACGGGACCACTTACGTTGGGATGTTCCGTCACAACGTCCAGGCGATCGTCGACGCCCTTCGTTGAGGGGTCGAATTGGGGTGGTACTTTATCAGCTCGAGTCGGCCAAGACCCAGAGTGCCCGCCAAGCCGGGCCAGGCGGGATCCCAGCCCGTCCTGGCCCCGGAGGCGGGCATGAGGCCGACAAGAGCTGATAAAGTACCACTCCGATTCGACCGCACCGCCGCAGTGCGCGATTGCACGTAATAGTCGTTCTGGTATGATGGCCCGTTATGAGTGACGCTCCGATTCCTGTCACAGTTCTCACCGGCTTCCTGGGCGCCGGAAAGACGACGCTGCTCAACCGGATCCTCACCGAGCGGCACGGCCTGAAGCTGGCCGTCATCGAGAACGAATTCGGCGACGTCGGGGTGGACAGCCAGCTTGTCATCTCGAGCGACGAGGAGCTCTTCGAGATGAACAACGGCTGCATCTGCTGCTCGGTGCGCGGCGACCTGATCCGGATTCTCGGCCGGCTGCTCAAGCGCAAGGACAGGCTCGACGGCATCCTGATCGAGACGACAGGACTCGCGAACCCGGCCCCGGTCGCGCAGACATTCTTCACGGACGATGAGATGCGCGCCGCCTTCCGCCTGGACGCCATCGTCACCGTCGTCGATGCAAAGCACGTCCTGCAGCACCTCGACTCGGGGGACGAATCCGTGAAGCAGATCGGCTTTGCGGACGTAATCCTCCTGAACAAGACAGACCTCGTTTCCCCCGCCGAGCTGGACGGACTCGAAACCCGGATCCGCCGGATCAACGCAGTCGCCCGAATCCACAGGACGAAGGACTGTTCGCTCCCGCTCGACCAGGTCCTCGGCGTCGGCGGCTTCAACCTGAGCCGGGCCACCGAAATCGACCCCGGGTTCCTCGAGCCGGAGTATCCCTTTGAATGGGCCGGCGCCTACGCCCTGCCGGCTGGCTCCCACGAACTCGTCATCGGGCACCACGACCACCACCACGGCCATGACCATGACCACGGCCATGAGCACGGCCAGGAACCTCACCCACATCACCACGGAAATGAAAACGAGCTCGACCTCGTCATCCTGCCGGCGCCTGGTTTCGATGAGACGGAGATGGCGGGCGCCAGGGACCGCGCCGTGACGGTGTTTTCGGATTGGGAGCGGCGGGTCGCCGAGGGTGATACGCTCGAAATCGGGCCCGCGCTGAACCGGCTGCAGCTCAAGGAAGGCAGCGGCCGGTTCAAGCTGAACGTGGACAAGCCCGGTTGCCATGTCGTCTTCGAGCAGTGCTCCGAGGTGCCGCTTCATATCTACGTCTGCGGCGAGGTCGCCCGGCCGGCGTGGCAGCAGGATTTTCATTCGGCGCACGAGCACAGCGACGCAGTCACCTCAGTCGGGATTCGCCAGACCGGGGAACTCGACGGAAAGCGCCTCAACGACTGGATTGGCGAGCTCCTCCGGACCCGGGGCGGGGACATCTACCGGATGAAGGGAGTCCTCAGCGTAAAGGGCAGCGGCAAGCGCCTGGTCTTTCAGGGGGTGCACATGCTTTTCGACGCGAAGTTCGACCGCGAATGGGGACAGGACGCCCGGGTCAACACCCTGGTCTTCATCGGCAAGAACCTGGACAGGGCCAAGCTCACCGAGGCTTTCAAGGCCTGCCTTGCATGAACCTCGCGAAGCAGTGGGCCTCGCAGATCGATGACTACGTGATCGATCTCGACTGGGCGTCCGACGGTTCACTCCTCGCCGCCGCGGCGGGCTCCGGCCCGATCGATGTCCTGGCCGGCGACGGAGGCGCGCGACGCCACGAATTCCAGGGGCACGACGCCGGGACCAATTGCCTTTCATTCTCCCCCGACGGCCGGTTTCTCGCTTCGGGCGGGCAGGATGGCGCCGTGAAGATCTGGGATGCCGCCGCGGGCCAGCATGCGGCGACGGCGGCGATGGGTCCGGGCTGGGTCGAGCACCTGGCCTGGCGGCCGCCTTCTCCGGTCATTGCCGGGTCGGTGGCGGGCGGGCTCATAGCCGCGACGGCCGGGAGGAAACTCGCTTTCATCGGGTCGGACGGATCGGTCAGGCACGCCTTTCCTGACGCGCCGAAGACCCTCTCTGCGCTGGCCTGGGAGCCCGCTGGCGGCTGCGTTGCGGCCGCCTGCTTCGGGGGAATCCGGTTGTGGGACGCAGACGACTTTGTCCTGCAAAAGGAGCTTCCCTATGCAAACGGCATCCATGCCCTGGCCTGGTCCGGCGACGGACGGTGGCTGGTCTCGGGCAACCAGGATCCGAGCGTGCACCTTTGGATTCCGGCCGACGACATCGAGCTCCATATGAGCGGCTACGAGGGGAAGGTGAAGCACCTCTCCTTCGATCACACGGGCCGCTGGCTCGCCACAAGCGGCGGCCACGACGCCTGCGTCTGGGACTGCTCCGGCGCGGGGCCCGAGGGCCGCGCCCCTGCGATGCTCCCGCATGATTCGCCGGTCTGCGCCGTCGCATTCCAAAGGCGCCACGGCCTCCTTGCGACAGCATCCGACGACGGAGCCTGCGTCCTGTGGAGCCCCGAAAGGAAGCAGCCCCTGCGAGCGACAGTGCGAATGCCGGCCTCCCCCACCCGGCTCTCGTGGTCCCCCGATGATCGCTTTCTCGCAATCGGCTCGGCCAAGGGCGCCGTGTACGTCCTGCGGTGCGAGCCCTAACCGGACCAAGGGCAGATCAACTTTTGCCAATTCATGCGCAGCCGCCCGGATCGCGACAGCCTATTCTCTTCCTGAATGAAAGATCCGCTGCTCGAGTTTGACGCCTGGCTCCAGGCCGCAAAGGAAGGCGATGACAAGGAGCCGACTGCGATGGCGCTCGCCACGGCCGACGCAGCCGGGGCGCCCCACGTCCGAATGGTCCTCCTCAAGGCCGCGGACGAGCGGGGATTCGTCTTTTACACAAACCTCGACAGTCCGAAGGTCTCGGACCTCAGGGCCAACCCGCGCGCCGAGCTTTGCTTTTTCTGGCCCCCGACCCGACAGATCCGAATCCGGGGAAGCGTCGAGCCGGTGAGTCCCGAAGAAGCCGACGCGTATTTCGCGACCCGCCCGCGAATCAGCCAATTGGGCGCCTGGGCTTCCCGCCAGTCGCAGCCGTTGGGCGCGTATGCCGAGCTCGAGCGCGCCGTCGCCGCCTGCGCCATCCGCTTCGGCCTCAAGGCGGTCCCGCGCCCCGCCCACTGGTCCGGTTTCCGCCTGGTCCCGGCCGAGATCGAGTTCTGGGAGCAGCGCCCCTTCCGCCTGCACAACCGGGTCCGGTTCACCCGGACTGCGGCGGGCTGGGAAGAACAGGCGCTCTTCCCCTGATGGAGGATCTTGCGTTCACTTCGGTGAATCTCGCGTCATCTGGTCCACCACATCGGGCGGCACGCGCAGTTTCCATCCCTCCAAGCTGCGCTGGAGCGTCAGGCCGACTTGCCGGGTTGTTCCATCGGGACTCTTGAGCCTCACATACTCGGTGGCCTCGTCCTCGCTGAGCATCTGCCGGGCGACAACCTGGGCGCTCTCAAGCGGAACACTGCCAGCCACCATCAATGCCAGCAGGTCTGATGGTGTTGCATACTGTCGGCGTGCGGCTTCCGGCAGCCGGGCAAGGATCGCCTCAGCCCTGGCGCGTGAAGCGTCATCGAAGTCCAGCGTGCTCTTCAGCTGCTCCAGATCGCCCCCTGCGGCCGCCCAAAGCATGGTTTCGACCGCCGATTCAGGTGTGCCACGGCCGCAGTTCGTCCACGCAGACGCAGGGGCCCACTTACCGGGTTGCAGTGACTGCGGGGTCGTCCGGACGCCTGCGTTTGGTGCTGATCCAACTGGTGGGGTGATTCGATTGAAGCCGGCTTGGAGCTCCGGATTGCGAAGGAGTCGTTCATTTTCCTGTCTGAGCCGGGCGAGTTCATCCCCTTGCCACTGCAAGGCGCCAAGCTGAATCCGCAGCCGAGCCGACACGTTTCGCTCCGCGCCCCACCATAGCCCGGTGACGGCGCCAGCGGTTATTATAACAAAATGGGCCACTCTCATCTCAGGGGTGGACGCCTGGATCCGGGATCATCGGAGGACGGCGCTCTCCATGTGCGGCTGGAATGGCTGCCGGAGTGATCCAGTTGTTGCCCGGATCCGGCGGCGCTTGGCCAAATATGGAGATATTTTGGATTCCGGCTTTGCTGGCCTGTTCCACAACATAGGAACCGGCCGCGAAGGCCGATCCGGGTTCGCCACGGATAACGAGCTGGGGTTCCTGCGCAGGATGCTGAATCCGAAGGGATTGCAAGCGTCGCAGAAACTCGCCTAAAGTAACACTCTGACCGTCCCAACGGATCGCTCCCTTGTCTGTAACCGCAACGTTCACCGGAGCCATCGCCTCGATGATTGGAACCGGGGAAACCGGCGTCGCCTCCGGAATTGCCTCAAGCTGGATGCGGAGGGTTTCTGCGTCGGCAATTCGCCCTGCCAACCGGTTATTGTCCTTCCGCAAATTGTTGATCGCTGAGGTCTGCGCCGTGCGGTCCGCGAGTTCCAGGCGCAAGGCTGAATTGCTCGCGTGCTGCCAGCAGATAAGGCCGGCGCCAGCCAGGATTGTGGCTCCCACAACGGTCGCATCGGACGTGAGCATGCCCAGGAGAGAAGCCAAAAATGACGCGCCGGCACCCGCCGCGGCCAATTCCGCCAGCGCAACACCCGCGGCGCTCGCCGCCAGCGCGGCTGGAACCGCGGCGCTCGCCTGCTCGGCCATCGCAAACGTCAAAGCCGCGGAGGTCGAAGTCACCCCACGCTTGGCCAACCTGACGCGCAGTCTCTCCACAGCCCGATCGACCCGCTTTCGAGCGGTGTCTTCGGTGAGTCCCAAGGTTCCTGCGATTTCCGCGAAGGGTCGCTTTTGAAAGTAGCGCAAGAGAATGGCTTCGCGGTCGGTTTTGCCCAGCTCAAGGATAACGTCGTCAAGGAGGGGGCGCAGCCTGCCCCAGTCGGCATCAGGCGCCTGCCCCGATGAATTGAGAATGGTTTCCATGGCAGAAGCTCTTTGCTCACGCGCCTTCCGCCGTCGCTCATTGCGCACCGCCTCCGCCGCGGCCAACTGAGCGCTGACGTAGAGCCAGCCCGACAGTGCGCGGTGGTGTCTCAGGGACTGTGCCTTGCGCGCGAAATCACAGAAGACCTTCTGGGTCACATCCTCCGCCAGGTGGGTGTCATTGCCGACCCGCCTCAGGGAGCAGGAGTAGACCAGGCCGATGTGCCTGCGTACCAGCTCCCGAAAGGCATCCTCGGAGCGGTCGTTGACATAACGGCGGAGGAGTTCTGTGTCGTCATTCATTGCCGGTCACTCTTATGGCTGCCACGGTATCCAAAACCGGACAATAAATCAGTCGAATGCGTCCATCTTGCGAACAACCGTGCGTAGCATTTGCGCCGGCACCGTTGGTCAAGAACGCGCCGCCGCCGCCGGAATCACGGATTCGGATCCACTGGATCTATGGGCACGCCCTCAGCCCTCAGGCGCTGGAGCTTGTACGTGAGCGCCCGCCGGCTGATCGCAAGCTCCCGGGCCGTCTCGGTCCGGTTGTAGTTGTTTTTGCGCAGGGCCTTCAGGATCGCCTCGCGCTCGATCTGGTCCAGACGGCCCGAGTCGGCCGGCTCGCCCGGCGGGACGCTCGCGTTGGCCAGGACGCGGGCCGGAAGGTGCTCGGGAAGCACGATTTCACCCCGAGAAAGCAGGGCTGCCCGCTCCATCGCATTGCGCAGCTCGCGGACATTTCCAGGCCAGCGGTAATTTGTCAGGCACGCGGTTGCCGCGGCGGAGAACCGCGTCTTCCGCCGGGAGAACTGCCCTATGAAATGGGTGGCCAGCGGCATGACGTCCTCCGGCCTGTCCCGCAGCGGCGGAATGTGGATTTCCATCACGTTCAGCCGATAGAAGAGATCCTCCCGGAACTGCCCTGCGGCGATCTGCGCCTCCAGGTCGCGGTTGGTGGCGGCGAGGACACGGGCATCCGTGTGAAGGTGCCGGTTCGAGCCGATCCGGGCGAATGTGCCGTCGTGTATGACCCGCAGGAGCTTCGCCTGGAGCGGAGGCGGAAGCTCGGCAATTTCATCCAGAAAGATCGTTCCTCCGTTGGCCTCCTCGAATCGCCCGATGCGCTGCTGCACGGCGCCTGTGAACGAACCCTTTTCATGGCCGAAAAGCTCGCTCTCGAGCAGATTCTCCGGAATGGCGGCGCAGTTCACCTTCACCATCGGCCCCGCCGAGCGCGCGCTCCAGGAGTGAATCAGGTCGGCGACGATTTCCTTGCCGACCCCGCTCTCGCCCGTGAGCAGGACCCGCGTTTCAGACGGCGCAATCAGCGAGGCGTCGCGAAAAACAGCCTGCATGAGGGGACTGCAGCTTATGACGCCCGGCGGCATGCTTCCTCCCGCATTCACGACCGCCTCGCCCCGCCGCGCCGTTGCAAGCTGGACGGAAGCGATGAGTTCATCCAGGTCGAACGGCTTCGCGAGATAGTTGACGGCGCCATCCCGCATGGCCGCCACCGCGCTGCGGATGTCCGCGAAGGCCGTCACAAGCAGAACGGGCAGCGTCGGATGGTGCTGGCGAACGCGCCGCAGCGTTTCGATTCCCGACATCCCCGGCATCCGCACGTCGCTGATGATCATTGCGAACTTTTCCGTCTCGAGCATCTGAAGGGCCGATTCGCCGGAGGCGGCCGATCGGGTCCGGTAGCCCTGGGCGTCCAGGAACGTCTCCAGCAGGCTGCGCTGCCCATTGTCGTCATCGACGATGAGAATGGGAGCGGAAGGGGCGGCCGCCTCCTTCATGGGTGCGGCGCGGCAACCCTGAGCCGGCTGAATCTGAACAGGGCGCCGCGCGGTTCGTTCGCCAGGCACACGACATCCCATCGGTGGGCCGCCGCGATCTGCTGCACAATCGCGAGCCCCAGCCCCACGCCTTTGGGCCGCATCGTCACATAGGGCTTGAAAATGTTCTCGCGCTCGGCCGGGGGCACGCCCGGTCCGTCGTCGCCAATCTCCAAAACCGCCTCCCGGGCGCCGACCCTCGACACCCCGACCTTGATCTGCCCATTCTGTCCCACGGCCTGCAGCGCGTTCAACAGCACGTTGAACAAAGCCTGCCGCAGCAGCGGTTCGTCGGCCTGGACAAAGCAGGCTGTCTCCGGCTGCAACAGCCGGATCCGCTTCTCATCCATGTCCGGCAGGAGCGTCCGGGCGACGTCGGCAACCAGCCGTTTGATCTCCACGGGCGCAAAGTGGGCCTCGCGCGGCTTCGAGTAGTCGATGAATTCATTCAACTGCGCTGTCACGCGATCTGCCTCCTCGACGATTGCCGAGGCGTGCTCCTTGAGTTCGGGCGCACTCTGCGCCTGCATCGCGACCATCTGCGCGAGCCCGCGGATCAGATTCAGCGGGTTTCGGGTCTCGTGGGCGAGGCCGGCAGCCGCGAAATTTAGCTCCTTCAGGTGCGCGTTGGTCTCTCCCGCCTTGACGAGGCGGATCTGCAATTCGGCGTTCTTTTCGACATTTCGCCATGCCAGGGTCGATATGATCCCGCCGCCCATGGCGAACAGGCTGACAAGCGATCGCAGCAGCAGGTCGCTCGCCACCTCCTTGTGCATCTCATCCGTCGAAAGGGAAATGACCAGGCTGTGAACCCCCTTCTCGTGGATCACCCCGTCGTACTGTTCCGCCGTCATCCAGGACGGTCTGCCAAACGGCGGACGCACGGACGGACTCGGCGGGCCGCCGCCGCTGTCGGGGCCGCGCCGGCCCGGGGAGGGTCGCATGGACCTTCGCTCGTCATCCGTGACGACGATTGCCGGCGACTCGCGCGCGCTGTCCTCCGTCCCGGTCGAACCCAGGTCCATCAGGTTCATTATTGTGAGGGTGTGCTGTCCCCAGCGGGCACCTCCCTCCTCCATTTCCGACGGCGTGAGGTCAAAGGGCCGCCCGGCGCTGGCGAGCGGCTCGCCCGTAACGGACAGGATGGAGATCGACACCAGTTCCTCCGACTGGACGAGATTCTGCAATGCGGGCTCGATCCGCTCCTTTGCGACAAGGCCAAAGCGGCGCTGCGAACGGAGGATGACGCCCAGCGTTGAAGTGATGTCGCGCCCCCTTTTTATCAGCGCCTCCCTGGCCGTGCGCTCGAACCTGACGTGCTCCTGCACCTGCCAGGCGCAGACGGCGAGCCCGCATCCAATCAGCACGATTGAGACGATCGGGGTGTTTCTTGCAATCGGCCAGCGCATGGGGGCGGCACGGAAGTCGGCCCGAGCCGCGGGCCTGTTCCAACCAGCCGATATTACTTAACGACCCCGTTGTACTTGTCCAACTCGGCTTTTCCAAACGCCTTCGGAGTCAGGTCCAGACTTCCCTGCTCCTGGATTGTCAACTGCGCCAAGTCGCTGGGACTTCGGACGATGTGCGGGGTCAGAAAGATGATGAGCTCGGTCTTCTGCTTGCTCGAAGTCGAATACTTGAAGGCATATCCCAGCACGGGGATGTCGCCCAGGAGCGGAATCTTGTTCTCCGTCACGTTCTTCTGGGTCTGCATGAGGCCGCCGATGACGACCGTCTGGTTGTTGGGGGTGACCACGACCGTGTCGGCGGAGATCATGTTGATCGCGGGATAACTCACTCCGTTGCCGATCGGGACAGTCGTCCCGCTGAGGGAGGAAATGACCGGGTCCAGGATCATTTCGACATTCCCCTCCGCTGTTATGAAGGGGGTCACCTTGAGAATGATGCCGATGTCCGACTGGGTTATGGTGTTGAACGCCGGGGAGAGCGAGGTTGCAGCCGACGAACTTGTGATGATCGGAATGACCTGGCCGACCAGGATCGTGGCCTGCTGGTTGTTGCGCGTCAGGACCGACGGGCGGGAGAGCACCTCGGTCTTGTTGACCGCCGCCAGCGCGTGGATCGTCGCGTTGACGTCGCGCCCGACGAGGCTGTAGAAGGCGCCGTTGCTGCTGGGCGATCCGCTCGTGGGCAGCGAGCCGACATTGGGCACGGTCGCGATCAATCCCGTCCCGAAGTCGGGCGAGCCGGACCCGATGGCCCCCGCGTGGCCGGCAAGACCGATGCCGAACTGGCTTGTGGCTGTGCCGTTGGGGTTGGTCTTGATGGAGACCGGGCCCTGGTACGTCATCTCCGTTCCGAGGTCGAGTTCATTGGTATGCGTGACCTGGACGAAGACGCAGTCGATCAGCACCTGCGGCCGCGGCTTGTCGAGATCGGCCACGATCGACTTGATGATCTGGTAGGTCTTGTCGTCGGTGACGACGATCAGGTTTCGCGACTCCATGTCGCTCGTGATCATTGCGTCGCCCAGCATGCTCGAATTCGTGTATTGGCGCACGCCATTGGCTGTTCCCGCCCCGCCTCCTCCGCCGCCGAAGCCGCCGCCAACGCCGCCCAGGGCGCCCAGGCCGCCGAAGCCGCCCCCGCGGCCGCCTCCTCCTCCGCCGCCGCCCGGCGCCTGGGCAAGGGCCTGGACTGCGCCCAGCAGGATCAAACCCGCCGCGAATGAATGTCGGATGCTGAATCGAAAAATTTGTGTGATCATGGGAATGGTTGTTTGAGGTTGGCCCCGCTCAAGGGACGCGGCCTCCGCCCCCGCCGCCGGAGCCGGAACCCGTGCCTGCGAGATTCACGTTGGTTGCGGCGTTGTTGGTGGATGCGGCGTTGGTCGTGGCGCGCGTGGTCAGTGGATCGGCCTGCGTCGAGGCCGTGGACCGCTGGGTTGTGCTTTGGAAGAGATTCTGGAGGATCGCCTGGACCTGCTGAACGTCGGCATTCTCCATCGTTATCGTGTAGGCCTTCTGCTGCCTGCCCGAATTGGAATCCAGCCTGCGGATCATTTCCGCGATGTCCGGCATCTGGTCCTTCGAGGCCGTGACCACGATCGAATAGGTCCGCGGATCGGCTATCGCCACGACGGGAATCGTCCGGCCGCTGGTTGAGCCGGCGCGGCCGCTGGCCCCCGCGGCTCCGCCCCCCCGACCGCCTCCACCGAAGCCGCCGCCGCCGCCACCTCCCCCGCCGCCGAACCGGCCGCCGAAGAGGGCCGCCAGGCCTCCCCGGCCGCCCCCTTGTCCGGCGTTATTGGTTGTCGCGGTGGTCGAGTTCCCGAAGAGATTCGTGATCAGGGCCGCCATCTCGACCGCATCCGCGTTCCTGAGCTGGAAGACCTGCACGGTGGAGACCGTTTCAATCGAGGTGTCGAGCGCCGACACGATTTCCACGATATGATGGATGTTCATCTCCGTGTCGGTGACGACGAGCGAGTTGCTGTCCGCATTCGGCGTCAGGGTAGACGAGCTTGGGATCAGCGCCGCAAGGTCCTTCGCCGCCTGCGTCGCATCGATATGCCGCAGCGGAATGATCTGCATCACCATTTCCGCCGTCTGGGGAATTTCCGCCGGGTCGTTGCCGGTGTGAATCGGAATATTCTGCTTCTTTGCATCGTCCTTCGACGAGACGACGAGGGTGCGGCCTTGGACGCTGACCGAGTAGCCGTTCTTGTTCAGCGCGATTTCGAGAAGCTCGACAGCCTCCGCCCTCGAAACCGGCTGGGAGCTCCACATGTCCACAGTGCCCGTCACCGGGGTTTGCAGGACGACGACAAAACCCGCTGCATCGCTCATGTAATTGAGCACTGTCTCGAGCGGAGCGCCGTGGAAGTTGAACCGAAGCCCGGTTCCGTCACGCGCCGCCGGCTCCTTTGCCGCCGCGGCCGGCGCAGAAGACTGATCCTGAGCCCAGCTGTTGCCGGCCAGCGCGGCGATGGCCAGCCAAAGGGCCGGCTTTGATAGATTGGTTTTCATTGTTTCAATTGTTGCTGTCTTTGTGCCATCAGTCGCTTGAGAGTGTCCGAAGCGTCGGCCGGGACGGCCGGCGGCGCAGCTGCTGCGGCGTCCCGTTCCGGGGCGGGCGCGGCCCGGGTGCCGCCGGCGCCCACCTCCCAGTCCCCGCCCGCCTTGCGCCGGAGCTGCTGGCCCATCAGAAGCGTGAGCGATTTGCCGTTTCGGGTCAGCTCGACCCCCTCCGGGCCAATCCGCCCGACGGCAAAATCGGCGATCGCATCGCCCGCATGCAATGCCTTGCGGTAGCTGCGATCGGAACTGTCGAAAAAGGCGAGCAGGCCCTTGTCGTAGTCCATCGTGCCGACGAACGAAATGGTGTCGAAGCGATCCTTCGGCGCCTCGTCGACCCGGCCGACGCGCGTGGAATCGAAAATGTTCAGGCTTCCGATCAGCCGGAAGGCGTCAAAGCCTGGCGAAGACCCCGGGACCTGGGTCCCGGCCGGCGGCGGCGCGGCGGCGAACCCCGCGGCGCCGAGGAAGATCCCGCACGCCAGCCAGGCGATCTTCCCGAGGGAATCCAGCGCATGGAATTGGAGCGGTCTCATTGCTTGCCCTCCAGCGGCGACAGCCTCAGGCCCGTGACGAGCAGGTTGAGGGTGATCTTCTGGCCCGAATCGTCCCGGGACAGGAGCTCGGTGGATTCGACGTGCAGCGCCATCGGCGTCCTTTCCAGCTCATAAAGAAACCGGCTGAGCCCCGCCATTGTGCCGGTGGCATCGAGGCTGCACTCAAGGAGGGAATAATCGTCGGTCTCCCCGTGCTTCCAGCGCGGCTTCACCGATCCCAGTTCGACGCCGGCAGTCCGGCTCCAGTTCTCGAACCCGGCGATCAAATCGTGCTCGGACTCCGCCGGATCGCGGGGAAGCGTCTGGGAGCGCATCTGCGTCCACAGTTGCTGCAGCCGCGGGCCGCGCGTGATGAGGCCGCGGCCCTCCGAGACGGAGGTCTGCAGGCGCGCGATCTCCGCCGAGTGCGCCTCCCAGGCGTCCCCCAGGGGCGTGAAGACGATCTGGTCGAGGATCAGAAGGAGGATGCCGGCCCCGGCGATTATGAGGAGCCAGCGTTGGCGATTGGGGATATTCAGGTTCATGATCCGGGGTTTCCGATCCAGCGAAACGTCAGGGTGAACTGGGCCGGCATCTTGCCGGTTATCCCGTCGACCTTCACAGCCTCGATCTCCTTCGCCTTGCGCAACTGGTCCTGGGTCCGCAGCAGCGCCTGGCCGTCCCGCGCCGTCCCGGTGACGCTGACGGTGGTGGCTGCTCCGGTCTTGTGAACCTCAAAGGACCTCGCCGTCACGCTGCCATTCTGCGGGAAGCACTGGGTGACGCGCGCCAGGATTCGCAGGTCGGGGAGCGAACGATCGTACCACGGACGGAAATTCCTGACACGGTCCTGGACCGCCTTGAGGGAGGTGACCTGAGCCTGCATGGCCCCCCAGTCGGAGCGGAGCGACAGGAGCTGGAATTCCTGCCAGCCGAAGAATGCGAGGGTCACCGCGACGGCCGCGGCCACCGCCATCCCGGTCGTCGCCAGGCGCTTTGAATTGTAGCGCGCGAGCATCGCCTCCATGCGGCCCGCGCGGGGCGGCAGAAACTCAATCGCGGCACCGGCCGAGTCCAGCCACTGGATGGCGATGCTGCCGGCGATCCGGCCGCCCAGCCGGTCGTCAGCCGGGTCCGGAATCTCGATTCCAAGACCCGCCGCCCCGGCCCATTCCCCCAGTCGTTCGGACAGCTGCCGGACCAGCTCAGCGTCGCCGCAGAGGCTCAACCGACGCAATCCGGCGCGCAAATCGGCCGGCACCTGCTCGAAAGTGATGCGCAGCTCGCGGGCCACCGCGTCGCCGTTGACGATTCTCTCGCCCGCTTCCGACTCGATCGAAGCCTCGCACGTGCGGAAGGACGCAATTCCGCCGCCGGCGGAAACCGCGAGAGTCGCCCCCTGGGGTTCCACGGCCACGGTGATCCGTCCCTCGCCCGCGGGAGCGATGACGCCCGGCAGCGCAACCAGGCCCAGTGGAAAGCTCACGGGTTTCAGGCCGGCCGCCTTCAGCACGGCGGCCAGCTGGCCCAGCTGCTCCTTGCGCACGGCCAGCTGGGTCACGTAGGAAACCGAGGCTGAACGGAATGCCGAACGCGATATCTGCAATTGCGCGGCGTCGCACGGAAAGCCCTTTTCCGCCTCAAGCTGCAGAAAGCTGCCTGCATCCTCCGGCGGCAGGTCCGGCAGAACCGTGTGCAGGCTCATGACCCAATTCGGGGGCACGGCGACGACACAGGTCCGCTCGCGGATTCCGGCGGCGTCGAGGTGGTTCCGGATCTCGCGGCCGATCAGTTCGGGTTCCGGATGCAGGAGATCGAGCGCAAGGGTCGCCGTCGTGGATTTGACCACCTCCCACCTGCCCTTCGAGCGGGCCACCAGCACGGCGTGCAGCCTGCCGTCGGACAGGCAGAGACCCAGCGCCGACTGCGGGTGTTTCTTCAGTTTAAATGTCATGTTCAGTTGGTTCTGGCGGTTTTCAGCTCCTGCCGTATCTGCGTGCCCAGGGCCCACCCATAGGAGCTCAGGTCCTGGCGGTAGATGATCCGCGGAATGCCCTTGCTGGTGTCAAAAACCACCTTTTCCCGGCAATAGCCGCGGCCATTGCGGCCGACCGCCGCGATATCGGCGGAGAACTGATAGGACTGGTCCGTGATGTACGGCCCGGCGCGCCGGATGAGCGCGGCGCCGAGGACGTTCGGGAGCCATGCAAACGAGGTGAGGGCCGCGGGGTTCGCCAGGCGATAGGACACCAGATTCTGGGCATTGTCCGGGCCGATGCCGGGAATGCACGCGAGGACGGCCGCGCTGGCGGTGTTGACATTGACCATGCCCTGCACGCCGGTGCCCGAACCGGTCCTGAGCGAAGTGTGGATAAGCGCGAAATCGGCGGCCGATATCCGGCTCGTGACCATGAAATCCGCCACGCTCGTGATGACCCGGCCGCTTCGGGTGACGTTGCGAATGTATCCGGCCGCCGTCCCCGCGCTGATTCCCTTTCTCGCCATGAGCTGGGTGAGCGCCCGCTGGGTCGCGGGAGTCGCCAGCGAAGTGACATCGACCCGCTGCGAACCTGTGACGGTCGTCGCCGGCTGGTTGCTGAAAGCGGTGACATACTCGAGCATCCCCGGCTGCAGCAAACCGTCCTGGTTGTCATGGGGCGGCGATTGGTCGGAGTCGTCCTCGTTCGGGTCCAGGGCGCCGTTGCGGTTTGTGTCCTCGCCCAGGACGAGGTCGAGCGTGGCTCCGTACACGAGCCGGAGTTCGTCGGTGGACTCGAAGGCCGCCCCCTTGTTGAGCCGCGCCGGGTCGAGCGTCGAGTACAGGTTGTTCGCGGCGCCCCCGCCCGACTGCGACTGGCGGGTCCGCCAGCTCACGATCGCATTGGCGAAATCGGAATTCATATTGATCATCGGCAGCAACCCGAGCATCGCCGCCGTCGCGTTGTTCAGGTTGAGCTTCGAGGCCTCGTCGACGAGGCCGAACGCCGGCTGGCCTGAGGGGGGATTGTTGCGGTCGCGGCCGATGAACCAGAATTGCGGGGCGCCGGCCTCGTCTCCGACCCGCAGGCCCGCCGAATAGTAGTCCTGGGTCGGATCCGGCACGATGCCGCTGTTGGGCACGACGCCGTCGATGGCGTAGTTCTTCAGGACATAGGCGGCATAGCTTATGGCTCCTGCGACAGCCTGCCGCGCCTCGATCTCACCCACCCGGTTTGCGGCGGCCTGGAGCTCCGAATCCACCGAGCGGGCGAAATAAAGCGTCAGCGTCACAAGCCCGAGGCAGATCCAGAGCACGATGACGAGGACCGATCCTCCCTGCCGCCGGAGGATCCCGGTTCGAACTGGAGGCCCCTGGATCATTGGGTTCCCCCCGTCGATTGCGCCTGGCTGGCCTGGGTCAGGCTGGTCTTTGTGGACACCAGGACCGGGACCACCAGTTGGATGGGAGACGGCGCCTGGCTGGAATCGCCCCGCGCGAGCGCGAGGCTGAAACGGATCGCCGAGGGCAGCGTGGAGGTCGCCGTCGAGTCCCAGGTCGTGGTCCACCCGGTGCCGTCGAAATAGTCGAACTCGGCGCTCGCGACTCCCGTGATCAGAGTCTGCTCGTCGGTCGCCGTCTGCACGACGGGAAGGAGGTTGCGCGTGACGGCACGGACCAGGTTCTTCGTGTTTGTGCCGTCCGTCGCCGGCGCCAGAAAATACGCCACAACCTCGACCTCGGAGAACGGATTCCAGCCGTTAACCTCCCCGGCCGTCGTGTAGAGGTCCGGGCTCACCCGCGTCGCGGAAGACTCCTGAACCGGCGAGTTGGTCGGCGTGTCCTGGAATTGCCCCGAGAATGTGCCGACCGGGGGCGTCGCCGTCGCCGATCCTGGCACCATCACGCCTTCGAGATCCCGCTGGACGAGGCCCAGGGTCCGGTGCAGGAGCAGGTCGTCGTCGACCCGCAGCTGCGTGGAGTTGTGCAGCCGCAGCGCGCCGAAAAAAGTTCCGCTGATGACGAGCAGGATGAAGGCCGCCACGACGGTGGCTACGAGAAGCTCCAGGAGCGTGAAGCCCCGGATCGAGCGGCCTTTTGCCGGAACGGTCGTCATCAGGAGGTCGCCCGGCCGGTGCCGGTCGTCGTGACCGGAGCGCCGGCATTGGGGTCGAACAGGGTGCTCAGGGTCATCTCGTAGGCATTGCCCTGCACCGAGAAGGTGATTCGCACGGTCATTTGCGTCATCGCGTCCTGGGGCCACGCCTCGGTCTGCATGGTCCAGGGATAGCTCGTGTCGCCATCGGTCTCCGTGCCGCTGCCGGAGGTCGGAATGGGCTGGCCCTGGCTGATGACCGCCAGCTGTTCGCTCAGCACCCGCTCCGCGACGCGCATCGCGGCCGCCTTGTGCTGGCCGAGCACGGCCGCCCGGCTTACGACGCTCATGCCCTCCAGCGCGACCGGGACTATGATCGCCATCAGGAGCAGCGCGGCCAGGACCTCGATCAGCGTGAAGGCGCCGGAGCCCCGGCGAAGGCGGACCCGATCAGTTGACTGTGGCGGGAAGTATTTCATATCCGAGCCGGTTTGCGGCCGGCACGAGTTCGAGCGCCCCTTCGGCGCCCTGGCGGATCACGATCCTGCTGACGCTGATCGGGTCGAAGACCCCGTCCGGCATGAATCGAATGACGGGCAGGTTGTTCGGAATCCCGAGTCCCTCATCCTCGGTTTCCGAAACCGGCGCCGGGCTCGGCGCGGTCGTTTCAAGCGTCAGGGTCGGGTCCGCCGTGAAAGTGGAGGCCCGGTCATCCGGCTCGCTCGCGGCCGACTGGGTGACCAGCCCGTAAGAGGACTGCCGCACGTTGATCCAGAGCAGGACGGGCACCCCTTCGGCGACCGCGCGGCTCTGCCCATAGTAGGTGAGGGCGAGCAGGCGCCGCGCCTCCGAGTTGAGCACGCGGCCCCGGAAAAAGGACGCCATATGCGGCGCGACCAGCGCGGCGGCGATCGCAAGGAGCACCATCACGATGACCAGTTCGATCAGCGTGAAGCCGGCCATTGCGGCAGTGCGGCCGTTATCTTCCCGTGATGCCGGCATTGTAGATGTCGTCGGCCGTGCCCAGCTGGCCGTCCAGTCCCGCCGATATGACGTCGTAGCCGCTGGGATTGAGTTTCCCCGGGTACTGGTAGACGTAGGGATGCTGCCACGGGTCGAGCGGGACGTCGCTCTCGAGGTAGGGTCCCCGCCAGCCGGTGACGTTCGAGGGCTGGACAACCAGCGCCCTCAGTCCGTCCTGCGAGCTGGGATACGTGCCGGTGTCCACCTCGTAGGCGCCGAGCGCGGTGTTGAAAGTGGCGATCTGCGTTATCGCGGCCGTCTCCCTCGCCTGCTGCGAGCGGCCGGCGAATTTCGGCAGCACGAGCCCGGCGAGAATGCCGAGAATGACCAGGACAAGCATGAGCTCGACAAGCGTGAAGCCGGCCTTCGGTGAAAACCGGGAGCGTTTTTTCGAATCATTCATGGGGGGATTATTTGATGTGATCGGTGAGGGAGAAGATGGGATAGACCATGCCGATGAAGATCGTGCCGATGAAGCCCGCTATGAGAAACAGCATCAGCGGCTCGGCGAGGGCGACAGTCGTCTTGAGCTGCCGGTCGAGGTCGCCCTCGGTCACGGCGGCGATCCGGACGAGCTCCTGGTCCAGCCGTCCGCTTTCCTCGGCGACCGAGATCATCTCGATGATGGCTCCGGGGAAAAGCGTCCGGTTCTGCCCGAGGCTTGTGCCGAGGGGCTTTCCCTCCTTGACGCAATCGATCGAGTTGGAAACTGCGTCGACCAGGATCTGGTTGCCGATCGAGCGCCGGGCAACATTGAGGGCGTTGATCAGCGGGACGCCGGCGCCCAGAAGAGTGCCGAGCATCCGGGTGAAGCGGGCCATGGCGAACTGCGCCAGGAGCGGACCGACGACCGGCAGGCGGAGGATGAAGCCCTCCCACGCCCGGCGGCCTTTTTCCGACTTGAACCAGTTGCGCAGGGAGAGAACGGCCACCAGGGCGATCACCGCGACGTACAGCCCGTAGGCGCGCACGGTCTGGCTCGCCTTGACGATCATCTGGGTGAGCAGCGGCAGGTCCGCGTTGAAGCTTTTGAAGACGATCTGAAAACGCGGTATGAAGAACACCATCAGGAATATGAGGACGCCTATGGCGAGGATCAGCAGAATGACCGGATACATCAGGGCGCTCAGCGCCTTCGACTTGAGCTCCTTCTCCCGGGCCTGGAAATCGGCGATTTGCGCGAGAACGACGTCGAGGAAGCCGCCGGTCTCGCCGGCCTCCACCATCGCGACATACACCCGGGGAAACGTGTCGGGCGAACGGGCCATTGCGTTCGACAGCGACATTCCGTCTATCACCAGGTCGTGGATCTCCTTCCATTTGGCCTTTGCGACCGGCACAGTGGCCTCGCGATAGAGGATGACGAGCGCCCGGCTGAACGGCACGCCGGCGGCCAGCAGGCTGGAGAGAAGCCGGGTGAAATTCTCGAGAATCCGCGGCGTTATCCTTCCCTTTCGTCCCAGCGGGAAATTCAGGAACCCAGGCAGGCCGCCCGCCCCGTCCGTTCCATCGGCGCCGCCGGCGATGGAGGCGGCCTGGTCAGCCTGGCCGGACGCGGGAGACTTCCTTCGCACGGACCCGTTGGGCGCCTCGGCAATCCGGATCGGCTTGAGCCCGAGGTTTTCGACCTGCCTCATCGCCTCCTGCCGGCTGCCCGCGTCCAGGACGCCTTCGGTGAGGGCGCCGTCGCTCTGCATTCCCTTGTATGTGAATTGGGGCATCGGAGGAGGCGGGGCTACCGCGAGGGCGCCGGACTTCCCTCCGGATGCGGGCGGTTTTCCGCGGGCGCCAGGGGCGCCGCCTCATTGACCGTCGTGACGCTCAGGACCTCCTCAATCGTCGTCACCCCCGCCTTGACGAGGCGGCATCCGTCGTCCGCCAGGGTCGTCATCCCCGCGCGGCGCGCGGATTCCCGGATGGCGTCGGTGGACGCGTTGCCCAGCATCATCTGGCGTATTTCCGGGTTCGTATCCATCCATTCGAAGATCGCATGCCGGCCGAAATAGCCGGTCTGCCGGCACTCGCGGCAGCCCACGGCGCGGTAAAGCGTCGTCCCCTCGGGTATGCCGAGCCTCGTCTTGTAGGACTGGGCGATCGGGGTGTCGTCGACGGCCTTGCAGTGCGGACAAAGGACTCGCACAAGGCGCTGGGCGAGGACCGCCTCGAGCGACGAGGCAACCAGATAGGGCTCGACGCCCATGTCCACCAGGCGGGTGACGGCCCCGGCGGCATCATTCGTATGCAGGGTGGAGAACACCAGGTGGCCGGTAAGCGACGCCTGCACGGCGATCTGGGCGGTCTCCTGGTCGCGGATTTCTCCTATCAGAATCACGTCCGGGTCGTGGCGGAGGATCGAGCGCAGCCCGCGCGCGAATGTCAGCCCGGATTTCTCGTTGACCTGGATCTGGTTGACGCCCCTCAGCTGGTATTCGATCGGATCCTCAATCGTGATGATCTTGCGCTCCGAGTCGTTGATCTCATGCAGGGCGGTGTACAGGGTCGATGTCTTGCCGCTGCCGGTCGGGCCGGTGACAAGCACGATGCCGTGGGGCAGCTGCAATACGCGCTTGAGGCAGTCGAGCTCGCGCGGGCCCATCCCCAGCTCGCGCACGCCGAGCAGCGCCTTGTTCTGGCGCAGGAGCCGCATCACCACCGCCTCGCCATGAAGCATCGGGATGACGGAAACGCGGATGTCGACCTCGGCGTCGTCGATCCGCACCTTGATGCGGCCGTCCTGCGGCAGCCGTTTCTCCGCGATATTGAGATGGCTCAGGATCTTGACGCGCGCGCCGATCGCCTGCTGGAAGCGCTTC
Source organism: uncultured Opitutaceae bacterium (assembly GCA_964605835.1). GTDB lineage: Bacteria > Verrucomicrobiota > Verrucomicrobiia > Opitutales > Opitutaceae > Palsa-1447. The sequence continues at coordinate 25,129 of CAZSEH010000001.1, forward strand.
ACCTGCGCCGGCACCGGGATTTCCTGCAGGACGCCGTCGATGCGATACCGGATCCTCAGTTCGTCCTCGAACGGCTCGAGGTGGATGTCCGACGCCCGCAGGTCGATCGCGTCCTTCAGGACCTGGTTGACGAACCGGATGATCGACGCATCCTCCGCCGCGTTGTCGAGATTGGTGTCGTTGACCCCGCCGCTGTCGTCCACGACCTGCAGTCCGCTCTCCTCCTCAAGGGTGTCGATCGTGTCGGCGCCCACGCCCAGCCGCTTCTTCATCTCGCGCTGGATCACCTCGGTCGGCGCAAGCACCGGGCAGAGGCGCAGGCCCGTCAGGGCCCTCAGCCCGTCGAGCCCCTGGGTGGCGAACAGCCGGCTCGTCGCGATCTCGATCTGATTGTCGACGCGCCGGAGCGGCAGAAGCTCGTCGCGCAGGAGCAGCCGCGCGGGAAAGAACGAGAGAACCTGCTTGTCCGGTTCCAGCTCGTCGAGCACCGCGTAGCCCACCCCGTACTCGCGCCCGAGCCAGCGCAGCACGCGCTCCTCCGTGAGCGCCTCGGGACCCGGGTTTTGGGCCACATATGAAAGCGCGTCGGTGTTGGTGAGCTGCTTTCCCGCAATCATGCGTTCCAGAAGCTCGGGCAGGGCGCCGCCAGCGGCGCCCGGGGAGACGGAGTCGGCGACCATGGCGCCCTTTACTGCAGCAGGCCCGTCATCACGGCCATGGCCTCCTGCTTGACGGTCAGCACCGAGCGCAAATCTTCCTGCGCCTTTTCGAGCTTTGCCTCGTTCTGCTTGCGCACTTCGCGATAATGGTCGAGCCGGGCCTTGATCTCGGCATCGGGCAGGTTGTCCGTCACGGCCGTGCGGAGGGCGTCCAGCTCGGGGTTTGCGGCGCGCCCCCCGCGGTTGCCGCCTGCGCCCAATCGGAAGGCCATTGCTCCCATGCCTCCCATTGCGGTGGTGCTGCGCCGAAGTTCCATCACCACCGTGATTCGCGCCGAGATCAGGCTCCATTCGGCGTCATCGGTGACACCGAATCGGTCCTTGAGGGCCGCCATCGCCTCCTCGGGCGAGAAATTGCCGCGTCGAGCGCGCCCATTTCCACCGGTCGCATCGGTCCTCGCCGCACCCGCATCGGCAGCAGCCGGAGGAGTGTTCTGCGCCCGGAGAGGACCTGAACAAACCAAGGCGGCGGCCAGCAGTGAAACTCCGACGGCCAGCCCACTGCGGCTGCGTCGAATCGCGGTTGCAATTGAATGAAGCGATGAGGTCATGGCGTGCGGAAGTCATTCCCGTTAAGCAGCTGGGATGCCATGATGTAAGATGTTTATTATTAATGTAATCCAATATCCGGGGTGTGCATATTTTGCGCATTCGGACAACCGGGTGCGCAGGAGTTGCGCACCTCCAGGTTATCGGCGCCCGGCGGCTTGTATCAGCCATCGCCGGGGTCGCGGCGGGGATTCATAAGACCCGCCACCGACAGCACGGACAGACTTGCGGCCGGGGGCCGGGAAGCTAATTGTGGGTCATGCAACTACACGGCAAAGAATGCGTTGCTTCTCCCGATAAACGGTGGAGGTTAGTCGCTCTGCCGTAATCCGAGCCTAGAATACTCTCAAACCGAACCCATGGGCGAGCATCCCTACGCATTCCTCGCGCTGTTTCTCGTTGCAACAGTGGCTTTTCCGCTCGCGTTGCTCGGTGTCGCCCGCCTTTGGTTCCGTTTTTTTCAGCCCCCAAAGCCGGGTCTTTCGAAGAATGACGTCTATGAATGCGGAGTCGCCTCGACGGGCGACTCATGGATCCAGTTCAAGGCGCATTATTACTTGTATGCGATCCTGTTTTTGATTTTTGACGTGGAATTCATTTTCCTCCTTCCATTTGCAGCCGCCTTCACGGCGCTCCCCCTGGGAGCGCTCATCGCCATGGCAGTCTTCATCCTCCTTCTGGCCGAGGGCCTGGTTTGGGCCTGGTGCAACGGCCACCTCGAGTGGACTTAAGCCGATGACAATCACGGACGAGGAAAGAGACGAACTGCGGCGGCATGGCATTCTCCTTACAAGCCTCGAGGAACTCTACAACTGGGGCCAAAGCCATTCTGTCTGGCCCCTGAATTTCGGCCTCGCGTGCTGCGCGATTGAAATGATGGCGGCCTCGATGGCCCGCTTCGATATCGCGCGTTTCGGCTCGGAGGTGTTCCGGCCGTCGCCCAGGCAGGCCGATCTGCTGATCGTGTCCGGCACGGTGACGAAGAAGATGGCACCCCAGGTTGTCAGGCTCTGGAATCAGATGCCGGAGCCCAAGTACTGCATCGCGATGGGGGCCTGTGCGATTTCGGGGGGACCTTTCAAGCAGGGCTACAATGTCCTCAAGGGAATCGACCGCTACATTCCCGTCGACGTTTACATCCCCGGCTGTCCGCCCCGTCCCGAGGCTCTCCTGAACGGGCTGATTGCGCTTCAGGGGAAGATCGGCGGGCGGAAGCTGACCGGACCGGACGCGCCGCGCCACCTGCGGGCCGACACGGACTGCAACTACCCGGTGCCGGAGTTCGGCGAGCACGACCTTGAGCCGCCCAAGAATCCCGGCGTTTGGCAGCCGCCCTCGCTCGTGCGCGCGAAGAAAGCCTGAGCCGAAGCCGATGGAATCGCCCGAGCAGATCAGCGAACGCATCCGCGCCCGGTTTCCGGGCGCGGATGTGGCGGTCGCCGCAAACCCGTCCCCCTCCAACCAGCATTCCCTGGTGGTCGACGCAGCGCATGGGCGGGAAATCGCCCGCTTTCTGCGCGATGACGAGGCGTTGAAGCTGGATTATTGCTCCAATATGACCGGCGTGGATTGGCCCGACAAGGAGATCATTGAAACCGTCCGGGTCGAGCTGCCCGATCCCGCCGGCGGGCCGCCAAGACTTGTGGAAAAGAAGGTCAAGCGCGTGCAGCCGGGCCGCCTGGAGGCCGTCTATCATCTTTTCTCAATGTCCCTCGGAGCCGGGCCCGTCATCCTGCGGATGCGCACGGGAAACCGGACCGACCAGGCGACGCTGCCCTCGCTGACCCCCGTTTGGCGCTCCTGCGAGTTCCAGGAGCGCGAAGCGTTCGACCTGTTCGGGATCGTCTTTGAGGGCCACCCCGATCTCAGGCGCATCCTCATGTGGGACGAGATGAAGGATCATCCGATGCGCAAGGACTACGTCGCACCCGACGATTACGAGTGGGAGCCGACACCGCACGACGCGGTTCTCGCCAGGGCGGCCCGCCATTACCCGGATCCCGCCCCGGCTGTGCCGTCCGCCGAAGTTCCGCAGGGCGGGGCGAAGGCGGAAGCCCCATGATCGAGAACCCCGTCAGTCCGCTGAACTCCATGTCCGGACCCCGCGTGCGGCCGGTGCAGGACGTCTTTCACGGGGACCTCCTCGAGGTTTCGATGGGGCCGCACCACCCTTCGACTCACGGGGTGTTCCGGATGATGGTCACCCTGGACGGCGAGGCCATCGTGAAACTGAAGCCGGTCTTCGGCTACCTTCACCGCAATCACGAGAAGCTCGGCGAGAACACGACCTATCTCGGTTCGATGCCCTACACGGACCGGCTCGACTACCTCAATTCGATGACAAACAACTGGGCCTACGCCCTGGCCGTCGAAAAGCTCATCGGCCAGCCCGTTCCCGAACGGGCGGAGTACGTCCGCGTCATCCTGGCCGAGCTCACGCGGCTCCAGAATCACACCTGCCTTGCCGGCTTCCTTATGCAGGACTGCGGATGCAGCGGGACGCCGCTCATGTACGCCTTCCGCGAGCGGGAAAAGATCCTCGACCTTTTTGAATCGCTGAGCGGTTCCCGCATGATGTGCAACTACCAGCGTTTCGGCGGCTGCAGGGTGGATCCCGGACCGGCGTGGCTCGACGCCGTCCGCCGGCTTGTCGAGGGCTACGGCGCCTTCCTCGACGAGTACGAGCAACTTCTGACGGGCAACGAGATCGTCATGGCCAGGACCCAGGGCGTGGGCCGCCTCACGCCCGGCCTGGCCGTGAGCTCCGGAATCACAGGCCCCATGCTTCGCGCTGCGGGCGTTCCCTACGACATCCGGAAGGTCGACGGCTACGGGATCTACCCCCGGTTCAGTTTCCGCGTCCCGCTCGGCGACCACGGCGACACCTACGACCGGTACATGATCCGCGTCCTCGAGGCGCGCGAATCGATCTCGATCCTCCGCCAGGCGTTGAAGGACATCCCGGCCGGACCGATCATGGACCCCAGGTCGAAGCTTCGGGGCCTCCGCCCGAAGCCGGGAGAGTCCTATGGGCGGATCGAGGGGCCGAAGGGGGAAATCGGGTTCTATCTCATCAGCGACGGCGGCCCCAATCCCTACCGGTACCGCGTGCGCGCGCCGTCTTTCGTCAACCTGACGCTGCTCGAGGACCTCTGCCTCGGGCACACGGTCGCCGACGCCGTCGTCATCCTCGGCTCGATCGACATCGTCCTTGGAGAGGTCGATCGCTGACGCGCAACCCCCATGCTCGGCACCGGAATATTCAAGGGCCTGGCCGTGACCGCGAAGAATTTCGCGGGCAGCTTCCACGACCCCGCGCGATTCGTGACGACGCAGTACCCGGAAGAGCGGACCGTGCTCCCCGAGAACTACCGGAATTTCCCCTTTCTTGTCACCGAGGACGACAAGGACCCGATGGGCACCCTTCGCTGCGTCGCGTGCCAGATCTGCGAAAAGGAGTGCCCCCCGCAGTGCATTTACATCGAGAAGAGCAGGGACAAGAAGCCCGACGCGGCGGGAAAGATGCAGCTTTATCCCGCGGTCTTCGATATCGACGTCTCTGTCTGCATGAGCTGCCAGATCTGCGTGGAGGTCTGCCCCTTTGACGCGATCAAGATGGACCACGAATTCGAGATAGCGACGTCCAACCGGTTCCAGCCGCTTTTGCTCGATCGCGGGCAACTGGCCAAGTCCAACGGCTACTTCCGGCAGATTCATCCGACCGAGGCCGCCGAGGTCGATGCCCGGCTCGCCGCCGGACGCAAGGCGGCCGAGGAAAAGGCGGCCGCCGCGGCAAAACCCCCTCCCCCTGCCAGGCAGGAGGTCCAGACCAAGCCCGCCACCGAGCGGCCCGATCCCCCCGCGGGAGGGATCACGACGGAGGCATGACGGCCGGCGCCACCGAACCAGACTCCTGGCTGGAGCGCCTGCCGCTCATTGCACGCGATCTTGTGACCGGGCGCCTGCCCGGGCCGTGGCGCTGGATTGCGGAGAGCCTGATCGCGATCGCCGTCGTTTTCGCGGTGTTCGGGCTCCTGTTCGCCTTCCTCACCCTCGCCGAGCGGAAGGTTCTCGGACGGATACAAAACAGGCCAGGGCCCAACCGGGCCGGCTGGGGAGGGATACTGCAGCCCTTCGCCGACGGGATTAAGATGCTCACCAAGGAGGACATCGTCCCGCGCACGGCCGATCCGGTGCTCCATTTCCTGGCCCCGGTCGCACTCGTCTGCTTCTCGCTCCTGTCTCTGGCCGTGATTCCGTACGGGCGCCACCTCGCTCCCCTGGACCTGGATTCGGGAGTCCTTTATTTCTTCGCCGCCGGCGCCTCGAGCGAGCTCGCCGTGTTCATGGCCGGCTGGGCCGGGCGGAACAAGTACTCGCTCCTTGCCGCGATGCGCGCCCTTGCGCAGCTCATCAGCTACGAATTGCCGCTGCTTCTGTCCCTTGTCCCGGTGGTCATGCTCGCCGGGACACTGTCCCCGTCGGGGATTGTCGCGGCGCAATCCGGCTGGTCGGCCGGGTTCATCCCGCATTGGCACATCCTGACGCCGTGGGGCTTCGCGGGCTTTGCGATCTTCATGGTTGCCGCCCTCGCCGAGGCAAACCGGTCGCCCTTCGACCTTCCCGAGGCCGAAAGCGAACTCATCGCCGGACACCTGACCGAATATTCCGGGTTCAAGTACGCTCTATTCTTCATGGCGGAATACTTCGCGATGTGCGCCCTGAGCGGCATGGCGGTCACCCTCTTCCTGGGTGGGTGGCATGCGCCGGCAGCGGCCCTCCAGTTCATCCCTTCCTATGCCTGGTTCGCGATCAAGATCCTTGTCCTGCTTCTCGGTTTCATATGGATCAGGGCCACGCTTCCCCGGCTGCGGATCGACCAGTTGATGCGGCTGGCATGGAAGTTTCTCCTGCCCCTCGCCCTCATCAATCTTCTGACGGCCGCCTTCTGGCACTTGAGCGCCGGCTGGGGCGCCGGCGCCCAGCCTCTGCGCTGGGGACTCGGACTCGCGTTCGTAGCCATTCCATTTTTCATCATCGGCCGAAGGCTTTCCTCCGGACTGGGCCCGCGAACCTATCGCTACGCCGCGCCATGAACGTTGTTCCGCTCATTCTCGGCATTGTCATCCTCGCAAGCGCGGGCACGGCGCTTTCCCTCCAGAACATTGTCCGAAGCGTCCTGCTCCTCGTCCTGAGCTGGTTCGGAATAGCGGCGTTTTACCTTTGGGCGGGAGCCGAGTTCGCGGCTTTTGCGCAGGCGCTGGTGTACGGCGGCGCCGTGTCGATGGTCGTCCTTTTCGCGGTCCTTTTGACACGCCGCGGGCACCTTGACACGGCGGTCCCGCCCCCGCCTCCGGGCCGCCTCCTCGGCGCGCTGCTGGCGGGCGGAGCGGTCGCCGGAGTCATCGCTGCGACCGTCATTCGCACGCCCTTTGCCTCCTCCAGCGACGAGATTCCGGTCCTTGCCGTCCGCAGGCTCGGAACCCTGCTCATGGGACCCCACGCGGCCGCGCTGCTCGTCACCGGGGTGCTTCTGACGGCGGCGCTTCTGGGCGCTGTCGTCATCGCCGCCGGCGCGAAGGACGACAAGGAGGGCGCGCCGTGAACACGCTCCAGCTTTGCCTGGTCCTGTCAGGCCTCATTTTCGGGATAGGCCTCGCCGCAGCCCTCGCCCGCAGCAGCGCGATCCTTGTTCTCCTGGGCGTCGAGCTCATGCTCAATGCGGCGAACCTCAACTTCATCGCATTCTGGCGCTTTGGCCCGGCGCCCGAGGCGGGCACCGGCGTGCTGTTCGTCCTCTTTGCGATCGCCGTCGCGGCCGCCGAAGCCGCCGTCGGCCTGGCCCTTGTGATCGCCCTTTACCGGCACCAGAGGAACATCCGGCTGCAGGACGCCACGCGGCTGAAAGGCTGACGATGCACGAAGGATTCACCGCCTGCCTCTGGCTGATCCCCGCCCTGCCGCTTGCCGCCGCGGCGGTCGGCTCATTGACGCCCCGGAACGGCCGGACGGTCGCCGCCTCGGCCGCCATCGCCGGCATGCTGGGCTCGCTGGCGATTTCGATCGCGGCGCTCTTTATCGCCCTGCAGTCGCCCGCCAGGCACCTCAATTCGAATTTTCCCTGGTTCGACCTCGGCGCAACCCAGGTGCGGCTCGGATGGCTTCTCGACCCGCTGACGGCGTTCATGGCGGTCATGGTGACCCTGGTCGGCCTGCTGATCTTCGTCTTCAGCGTGGGCTACATGAAGGAGGACCGGAACTTCGCCCGTTTCTTCTGCTTCCTGAGCCTGTTTGCCGCGGCGATGCTCGGGCTGCTGGTCGCAAACAGCCTGCTTCTCCTGTTCATTTGCTGGGAGGGCGTGGGCCTCGCCTCCTATCTGCTGATCGGATTCTGGTTCGAGAAACCGGAGGCCGCCGCGGCCGCCAGGAAGGCCTTCATCACGACCCGGATCGGAGACCTGGGCTTTCTGCTCGGGATGGTCTGGCTCTACAATTCGACCGGCACCCTTCTCTTCTTTGATGGCGGCCACGGGCTTTTCGACGGCGGACAACTCGGCCTGCTGAACGCACACGGGATCCCGGTTGCGTTTCTTGGACTCTCGCTCCCCTTTTCCGCGGCGATCAGCCTGCTCCTCTTTTGCGGCGCAATCGGCAAGTCGGGCCAGTTTCCCCTGCATGTCTGGCTCCCGGACGCCATGGAGGGGCCGACGCCGGTCAGCGCCCTCATCCACGCTGCCACGATGGTGGCCGCCGGAGTGTTTCTCGTGGCGCGCGTTTATCCGCTGATGTCGATCGACCAGTTGCTGACGGGATCCGGCGGCCATCCGCCGATTCACGCCCTCTCGGTCGTCGCCGCCGTGGGCGCCATAACCGCCCTTCTGGGCGCCGTGATCGCCGTGGCCCAGAACGACATCAAGCGGATCCTCGCCTTTTCCACGATTTCGCAGCTCGGCTACATGATGCTCGCCCTGGGCGTCGGCTCCTGGGTCGCCGCCATCTTCCATCTCCTGACCCATGCCTTCTTCAAGGCGCTCCTCTTCCTGGGCGCGGGCTCGGTCATCGCCTCCGCCCATCATGAGCAGGATATCCGCCGGCTCGGCGGTCTGGCGCCGAGGCTCCGGGTGACGTTTGCGACGTTTGCAATCGGGATGATGGCCCTGTCCGGCGTGCCGTTCCTGTTCTCCGGATTCTGGAGCAAGGAGGCGATCCTCCACGCCGCCGGCGCCTGGAGCGGGTCCCGCCTGCCGCTCTGCGCAGGACTGGTTGCCGTGGTCCTTACGGCCTTCTACATGACCCGCCTGATCGGCGAGGTCTTCCTCGGCCGACCCCGCTCGGAGTCCGCCTCGCACGCCGGCGAAAGCCCCGCGGTAATGACTGTTCCGCTGGCGCTCCTCGCCATCGGGGCGGTCGGGCTCGGTTTCCTGGGGACGCCCGCATGGCCATGGCTCCAGTCGGAATTGACCGGGGCGCCGATCAGGCCCCAATCGCTGTTCGAGGGCGGCGGACTCATGATTCTGTCGATATTCCTCGTGGCGACGGGCATCGGGTCCGGATGGGCGCTGTACGTGCGCCGGACCCGTTCGACCGCCGATGCGCCCGACCCCATCGAAAAGCGCATGCCGCGCGTCTTTGCGTTTCTCGCCGCCCGGCTAAAGATCGATGAGCTTTACGCGGCGACCTTCGGACGCCTCGTCAACGGCCTCGCCTTCCTGGCGACCGCGCTCGACCGGCGTGTCTGGGGCGGCTGTGTCGACTTCGTGGCCGGATTCGGCAATATCGCGGGGCTTCTCAACCGCGAAGCCGACGAGGGCGGCCTGAACGCCGGATTCAATTCGGCAAGCGAGAGGCTCCGCGCGACCGGCCGGGCCTATTCCAAGCGCCAGACGGGCGAAACCCACGGCTACCTGAAGGCGGTCGCGATCGCATTCGTCGTCCTCGCGTTTCTTGCAATCTGGGGAGGCGGCCGATGACGGCGTGCCCGGTCCTGAGCATCGCGGTATTCGCGCCCTGGGCTGGCGCGCTGTTGCTTGCGCTCATGCCCCGGGTCACGGCTTCGGCAAGCCGGACGATTGCGCTGGTTTCAAGCCTTTCGACGCTCCTCGCCGGATTCGCGGCCCTTTCGCTGTTCGATCCGAGGGCCGCCGGCTATCAGCTCGTCGAGCGGCACGCGTGGGTGTCCTCCCTGGACGCCCACTATTACCTCGGCGCCGACGGCCTGAGCCTGATCCTTGTCCTGCTGACCGGAATCGTGGCGCCGGCCGGACTGCTCGCCTCCTGGAAGCAGGCGCGCGAGTTCAGGCTGTTCGGAATCCTGTTTCTGGTCCTGCAGGGATGCGCCTTGGGAGTGTTCCTCGCCCTCGATTTCTTTCATTGGTTCCTTTTCTGGGAGCTGAGCCTCATCCCGGCATTCTTCCTGATCAAACTCTGGGGCGGGGCCGGAGCTTCGCGCGCGGCCTACCAGTTCGTCATCTATACGCTGGCGGGGAGCGCCTTCCTTCTTCTCGGCTTTGCGGCCCTCTTCGTGGCGACCGGCAGCCTCGACTTCGTCGAACTGTCGCGGCTGGCGGCGAACGGAGGGCTTTCGGCGCGGCTGGCGGCCGTGGGCGGATTCTGGCCCAAGGCCGTGTTCCTCGGCGTTTTTCTGGGCCTGGCTGTGAAGGTTCCGCTGTTTCCGTTCCATACCTGGCTGCCGCCAGCCTATGCGGAGGCTCCCGCCGGCGTGTCCATGTTCCTGACCGGCGTCATGTCGAAGATGGGCGTCTATGGATTCCTGCGTATCCTGTGGCCCATTTTCCCGGCCCAGATGCACGCGGCGGCGACGCCCCTGTTGTGGCTGGCCCTCGGAGGCGTGGTCTTCGGCGCCCTTGCGGCCCTGCGCCAGAGCGATCTCAAGCGCATGATCGCCTACTCCTCGATCAATCACGTGAGCTACTGCCTCCTGGCGCTGTTCGCGGTCTCCGCGGGACCCTTCAAGACAGCCGCCGTCGCAAGTTCGGCCCTCGGCGGGGCGATCCTCCAGATGTTCAACCACGGTCTTTCGGCCTCGGCGCTCTTCCTTTGCGTCGGCGTCCTTGAGTCGCGGGGCGGGGGTCGGCGCGGAATCGGGGACTTTGGCGGGGCGCGATCGGCCGCGCCCGTGTTTGCCGGCCTCTGCGGAATCGCGATGTTCTCGTCGATCGGCCTTCCCGGCCTCAACGGCTTTGTCGGTGAATTCCTGATCTTCCGCGGCGTCTTCGGCGTCGCGCCCTGGGCCGCCGCGACGGCCTGCCTGGGTGTCCTGGTGACCGCTCTCTTTTACCTCACGTTCTGGCAGCGGGTCTTTCACGGCCCCAGGGCCGGAGCCTCGGCCGGGCCGTTCCCGGACATCGCCGGGGCGGATCTCGCGGCCCTTGGATCCCTGGTCGCCCTGATGTTTCTCTTCGGGATCGCGCCCCAGCTCCTTGTCGGACTTTTCAATCCCCTGGTGACCGGATGGGTGGGAGGGCTCGCGCCGCCATGAGCCTGCTTCCCTGGACCATCTACCTGTCGATCGCCGGCGCCCTGGCTTCGCTCGCGGCGGGCCGGCGCTCTGCAACGGCTGCGCGCTGGGTCGCCCTGGCGACGGCCGTCGCCGCGTGGGGGGTCGTTCTTGCGGCGGCGGCCGGCTTCTCGCCGTCCGCCGTGCCGCAGACCCTCGTCGACCTCGACTGGATTCCCTCGATGGGCGGCCGCTATCACCTGGCCGCGGATGGAATCAGCATGACCCTGCTCGTCCTGACCGGCCTGGCGGCGACGGCCGGCATCCTTTTCTCCTGGAACATCGGGGAGCGGACGGGCGAGTTTTTCGCATTCTACCTGACCCTGATCGCCGGGGTTTACGGCGTTTTCCTTAGTGCCGATGCCCTCCTGTTCTTCGTTTTCTACGAGCTGGCGATCGTTCCGAAATATTTCCTGATCGCGATCTGGGGATCCACGAATCGCGAATACGGGGCGATGAAGCTGGCCCTCTATTCCTTCGCGGGAAGCGCCCTGGTTCTCGCCGGGCTGCTGTGGGCCTACGCCGCCGGCGGGGCGCACAGTTTTGCGCTCCCGGACCTCGCGGCGGCCGCCGCCGGATTCCCCGCGGGCCGGCAGGTCGCGATGTTCGCCCTGGTCTTCTTCGGGTTCGCCGTCCTGGCCGGCCTGTTCCCGTTCCACACCTGGGCGCCCACGGGCCACGTGGCCGCGCCCACCGGGGCCTCGATGCTCCTGGCCGGCGTCGTCATGAAGCTCGGCGCCTATGGCTGCCTTCGCGTGGCGATGCCGCTTTTCCCGGCGGGCCTCGCCTTCTGGCAGCCGGCCATCGGCTGGCTCGCGGTCGCCGGGATCCTTTACGCCGGGCTTGTCGCCCTCGTGCAGGACGACTGCAAGTTCGTGATCGGATACTCGAGTGTGAGCCATATGGGCTTCGTCATGCTCGGGCTGGCGGCGGCGAATCCCAGGGCCGTCGCGGGCGCGGTCCTGCAGATGTTTTCGCACGGGGTCATCGCCGGGCTGCTGTTCGCCGTCGTTGGCCGCATGGTCTATGATCGGACTCATACGCGGAGGCTCGAGGACCTGCGCCTTCTGCCTTTGTACAGGCTGCTGCCGTTTGGCGCGACCGTGTTTGCCGTCGCGGGGCTCGCCTCGATGGGTTTCCCGGGGTTCAGCGGTTTCCCCGCCGAGCTGTCGATTCTCGTGGGCGCCTGGCAGGCTTCGCCCCTTTGGGCGGCGGCGGCGGCGCTCGGCGTACTCATCGCGGCCGCCTTCACGCTCCGGGTTGTTCAACTGACATTCTTTGGCGGGGCGGGCGACGGCGAAACGACGGTGCGTTCCGCTGCTCTCCCCCCAATCACCTGGCCCGAACGCGCCGGCGGGATTCTCCTGATCTGCGCGGCGGTCGTGATAGGGCTGAAGCCGGACCTGCTCCTCAATTGGATTGTACCCAGCCTTCAGTCGCCTTTGTTCAGGGCCGTCATCAAGGGAGGTGGGCCGTGACCCCAATCCCGATGCTTCTCGGCGGCCTGCCCCTGGCGGTTGCCGGCCTGGATTATGGCGGACTTGGCCGGGCGCTTCTTCCCGAGGCGGCTCTGGTCGCCGGGGCCCTGGCCGTTCTCGGAGTGGACATCGCCTTCCTCCGCCGCGCCAAGTCGGCCCTGCGCCTCCGCGCCGCCGCCGCCATCGCGGCAGCCGCGGTCGCAGCCGCCCTGCTCCTCTGCCTGCGGACGGGCGCCGCCGGCGAGGTCTTCGGGGGAGTCCTCGTCCTGGACTCGCTGGCGACCGCAACCCGCGCCGCCCTCCTCTTCCTTACGCTTGTGGTTCTCGGTGTTTCGACCGGGGCGGCCGTGCCGCGGCGTTCCGCCGAGTATTGCGCCATCATCCTTTTTGCGACCGCCGGGTTCACGCTCATGGCTGCGGCGCAGCAGCTCCTCCTGGCCTTTCTCGCGCTCGAACTGGCGAGCCTTTCGCTCTACATCCTGGCCGGATTCGACCTGTCCCGTCCCGAATCGGCGGAGGCTGCGATGAAATACTTCCTTCTCGGGGCCCTTTCGTCGGCCTTCCTGCTCTTCGGTTTCAGCCTCATCTACGGCCTCACCGGAACGATCGACCTGGCGCAGATTGCGATTGTGCTCGCACGGCAGGGCCCGAGCCCGCTGCTGACGGTCGCCCTGGTCATGGTGCTCGTGGCCTTCGGCTTCAAGGCGGCCGCGGCTCCGTTCCACCTCTGGGCGCCGGACGTCTACGAGGGCGCCCCGGCGCCCTCCGCCGCGCTGATTGCGTCCGGGTCGAAGCTCGCGGGGCTTGTGCTTTTCACACGCCTGCTCTGGCCGGGTCTCGGAGCCGTGGCCGGGGAGATTTCAACCGCCCATGTCGGGGCGGGCTGGCTTCCCGTTCTCGCCGTTCTCTCCGGGGCCTCGCTCCTGCTCGGCAACCTCGCCGCCCTCGTCCAGACGAGCCTCAGGCGGCTTCTCGCGTATTCGGCGATCGCCCACGCCGGCGCCCTGCTGCTTGGAGTGATCGCGGTCGGGTCATCCGGGCCGGGGCCCGTTTTCTACTACGCGGCCACCTATGGCCTGGCGACGGCGGGCGCTTTCGGCATCGTCGGCGTCCTCGAGCGGACGGGAGGAAGCCTGCAAGTCCGCGATTTGGCGGGGTTGAGCCGGCGCGCCCCCTTGCTGGCCGGATGCCTTCTCATCTTCATCCTTTCGCTTGCGGGGGTGCCTCCGCTCGCCGGCTTTTTCGGAAAATTCGCCGTCTTTGCGGCCGCCTTGAGGATGGGCGGAGTCGCCGGCCCCGCCGGATGGCTCGCCGTCGCCGCTATCCTGTTGAGCACCGTGGGTCTCTACTACTACCTGATCGTGGTCAAACAGGCTTTTGTCGCCCCTGCGCCCGCAAACCAGGGCCGGATCGCCGTCTCCCCGGTCGCCCTTGCGACGCTCGCGGCCGCCGCCGCGGCAACCATCATCCTCGGAATTTTCCCGTCCCTGCTGCTCGGATTGTTCTAAACACGACGTCTTTGGCTTCGAACGGAAAATCAAGCCGTCGCCCGAGCGGGCGCGGCTTATTTCCTGTTCAAGGATAAATGGCGTTGTGTATAAAAGGACCCCCGGGCCTCCAAGACTGAAAGTCGCTGCAAAGGCGGTGTGCGCCAATTTTCGCAGGTTGATGGGAACGTTGCGCACTTGCGAAGAAGCGGCATCCGCCAGTCTCCGCTGCGCAAGGATTGGGAGAAGCCGCACCGCGGGCCCCCAGGCCCGTCACATCATTTCCAGCACCAGGAGATTCCAATCCATGAAACCTTTATGGCTCAGCGCTTGGCCGGTGTCCGGGTGGTAATATTCGTTCAACGAGCCATTGGCGGACAGATCCGTTGACAGCAGCAGCAGCGTCTTTTCTGCCAGCCTGCCCGCCTCTGCCTGGAACCCGGAATCTATCAGACCCTTCCAAACAAAATAATTCACGATGATCCAGACGGGGCCCAGCCAATTGCTGGGATCCGAGCTGAAATCCATGCAATACATGGATTCCCTGGAGGAGAGCGATCGAACTCCCCAATTTCCGCGAAAGCGGTCGTCCGCCAGGTAATTCGTCTGAACGAGTGCCTGGGCATGTTCCGGAGTGGCCAGGCCGCACCACAGCGGCAGAAACCCTGTGAAGGTCTGGATGCGCAGGGGCAAACATTGCCAGGACATATCCATGCCCGGCTTCACATTGGGGATCAGCTCCCTCCGCCGATCGACGCATTGCACATCGACGGTGTAGTAAAATCGATCGCGCGGATCCCAGCAATATTTCTGGATCCGCTCCCCCAGCGTCCGGACTTGGGCGCTGAGGCGCTCCTGGTCATCGGGCCGTCGAAGCCGGCGCGCCAGCTCGGACGCTGCTTTCAAATCCTGATAGAAGAGACAATTCAGCAGCAAGTTCGCGGAAGAGAAAAAGGGCCTCCCAAACGTGGTGGGATCGTTGTCGTTTCCGATGGCGACATCGTTTCCCCACACCAGAAGGCCAATCGAACTTTGGTTGCCGGAAACCCACGATGCATAAAAACGCAGGAGCTTATCGAACTCGGGAGCCAGCCAGTCCACGGAGCCAAACTCATCGGCAATCAAGAGTGCCAGTTGCGCAAAAACGGGCTTCGCCTGATTTTGCGATGCCGGCCTGTCCGGCTTCAGGGTTCCGAAGGGATCGGCATTTTTCACATCAAGCATTATTGAGATGCGACCCTCGTCAGACTGGTGCTCGAAGAAATTCAGGAAGCTGCCGATGGCATGCTCACCCACGCTGCGGCGAAAAGCGGCATCGTTTGAAATCGTTGCAAGGCGGAAGAGGGCGCGCGTCGTCCAAAGCGTGTCCCAGTCCCAAAGGTTGGTGGAATACTGCTTCCCCGGAAGAGTGCAGGCAATGCTCGGATGCACGAGAATGCCTTCGGCGGGACGCAAGAGCAGCGGCGCCGTCCTCCCAAAGTAATTGAGAAGTTGGCCGGCTGCCTCCTTGCGGGCGCCCGGAGACAAGGAGGAAACCGGGGGCGGCTGATCGGCGGGTGCAGCCGCCAAGCCGGCGCTTCCACGCAGAAAAGTTGAAGCGCCCAGCATGGCAACTCCACCGAGAAAGTCGCGCCGTGACGTTTTGGGCAGGGGGGGCAAGGCAGGTCCCTCAATTCGCAGGCTTGAACGGCTCCTGGTAGCGGTACGCTCCTGAGCCGGTCTCGTACGTTTGGCCGGAGGGCATCTGCACCGTCCCGGTCGTATTGGGCGGCAGGGTGGCTTCGAGAATGAAGTTTCCGTCCGCGATCCTCCACGCCACGGCGATCCGGCCGGTTACCGCCTCATAGCTGCCGTGCGCTTCGGTCAGGCGGCCGTCCGCCCGCGGAGAGATCCGGATGCGGCGGTATCCCGGCCCGTCGGTGTCGATTCCCAGCACCTGCCGGTAGAGGAACTGTGCCACGGCGCCGAATGCGTAATGATTGAACGAATTCATATCGATCGTCTCGAATCCCTTGTCGGGGGTCCATCCGTCCCACCGCTCCCACATCGTCGTGGCTCCGTTCTTCACCTGGAAAAGCCACGACGGGTACGTGTCCTGGAGGAGCACCTCGTAAGCAACGTCGTCACGGCCCGCCGCATCGAGAGCCGGAAGCAGCCGGGGAGTGCCGATGAATCCGGTCGCGAGATGCCCGTTATGCGCCGCGACGTCGGCGACGAATTGGGCGGCCGCCTTTTCCCTAAGCGCGCCGGGGAGCAGGTTCAGGTCGAAGGCCAGCGCGAAACCGGTCTGGCTGCTGTTCCAAATCCTGCCATCGGCCAGGAGGAAATGGTCGCGAAAGCCGTCCGCGAACTTTTGCCGCAAGGCGGCGAAGCGCTGCGCCTCGGGAGCCCGGCCTATCGCCCGCGCCATGTCGGCCATGAGCCCGCAGAGGTAAGCGCCGTAGGCCGTGTCGATGACCAGGGGGTCGGCGCCGCCCCCCTGATTCAGCCAGTCCTCATAGCCGCCAACCGCCAGGACATCCTTCTGCGCGGAAACCTCGAGCCAGCCGATGTACCGCGCCAACGCGTCGAATCGGCGCTGCACGACGCGGGTGTCCCCGTAGGCGCGCCAGAGCTCGTGCGTGCAAACGATGGCCGCGTCGCCCCACGCGGTGATCGCCTTCGGGTTGTGCGTCGTCGCGGGCGCGACATCGGGAAAGGTGCCGTCCGGGCCCTGATCGTCCGTGATCGTGACGAGCCACCGCTCGATGAAGCTCGCCACGTCGAAATTGTACGCGGCGGTCGGGATGAAAAACTGCGTGTCCCCCGTCCAGCCCAGCCGCTCGTCGCGCTGGGGGCAGTCGGTGGGCGCTTCGAAATAATTCCCGCGCTGACCCCAGATGATATTGCGGTAAAGCTGGTTGAGCAGCGGGTTAGAGCAGGAAAAATCGCCTGTGCGCCGCAGGGCCGAACCGGCGACGATCGCGACCGCATCGGCGGGCGCGGGAGCGACGCCCAGGCCTGTGACCTGCGCGTAGCGAAAACCGTGGAAGGTAAAATGCGGTTCCAGGATTTCCCCGCCCTGGCCCGTGAGCCAGTACTCGTCGGTTGCTGCGGCGCCGCGCAGATTGGATGTGTACACCGTGCCGTTGGGATTGAGCATTTCACCGTGCCGAACCACAACCTTCTGGCCGGCGATCCCCCGAAGCTTCAGGCGCACCCATCCCACCAGATTCTGGCCAAAATCGATCACGTACACGCCCGGGGCCGGCTCCATTACGCTCGCCGCCGGCCGCTCCTCGCTGACTTGCACCGGATCCACGGTGGCGGGTTCGAGGGCAAACTTGGCGATGGCATCGACGGGCACACCCGGCACCGCCCGGAGTCCAATGGCCACGGGCTGCCAATCCGCCGGTGCGCGCCGAAAGTCAGTGCTGCAACCCATGAGAATATCGGCCGAGCGCACCGGACCGAACGCGCCCCGCCAGGATGCGTCCGTGACGACGATCTGCCGACTCCCGTTCGCCAATTCCAACTCCAATTGAGCGGCAAAACGCGGATAGCCACCGTAGACTTGGCGCTTGCCCGTATAGGCCGCGAGCCCGGCATACCATCCGTCGCCCAAGAGCGCCTGGAGGTCATTGGGGCCCGGCTTGACGAGGCCGGTCACATCATAGGCCTGGTATTGGACGCGGTGGGCATAGTCCGTCCAACCGGGAGTGAAATAGTCGCGGCCCACGCGCGCGCCGTTGACCCGTGCTTCGTAGAGCCCCAGCGCCGTCGCATACAAGGTGGCCCGGCGAACGGGTTGAGCGACCTGGAACGTCTTGCTAAGAATGGGCGGGGGTGGAAGAAACCTAAAGCTGTTGTTGGGACTGCCCCAGGGCGTGGCGCGGCCGCCAAGGCCCTGCAGCGGCGCCCACGGCGGGCCACTGAATCCGGGAGTGTCCCAGCCGTCCGCGGCGACCTTCGAAAATCGCCAGGTGGCATCGATTTCGAGGCGGACGAAGCCTCCGTCCGCAAACGTGAGCTCCAACTCGCCGGCGACGGCCGGCGTGTAGCCGTCGGCTTGGGTGATCCGAAGCCCCAGAACGTTGTCGCCACGCGCGACGGCCGCCGTCAGATCAAACGGAAAGGTGGGCTCCCAGCGCGCGGCTTCGCCGATGCCGCGCCCATTGAGGGTCACCGAGCACCACTGGTCGGGCGTCACGATGAACGTGGCCCGCGTCAGCGTACGGTCCGCCGGGAGCGTGAACCCGCGCCGGATGAGGACGGAAGTTGGCAACGTTCTTGACGGAGGCACGTCGGCCTGCATCCACGCGAGAGCGCCGACGCGCGCGCGCTGGACGTCCGTCAGGGCGCCGGCGGGCGGTGCGGCGTCGAGCCCGATCCATTCCGCGCGCCAGGCCGAAGGCTCCAATAGCGCCATTGTCCAGCGCGCGGGCTCGCTCCAGCCAGAGGCGTGGCCCGACGCGTCCCAAATCCGGACTTTCCACCAGCACCCTTCGCGCGAGGCGAGGGCGCGGCCGGCATAGGCGATCTCGGCCGTGGAATCCGAAGCGATCCGGCCTGAGTCCCAGAGGTCGCCTTGATCCCGCTCAAGTGCCTCCGGCGAATCCGCCACCAGGATCTGGTAGGCGCCTTGCTTGAGATTCCGCGCCCCGGGGTCCGTTGCGACCAATTCCCAGCTCAGCCGGGGATTCGCTTCGCCGAGGCCGGAGGGATCGGTGCGGTGCTCGCACCGCAGCTCCACGACCCGCATCGCGGGTGCGGGTTCAACCGGGGTCGCCGGCGCCGCGCCCGCAACCATAAACACACCTGTGCCAACTGCGGCTGCAAACAGCAGAGTCTTCATGAAATTCAGCGACTGACAATAACCGGCCCGCCCTTTCAAACCGACTCCTATGACGGGTGTACGGGAGAAACGACCGGTTCCGGCGGCGGAGCCGACGAATCGCCGGCGGGGGTCCATTTCGGCGGGCGCGCGTTCAGATCCTTCCTCGCCGGAAGCAGGGAGGAATCCCAGCCGCCGCCAAGCGCCATCACGAGGGCGACGCTGGCCTGGACTTGGCGAAGCTGGATCTGCACCTCGGCCTGGCGATTTGCGAGGACGATTGTCTGGGCCGCCGCCACATTGAGCGAACTGTCGATTCCGTCCCGGTAGCGGGTGAGCGTAAGGGCGAGGTAATGATCGGCCGAGGCGACCGCCGTCCGTTCCTGCCCGGCTTCCTGACCCAGAATCCGCAGCGCGGCCAGGTTGTCCTCGACCGACTGAAAGGCCCCCAGAACCGTCTGCCGGTAGACGGCCACGGCCTGGTCGTAACCGGCCTTCGCCTGGTCGTTGACGCCCCGCAGCCCACCGACATCGAAGATCGTGCCCCCGAGCTGGGCCCCCACCGACCAGAATCGGTCGGGCCAGTCGAACCAGGTCGAGGATCGCGCGGATTCATAGCCGGCCGCGGCACCGAGGGTCAGGTTCGGGAAATAGGCCGTCCGCGCCACGCCAACCTGGGCGTTGGCCGCCGCAACCCTGCGCTCCGCGGCGGCGATGTCAGGCCGCCGCTGCAGGAGGTCCGAGGGGACGCCCGCCGGAGCCTCCGGTGCGTGGGGATCGAATGGCGCGGCCTCAATCGAGAGAACAGACGGCGACTTTCCGATCAGGACGGCGATCGCATGTTCGAGCTTGGCCCGCGTCACGCCGAGATCGGTGGCCTGCGCCACCACGGTGTCGAGCTGGGTCTGGGCGGTCGCCAGGTCCTCGTCGGAGTTCATTCCTGTCTTCACGAGGGTGCGCGTCAACGCCAGGGTCTGCTTGTAGGAGGCGACCGTGTCGGCATAGATCCGGCCCTGTTCGTCGACGGCGCGCAGCGCGAAATAATCGTCCGCCAGCTCGGACTGGGTGCCCAGAACCGCCGTCGCGAGATCGGCGGCGCTCGCCTGGGCCGCGTAGGCGCTCGCGGCGTAGGCATTCCGAAGCCGGCCCCAGAGATCGAGGGTATAGGAGGCGTCGAGCGGCAGATCGAACTGGTTTGCGACGGTCACCGGCGCCGGGCTGCTGGCCGTCGCCTGGGACGGTCGCGCGCGCGCCACCGAGGCGGACCCGGTCGCCATCGGAAATAGGTTGGCCCGCGCCTCCGTGGCCAGCGCGCGCGAGGCCCGGAAATTGGCCGCGGCGGCCAGGATCGTCTGATTCGAAATGCGGACCTGTTCCTCAAGGGCGTTCAGTGCCGGATCGCCAAAGGCCTCCCACCATGCGCCCCGCGCGGCATCGTCGCCTGGTCTGGCAGGCTGCCATGTCTGCGCCCCTGCGGCGGGGGGCGGCGGACCCTCCTTGAAGCTTGCGGGGGCGGCGACCGGCGGCGTCCGGTAGGCGGGCGCGAGGTTGCAGGAGGCGCAGCCCAGCGCCAAGGCCAGCGCGGCCCAGGGGAGCCCGGAAAGGCACGGGAAAGAGGCGGACTGCGGGTTTTCGAGTGAATCTGTCTTCATTCGGAGTTTCAGGCGTCGGGGAAGGCGGGCGCGCCGGAAGCCGCCCCCGGCAGGCCGGCCGCCCGCCCCTTCCGTCCGCGGAGCGAGGAGATCTTGGTGGCCGCGCGATCGAGGTAGAGATAGATGACCGGGGTCGTGTAGAGCGTCAGGACCTGGGAGACCAGGAGGCCGCCCACAATCGCGATGCCGAGCGGACGCCTCAGATCCGATCCGGTGCCATGGCTGACCGCCAGCGGCAGACCGCCGAGCAGGGCGGACATGGTGGTCATCATGATCGGCCGAAAACGCAGGAGGCAGGCCTCGTGGATCGCCTCCACCGGGCTCTTGCCCTCGCTCCGTTCCGCCTCCAGGGCGAAATCGATCATCATGATGGCGTTCTTCTTGACGATGCCGATCAGCAGAATGATGCCGATGATCGCGATCACGCTCAGGTCGTACCGGAAAAGCATGAGCATGAGCAGCGCACCCACGCCGGCCGAGGGCAGCGACGAGAGGATTGTCACCGGATGGATGAAGCTCTCGTAGAGCATCCCGAGGACGATGTAGACGACGGCGATTGCGGCTGCGACGAGAAGGGGAGTCGAGGAAAGCGAATCCTGGAACGCCTGCGCCGTACCCTGGAAGGTGCCCTGCACGGTGTCCGGGGCCTTGAGGTCGGCCCTCATGCTGCCGATGGCGTCCACGGCTTCCCCGAGCGCCGTCCCGGGCGCGAGATTGAACGAGAGCGTGACGGCCGGGAACTGCCCCTGATGGCTGATGGAAAGCGACTCCAGCTTCGACGTGAAATGCGCGAAGGCGCCCAGCGGGACGCGCGCCCCCCCGGAAGCGATGACGTACAGCTTCGAGAGCGCCGAGGCGTCGGTCTGGAACTGCGGCTGAACCTCGAGAATGACCCGGTACTGGTTCGTCGACGAGAATATCGTCCCGACCTGCCGCGAACCGAAGGCGTCATACAGCGTGTCGTCGATGAGCTGCGGGGAAATGCCGAGCCGCGAGGCGGCGTCGCGATCGATATCGATCGCAATGTGGGGCGCCGCGTTCTGCTGGTCGGAGGCGACGTCCTGCAGGCCCGGGATCTTCGCCATCGCGTGCTCGAAGATCGGCGCCCATTGGTTCAGCTCGTCGATATTGGTGTCGGTAAGCGTGTATTGGAACTGAGTGCGGCTCGACCGGCCGCCGACGGTGATGTCCTGGCCCGCCTGCATGAAGAACTTGGCGCCAGTCACCTGCGCCGCGGCGGGCCGCAGGCGCTGGATCACCTGGTCAACCGAGGCGTCGCGATCCTTGAGGGGCTTCAGCTGGATGAACATCCGGGCCGCGTTTTCGGTTCCGTTGCCGCCCGCCCCGCCGAACGCCATGACGCCGCTGACGGCCTTGTCCTTGATCACCCTGTCGGCGACCCCGTGAGTCAGGGCGGCAATGCCCTCAAACGAGGTGTCCTGGCGGCCGTCGACCTCCGCAAAGATGAAGCCGGTGTCCTGCTGCGGGAAAAAGCCCTTGGGGATGACGATGTACAGGAATCCGGTGAGCACGAGCAGCCCCAGGGTGGTCATGAGCGTCGGAAACTGGTGCCGCAGCACCCACCGCAGGCCCCGGTCGTACAGCCGGTTCATCCCGGAAAAAAAGGCGTCCGCCGCGCGGTTGAAGCGCCCCTTGCTTTCGTGCTCATCCTGGTGCGTCAGCAGGTGGGCGCACATCATGGGGGTGAGGGTGAGCGAGACCACCGCGGAAACGAGCACGGCCGACGTCACCGTCATGGCAAACTCGCGGAACAGCCGGCCGATAATGCCGCTCATGAACAGGAGCGGGATGAAGACGGCGACGAGCGATGCGCTGATCGAAATGATCGTAAAGCCGATCTGGCCCGAGCCCTTCAGCGCCGCCTCCATCGGCGTGTCCCCCGCCTCGATGTAGCGCACGATATTCTCGATCATCACGATCGCGTCGTCCACGACAAAGCCGACCGCGATCGACAGGCCCATGAGCGACAGGTTGTCGAGGCTGTAGCCGAGCAGATACATGACCCCGAAAGTGCCGATGATCGAGATCGGCACGGCGATCCCGGGGATCAGGGTCGCCCAAAGCTTCCGCAGGAACAGGAATATCACCATCACGACGAGGAAGATCGTCAGGATGAGCGTGAAGCGCACGTCGGAGACCGAGGTCCGGATGGTGTCGGACCGGTCCGACATCAGGTCGACCTTGACGCTGGGGGGAAGGGATTTCCGCAACTGGCTCACGAGGGCCTTGACCTGGTCGACGACATCCACCGTGTTGGCGCCGGCCGCCCGCCGGATCATGAGGAGCTCCGCCCGCTTGCCCCCGAACCAGGCGCCCCCCCGGACCTGTTCGACGGAGTCCACGGCGCCGCCGATGTCCTGGACACGCACCGGCGCGCCGTGCCGGTAGGCCACGATCACGTCGTTGAAGCCCTTGGCATCGGTGAGCTGGTCGTTCGTGTCCAGCGTGAAGGACTGGTGGGCGTTCTCGAGGTTGCCCTTGGGCTGGTCCGTCGAGGTCGTGACAAGCGCGCTGCGCACGTCCTCGAGGCCGATTCCGCGCGAGGCAAGGGCATCCGGATCGACCTGCACCCGCACGGCGAACTTCTGCTGGCCGGCGATCGTCACCTGCGAGACCCCCTGGATGGCCGAAATCTTCTGTGCGAGGATCGTGTACGCGTACTCGTCGACCTTGTTCAACGCCAGCGTGTCGGAGTGGACCGCATAGATCAGGATCGCGCGCTCCGTCGGATTGTCCTTACGGTAGGTGGGGGGGTTCGGCAGGTTCTTGGGAAGAAGGCCTCCGGCCGCGTTGATGGCCGTCTGGACGTCCTGGGCGGCACCGTCGATGTCGCGGCCCAGGATGAATTGCAGGGAGATCGAGGTGCCGCCGAGGCCGCTCGTCGAGGTCATCTGGCTAAGTCCGGGGATCGCCGCAAACTGCTGCTCGAGCGGAGTGGCGACCGACGAAGCCATCGTCTCGGGGCTGGCCCCCGGGAGGCTGGCCGATACCTGGATCGTTGGGAAATCCACCGTCGGCAGCGCCGCAACGGGAAGCAGCGTGTAGGCCGTCAGGCCGAAAGCCACGATGCCCAGCATCAGGAGGGTCGTCGCGATCGGACGGGTGATAAAGGGTTTGGAGACGTTCACAAAAATTGCGTTACGGCATCATTCGGGACAGGGAGCGCGCGGCGGGACAGGGCTTTTCAACCCTTGGACGGCGCGGGCGCCGCCTGCTGCTGCACGACCTTCGTGCCCTGCTCGAGCCGGTACTGGCCGTCGACGACCACGCGCTCATCCGGGGCGAGGCCCTTGCCTATGACCACGATGTCCGGCTCGGTCTGCAGGACGACGACGTCGCGCATTTCGACGGTCATGTCCGGCTTGACGACAAAAAGGTAGCTCCCGTTCGGCCCGCTCTGGACCGAGCGCGCAGGCACCGTCACCGCATTCTCCCGGACGCCGACGATGAGCCGCAGGTTGACGAATTCGCCGGGCCACAGCGCCGTGTCGTCATTCGGGAACATCGCCTTCAGCCGCATCGTCCCGGTGGCCGGATCGATCTGGTTGTCGATCGTGAGCAGCTCCCCCTGGGCGATCGGCCGCTGTTGCGTTCGGTCCAGCGCATCCACCCGGATGGGCTTGCCGCCGCGGATTTCCAGCGCCACATCCGGCAGAAAATCCTGGGCGAGGGTGAAGATCACCGAGATCGGCTTCAGCTTCGTGATCGTCACAAGGCCGTTCGTGCCGTTTGCGGAAACGATGTTGCCGGGGTCGATCATGCGCAGCCCCGCGCGTCCGTCGATGGGGGAGGTGATCCGGGTGTAATCGACGTTGACCTGGGCCGCATCGAGGCTGCCCTGGTCGAGCTTGACGGTGCCCTCGTATCCGCTGACGGCGGCCTCCTGGGTCGCGAGCTGCTGCTGGGAAATCGCGTGCTCCTGGTAGGCGGCCCGGTAGCGGTCGAGGTCGATCCGCGCATTCGCCAGAAGGGCACGGTCGCGCTCGAGCTGGCCCTGCGCCTGGACGAGGGCCGCCTGGTACGGCCGCGGGTCGATCACGGCGATCAGGTCGTTCTGCCTGACGAGCTGGCCCTCGCTGAAATGCACCTCATTGAGCACGCCTGTGACGCGGCTGGTGACGGTGACCATGGATTCGGGCGTCACCGTTCCGATCGCATTCAAGGCGATTTCCACGTTCCTCCTGGCGGCCGGCGCAATGGTGACGGGAACGACCGGGGCCCTGGTCGGCCCGGACGCCCCCGCGGAGGTCCCGATGCGGATCCAGATCACGCCGCCCACGAGGATCAGGGCGAGGCAGGCGCCAATCAGCCAGCGCCGGCCACGATTTGAAACTGCGTCAGATGGCGTCATAGACATGGCGACTCATTAACGCAGCAAGACGTTTGAGCCAAGATTAATGACCTTGGATTTTGAAACAAGGCCCGCCCCCGCTGGGGTGGGCGGCGTTCAACCCTGGACGCCTGAAGTGCCTTCCACTGCGATTCCGGCGATCAGGTGGTTCCCCTCAACGCTGGCGATATACTTCCGGGTCGCGGGCGGCAGGGCGTGCCAGATCTTTATGGCCACGAATCCGCCGATGAGCGCGAACGGTATAAAGAAGACGGGCCACCAGCGCCAATCCGAAGTCACGAGGGGTCCGAGGCAGAACGACTGAACCGAGCCGCCGAGGTACGCAAATCCATCCACAATCCCCGAGCTGGTTGCCGTTGCCTTTCGCCCGCCAAAGTCGGTCGCGGCGGTTCCCGACATCAGCGAAGTCACGCCCACCCCGGCCATCCAGATGCCCACCGCCGCGGCGCCCACGATCACCGGGGAGGTGAAGAGAAACGCCGACATGACCAGGGCCATGACAAGGACGGCTCCGCACAGAATAACGGCGGGAGGCCCGCGGCGCGATTGGAAGATCTTGTCGGAGAGGATGCCGCCCGCGAATCCTCCGATGATTCCGAAGATGCAGATCAGCAGGCCCCAGTTTTGGAGGAAGAACTCCGCGCCCGGCTGCTTCACCTGGGTTGTGAATGGCTGGTACCACTGAACCACGGAGTTTCGGAAGACGCCCGAGGTGAGTTCGACAACGGCGATCAGGAGCAGAACCGGGCTCGTCAGCACCTTCCTGACCAGCTGCCAGGCCGTGAAATCCAGATGCATCTGGCCCGACGAGGCGTCGCAAGTGTCGAAGGGCTGGAAACCCGCCTCCTCGGGCGTGTTCTTGATAAGCCACAGATCGATGACGGCCCATGCGACCAGAATCGCGGCCGGGATGTAAAACACGGCCCAGACCGCATCCCCTCCACCTGAGGCGCCGAAAATCCTCCGGCACCAATGATACGCCCATCCCGCGTCGGCAGGGGCCGCAGCAGCCGAAAGGTTCACTATGCCCTGGCCCCAATCGAATGCAAAATAGCTGCCGATGGAGATGAGCGCCCCAAAAATCGCGCCAAACACTCCCCTCTCCCGCACGTGAAACCAGTAGGCCTTGACCTTTATTATCGAAACCGCCCCATAACTCTGGAAATACATGTTGAGGGCGTAAATCGCGGAGAAAGCGGCCACCATTCCCGTTCTTAGCCGGTTGGTCAGCAGGAGAAAGGCAAGGACGCCCATGAGTATGTTCGCGCCCGCGGTGCCAATGGCGGCGATCAGTATCCCCTTCTTTCCGCCGATCCGGTCAACCAGGGGGCCGTTCACAAGGAACGACAGCGCATACACGCCGGTTCCCACGCCAAAGATGATCCCGAAGTCCTTATTGGACATGAGGACTCCGAGGGCGCTCTTGGCGACGATCAGGTTGTACCGCGCCATGTAGAGAAAGGCGTACGTCATCCCGAGCGGAAACCAGTTCACGAATCGCCGGACCATGAACTTCCGCCCGTGCCGCATGGGGTTGTTCCGAAAATACGCCCAAATGACGATGAACAGCACCACGGAGACAATCGCTGCGGCCAAATTCATTGAGGGAAGATGAAAAGGTTACCTCTGACGCTTGAAATCCGGATTTGCAGGCGGACCCGGCAGAGCGTGCCATGACCACGGCCGATCTCAACCGGTTTTTGCAGATCTTTGTTACAATTGTGTGTCAAAGCTGCCGGGCCGCCGTTTCTTCCACTCCGGCGCACCCGTTCATTATCAGGGAGATGCCAGGTTGACGCCAACATGGTTGGCGATCACCGTTCCCATCCGTGCAGGAAGAAAACAGTATGGCGGAGCCCGGTCGAACGACAGGCCGGCGGATGGAAATTCTGGCGATTCTGGCCGCCTTGGTATCGGTCCTGCCGTCCGCGTCGAAGGCGCAGCCCGGCGACGACACGGCCATCATGCCCCTGCAGGAAATCAGCGCGGGCATGACCGGAGAATGGCGCACCGTCGTTTCCGGGACGCGCATCGACAGCTTTCCGATCGAGGTCATCGGAGTTGCGGAAAACTTCATCGGCCCGCAGAGGCCCGTCATCATCTGCAAGGCGCTCGACGCGGGCAGCAGGCTCACCGGCCCGGTTGCGGGAATGAGCGGCAGCCCCGTGTACATTGGCGGCAGGCTCATCGGCGCCTATGCCTACGGTTTTTCATGGCCGAAGGACCAGGCGATTATCGGCGTCACGCCCATCGAGCAGATGCTGGAGGTGGAAACCCGGTACCCGCCGGCGGCGCACCCTGCGGGAACCGACGACCGTCCTGCGCCCGCCGAACCGGGCGCGGATCCGCGATGGACGGCGCCGGCGGCGGGCGGCGCGGGCCGCCTTCCTCCCCTGGATGCGCTGCAGTCCACGATGAAGCCTCTGCCGACGCCCCTTTTCGTTTCCGGCATTTCGGAGCGCGTTCTCGGGAGATTCCGTCCCCGCCTTGCCGCGCTTGGGCTCGACCTGATGCAGGCGCCGTCCGGCTCCGTTTCATCCCATTCCTTTGACAGCGACCTGAAGCCGGGCTCGCCGGTGGCCGGCGTCCTGATGAGCGGCGATTTCGATTTTGCGGCCACCGGCACGGTCACCTGGCGCCGGGGAAGCCGCATCCTTGCGTTCGGCCATTCGCTTCTGCAAAGCGGCCCGACGGACGTGCCGATGGCCCCGGCGGAGATCATAACCGTTGTCCAGTCCCTTTCGGATTCATTCAAGCTGTCAAACACCGGGCCGATCGTCGGCGCGATCTACCAGGACCGGCTGACCGCCATCGCGGGTGAAATCGGACGCAGGCCGAACACGACCCATTTTGAGACGCAACTGGAGGCGGCTGGAGGAATCAGGCGCCATTTTCAGGGCGAGATGTTCCAAAACCAGATGCTTTCGCCGGTCATCTCGGCGATGTCGCTCCTCGAGTCGCTCGACTCAACGATGGAATCCGAACGGGAGGCGACCCTTTACCTCGACACGATGATTGAGGTCGCCGGACATGAGCCTGTCAGGCTTGCGGACGCCGCCAGCGGCGGGGAAGGAAGCTTCGAACTGGCCCTGCGCCAGCTTGGCATGTACGGCTCGCTTCTCGGCAACCCGTGCGAGTTTCCAAACGTGAAGTCGCTGGCCTTCCATGTCCGGATGGTGGGCGGCTGGAAGTCGACCCGCATGGACTCGCTTTCGATCGATCGAAACGAAGCCAGGCCGGGATCGGTGATCCAGGCCGTCATCGGCCTGCGCAATTATCGCGGCGAGCCGTCCTCGATCGTGGTGTCGGTGCCCGTTCCGGCGGGCCTTCGAGCGCAGGAAGTGCAGCTGTTCGTCGGCGACGCTGAGGCGGCGCGGCGGATGGACGAGCCGCCTGTGCCGCCGCAGACGCTGGACCAGGTGCTCGACCGGATTCGCCTGACCCGTTCGCACCAGGACATCTGCATCAGGCTTCTGGAGCAGGCGCCCGGCGTGGCCCTGGAGGGGGAAAACCTTCCCGACCTGCCGCCGTCGATCGTCGCCCAGCTTGAATCGCCCAACGCCAGCATCCGGAAGGCTCCGCTCAGCCGCATCACGCTTTGGGAAAGGTACCTTTCAGCCGAGGGCACGTTCAGCGGACAAATGACACTACCTGTGAGGATAAAATGAAACGACATCTTGCAAGCCTGCTCCTGGGTGCGGCGATCGTGCTGGGTTCAACGCCGGAAGCGCCCGCGGTCGTCACGAACAAGGTCGACCACGCCGCGTTCGCCGCGTTCAGCGATGGCGAATTCGAGAACGTTTCGCTCACCAGCGACGGCCACCTTGAGCTCGCACCGGCCCTCGTCCGGCTCGCCGAAGCCACGGATCCGATCATTTGGGCGGCCGTCCAGGACGCCCAGGGCAACGTGTTCTTCGGCACCGGCAATCAGGGCAAGGTTTACAAGCTGACGCCCAAGGGGGAGCTGTCGCCGTTTTTCACCCCAAACGAGGTCATGGTTCACGCGCTGGCAATCGACGGCAGGGGCCGGATCTACGCGGCCACATCGCCAAACGGACGCGTGTATCGCCTCGACGCCGGCGGCCATGCCGAGGTCTTCTGCAGCCCGGGCGAGATCTACATCTGGGCGATGGCCTTCGGCAGGGACGGCTCGCTTTTCCTCGCCACGGGCAACCACGGACGGATCTTGCGGGTCGCAGCCACCGATTCCGCGCCCGCCAGGGCGGAGACGTATTTCGAGACAAAGGAGGCCAACATTTCGGCCCTGGCTCTGGACAGGGACGGCAGCCTGCTCGCAGGCACGAGCCCGCACGGCTATCTCTACCGGATCGACAAGGCCGACCACGGATTCGTGGTCTTCAATTCCAACAGGAACGAAATCAAGCAGATCGCCGTCGCCCCGGACGGCACGATCTACGCCTCGACATTTGCAGGCGGCGCCAAGCCGGAGCAGCCGTCGGGTCCCGGGTCATTCTCCGTCTCGGTTTCAGCGACGGACGGCGACAGTGGCAACCCCGGCGAAAACGGTCTGACCGCCACCCGGTCCGATTCGTCCCCTGGCGGCCAGTCGTCGTCCATTCCAACCGACGATGCCAGTGCGTCCATCCTTCCATTCGGCATGAGGGCCGCAAGTCCCGCCGGCTTGCCCGGCTCGGGAGGGACATCGCAGGGCTCGATTTACCGGATCGATCCGACGGGCTTCTTCACCCGGTATTGGAGCGCGCCCGGCGATGAGGCCGTGTACTCCATGATCCTGCTGCGGGATGGCAGCCTGCTCGTGGGCACGGGAGAAAAGGGCCGGATCTATTCGGTCGCTGACGCAAGCCACTGGAGGCTCCTGCAGGAAGCCGGCGATGGCGCGCAGGTGGCCGCGCTGCTGCCGGATACCGCCGCCTCGAAGCAGTGCTTTGCCGCCACGAGCCACCCCGCAAGGCTTTACCGGCTCGATTTTTCGCTGGCGGAGAGCGGCACCTACACCTCCAAGGCCTTTGACGCGAAGCAGAAAAGCCTGTGGGGGAGGCTCCACCCCACCGGCGGCGTTCCCACCGGCACGAAGCTGGAGTTTTCCACCCGCTCCGGCAATACGGAGAAGCCCGAGAAAACCTGGAGCGACTGGTCCGAATCGAAGCCGCTGGGCCCTGAAATCCTCACAGCCAGCCCGTCGGCCCGATACCTGCAATATCGGGCGCAATTCAGGCGCGACGCCGCCTCGCCGAGCGCGACCGCGCAGTTGCGCCGCGTGCTCATCTACTACCAGAACCAGAACGGCGCTCCCGTGGTATCGCGGATCAAGGTTCACACCGAGGGCTTCGGGGTCTCGAAGATGCCGCTGCCGCAGCAGATGGAATTGCAGGGCATGAACCTGGACCAGCTTTTGGAAAGCACAGGGACGCCCGTCTCCAATCCAGCCCTTTCCGCATTGATGCTGAGGCCTCCGCTGCGGGTCACGCGAAGCCCCGGCCTTTGCACGGTGGTCTGGGACGCCAGCGATCCGAACCAGGACAAGCTGACCTATTCCGTCGCGATCCGCGGCGAGTCCGACAGGCAATGGATCACCCTGGCGGAAAAGACCGAGGACACCTACCTCTCCTTTGACACGACGGGCTTCCGCGAAGGCTTCTATTTCGTCCGGGTGACCGCTTCGGACGCGCCCTCCAACACGCCGGAGACCGCGCAGACGACCGAGGCCGTCAGCGAGGCGTTCCTGATCGACAACACGCCTCCCGTGCTGACGGTCACGAAGCAGGAGGTGCCCAAGGATCGCGCCCGGATCGTCGTCGAGGCCGCGGACGGCGCCAGCGTCGTCAGCTCGGCCGCGTATTCACTCGACGGGAAGGACGAGGTGGTTCTGCGCCCCGACGGATTGATCTTCGACTCGCGCGACGAGACATTCACCATCGAGCTGACCGGCCTCGCCAAGGGCACGCACAGTCTGCTCTTGCGCGTCCAGGACGAGTCGAGGAACACTTCCGTTCTGAAGCTCAATTTTGAATCCCAGTGACGATTGGCCGACCCGAAACCTGCTCCGCGCGCGGGCGCACGATGGCCGGGATGGCGCTGATCGTCCTGGGGACCTTCGCCGCCTACGCGCCCGTATTCCATGCGGGCTTCATCTGGAATGACTCCGATTACGTGACCGGCCCGGCTCTTCAGCCATGGTCGGGGCTCGGGCGGATCTGGACCGAGTTGGGCGCGACCGAGCAGTACTATCCCTTTCTGCACAGCGCATTCTGGGTCGAGCACAGGATCTGGGGCGACTCGGCGCTGGGCTACCATCTGCTGAACGTGGCGCTGCACGCCGCCTCGGCCGTCCTGCTCCTCGTCCTGCTGCGGCGGCTGGCCGTTCCGGGGGCGTGGCTCGCGGCATCTGTCTTTGCGCTGCATCCGGTCTGCGTCGAATCGGTCGCCTGGATCTCGGAGCAGAAGAACACGCTTTCGACGGTCTTTTACCTGGGCGCGACGATCGCCTGGCTGGGCTTTTCCGATGTCCGGAGAAGGGACCGCTATGCCCTGGCTTCCCTGCTCTTTGTCCTGGCCGTCCTGAGCAAGACCGTAACGGCCACACTGCCGGCGGCCCTGCTGGTGCTGGCCTGGTGGCGGACGGGCCGCCTGTCTTGGCGCCGGGACGCGGTGCCGCTGCTCCCCTGGTTCGCCTTCGGAGCGGTCGCCGGACTCTTCTCGGGCTGGGTGGAGCGGCATTACATCGGCGCCGAGGGGTCGGCCTTCGCCCTGAGCGGTCTGGAACGCCTGCTTCTGGCGAGCCGCGCGACCTGGTTCTACGCGGGCAAGCTGGTTTGGCCGGCCGATCTGATCTTCTTCTATCCGCGGTGGACGATAACGAGCGAAGACGTTGCCGCCTACGGATACCTGCTCGGCGCCCTGTGCGTCCTGGCCGGCCTGGCGGCCCTCGTCCGGCGAAGCCGGGCCCCTCTGGCCGGCGCGCTGTTTTTCGCGGGCACGCTCTTCCCCACCCTCGGCTTCTTCAATGTCTACGCCTTCATCTTTTCCTATGTTGCCGACCACTGGCAGTACCTGGCGTCCCTGGGCCTCATCGTCCCGCTCTGCGCGGGTTTCGCCTGGGCAACGCGGCGCCTGGCGGCCCCGGCGCGTCTGGCCGCGGCGGCGGCCCTTCTCGCAGTCCTGGCCGGCCTGACCTGGCGCCAGGCGGGGATGTATAACGACATGGAAACGTTTTACCGGACGACCATCGCGAAGAACCCCGGGGCCTGGATGGCTTACAACAACCTCGGCACCTACCTGGACGAGCACAAGCGGCCGGGAGCCATGGACGAATATGAGGCGGCCCTCCGGATCCGGCCCGACTACGTGCCGGCGCAGTTCAATCTGGGTGTCGCTTTGCTGGACTCAGGCCGCTTTGAGGAGGCGGTGGAGCACCTGAAAAAGGCGGCCGGCACTCGGCACCGGGACAATGTGCACCTCTACCTTGGCGAGGCGCTGGCGGACCTTCATCGGTACGCCGAATCAGCGGCAGAATACTCGCTTCACACGCGGCTGGAGCCGGACAATGGGGCGGCCTGGCTCGGCCTCGGAAACTCGCTCGCCGCCCAGGGCATGCTTTCGGAAGCCGCCCCGGCGCTTGCCACGGCGGCGCGGATAATGCCCGGGAATCCCGAGCCTGTCTTCGGTCTCGGCGACGCCCTCGCCGGGCTGGGAAAGTATCCTGATGCGGCGGCCGCCTACCGCCGGGGACTGGCGCTCGCGCCCGGCCGCGCCGAGGCCCGAAACAACCTCGGCAACGTTCTCATCCTGAGCGGCCAGGTCGGGGCGGCCGTGGAAGAGTTTCGCGAGGCCCTGCGGCGAAGACCGGGGGATCCCGCCATCCAAAAAAGCCTCCAATGGGCCCTGGAGATTCAGGCGAACGGCGGCAGGCCGCCGCCCTGACCGGCCGTTGCGGTTCCCTATCCGGGACCCGCCTCCCGCAGCCTCATTATCTCCGCCGCATATCCCTCGCGAAACGTGGGATGGCGGAATCGGTAGCCCAGTTCGCCCTTGAGCTTGAGATTCACGACTTTCTTGCTGGTCGCGCCGCGCCTGCGCCCGGGCGGGTCCGGATCGCCGAAAGGCGGCATCTCCCCGCCGAGCGCTTCGGACAGCCATCGGAAGAAATCAATCTGCCTCACGGGCTCGTCATCCACGGCGTTGTAGATTTCTCCCGGCCTGCCCCTGTCGAGCGCGGCGATGATGCAGCCCGCAACGTCGTCGCGATGAATCATGTTGATCCAGCGTTCGCCCCGCCCCGCAATCGCCGCCTCTCCGCGCAGGTATTGCCTGAACAGGTGCCCCCGCTCCGGGCCGTAGATGCCGGCGACTCGCAGGATCACGGCCGGAAACCCGCTGGCGTTCACAGCGTCGCCAAGCCTCTTCTCCGCAGCCGCCAGGATCCTTCCCGTTTCGGTCGCGCCGTCGGCCGGGCTCGTCTCGACCACAGCCGAGCCGTCGTCCTGCGCATAGACGCCCGTGCTGCTCGTGTATACGTATTTTTCCGGCGGCGACGACGACAGCCATTGGACGATGTTATCGGTCCCGCGCAGGTAGACCCGCCTGTAATCGTCCGCCCCGCCCTTGCTCGAGGAAACGGTGTTCACGACCCAGTCGAAGGGCAGCGGCAGCCTAGCCAGACCCCCCGAATCCGTCACGTCTGCGACCAAAGGGCGGATGCCCTCCCGCCCGGCAACCGGCGACCGCCGCAGGCCAAAGACCTCATGGCCGAGCCGAACCAGCTCGCTTCCAAGGAATTGGCCGACATAGCCGCAGCCGATGATCAATACGCGCATTGAAATGGTTTCGATGAAGGGATTGCGGTAAAATGGGTGTTATGCCGATCAACAAGATTCTCCCATGAAGTCCCTATTTGCAGCGATCGCAATCGTTCTCTCCCCATTTGCGTGCGGCGCGCTGTCGCAGCCGTCCACGCCTTCCGTCGAACATCTGAAAATCATTTCCCAGGATCTGCCTCCCTACCCGCACAGCCTGACCATGATCGGCGTCAGGGAGGGCGACGCGCGCCTGGCCTTCAGCGTGGACGCGACCGGCAAAGTCGAGGACTGCCTCGCCATCGCCTACACCCATCCCGAATTCGCCAAGGAGGGGGAAGAGTCCCTGCGGCGGTGGAAGTTCGAGCCCGCACGGCTGGGCGGAGTGCCCGTCGCATCGACCTCGGAAGTGACGATGCATTTCGAAATCGAGGGAATCGTGGTGACCGAGCCGAACATATCCGAAGAGATGATGGGGCGGTTCGTTTCCCTGGGCGTGCTCGGCAAGAGCTATCGGGCCCGGGAACTGCGGGAGCTGGACCGCATCCCGACGCCCATCGCGGTCGTGTCTCCCCCCTATCCGCTCGGCATGGCCGAGCGGGGTCATTCCGGTGATGTGACGGTGAAGTTCTACATCGACGAGTCGGGCTCGGTCCGCCTGCCCTCCGTCAGTCCAAACGACGATCCGGAGCTCACATC
The DNA here is from genome assembly GCA_964605835.1 of uncultured Opitutaceae bacterium. Classification (GTDB taxonomy): domain Bacteria; phylum Verrucomicrobiota; class Verrucomicrobiia; order Opitutales; family Opitutaceae; genus Palsa-1447. The sequence continues at coordinate 59,189 of CAZSEH010000001.1, forward strand.
GCTTGCGGTCAATGTGATCGGCCAATGGAAGTTCGAGCCGCCGATTCGCAACGGAGTCCCGGTGCTGGTCAGGGCAAGCCAGGTGTTTCGATTCCTGAAGCCGAAGGATTCGGCAGGCGGCCGGGCCTCGCGAGGCTGATCGTTCTTCCGGCGACCGTCAGCGGGGAAGCAGTTCGGCGATCAGGGGAGCCAGGCGCTCCCTCAGGCGCTGGCGGGCGCGATAGAGGCGCGTTTCCACACCGCGCTCGGAGCAGCCCACGATCGCGGCGATCTCCCGGCACGTGGATCTTTCGTAATGATGGAGCAGCAGCACCGTCTTCTGTTCGGGAGGCAGCTCGTCGATCGCAGCCCGGACTGCCGCGCTCGTTTCATCGTCTTGAAACGCGCCGACCGGGCCCGCACCCGCCGATTCCAACGAAGGCCCCGGATCGCCCGTCCCCGCTCCCCCGTGGTCGAGCGCCTGCTCGGGATGGCGACGGCGCCACCGGTGGTGGTTGTGGCACAGGTTAGCAAGGGCCGTGAAGAGCCATGCAGAAAGATTGGTGTCGGCGCGCAGGCGGCCGCGCGCCTCGTGCAGGCGGACAAACGCGGCGACCACGAGGTCCTCGGCGTCGGCGTTGTTGTGAACGTACCGCCAGGCAAACGAAAAAAGCGGCCGCTGCCACCGCGCCACGACGGTTTCGAAAGCCGCCCTGTCGCCCGCCCGCAGGGACTGGACCGTGGCGGCGCTGCTGGAAGGGTCCGCTTTCACCGGGCCCGGCCTAGCCCGGAGGGGAAATGCCGTGGGCCTTGAGCGAGGGCTCAAGGAGCCTGAAGTAGCTTGCACGTTGGGAGGCTGTCATCAGCTCGCTTGTGGCGGCCACCAGACGCCGCGTGGAGGCGAGGCAATCGCCGTCGATGGCCCGGCGCCGCTCGACGAAATGGGCGAATTCGATGAAGTCGACCCGGTCGGTCGCGACCCGCTCGCGCTCGAAGGCCGCGTACTCCTCGCGCATCCGGGCCACCTGGGCGGCCAGCGCAAGCAGCCGCGGGCTGGAGGCCTGATGGATGGACCGGATGCGCTCGAGCTGCGCGTCGCTGAGGTTCAGCTCGGCCTTCATCCAGACAAGCTGGCGGGCCAGCGCGTCGGCGCCGCCCGGTTGGTTCGCGCTGAACCAGGCAAGATGCGCCCCAATTCCGGAAACCAAACCGAAAAACAGCACAAGACAGACGTGTTTCATGGCGAGCGGGGGGGCTGCGGATGGGTGTCCTGCGAAGCGGCGAGAAGCGGGTCGATCAATTGCAGGTAGCTGCGCGCCAACTGCGCGCCCTGGGCGGCGTGGATGCGCGTGAGGCGCGCCTCCGCGAGGAACAGGCCGAGCAGGACGCAAGCAGCGACGAATGCCGACGCAAAGGACGGGCGCGCAAATGCCGCGTCCAGACGTTGCATCCAGGAGGAGGACGCGGACGGATGACCTTCCGCGATTATGCGGGAAACCCTGGCTTGCAGGTTCGAGGGCGGCTCCGGCGCGGCGCGGCAGCAGTCGAGCAGCTCGTCTAGGGGATCGTTTGGAGGCGTCATGTTTCGGCGGCGCATTCGCCTGGACGGACGAATGCCCCAGGAGCCTAACACCGCCGCGGGAAAAAGCCCGCCATTCTTATTCATCGTCCCCAGCCCCTGCGCCAGCCTGCGCGAATTTTGCCAAATGATGCGCAGCCTGCCGGCTGGACAGCCCGGCTGGATTTGGCGAAATTGGCGCCTCATTCCCACCACCATGACCCATGCCACTCAACCGAAGAAAGTCGCCCTGCTGACCGCCGGCGGCCTCGCCCCCTGCCTCAGCTCCGCGATCGGGGGCCTGATCGAGCGCTATACGGAAATCGCCCCCGAAATAGAGATCATCGCCTATCGCAGCGGCTACAAGGGGCTGCTGCTCGGGGACAGCTACCGGGTCACCCCGGAGGTGCGCGCCAAGGCGGCCATCCTCCACCGTTACGGAGGCAGCCCGATCGGCAACAGCCGCGTGAAACTCACCAATCTGAAGGACTGCCTGAAGCGCGGCCTGGTGAAGGAGGGGCAGGATCCCCAGAAGGTGGCCGCCGACCGCCTCGTCGAGGACGGCGTCGACGTGCTCCACACGATTGGCGGAGACGACACGAACACGGCCGCCGCCGAACTGGCCGCCTTTCTCGCGAAAAACAACTACGGCCTTTCCGTCATCGGACTTCCAAAGACGGTCGACAACGACGTCTATCCGATCCGCCAGTCGCTCGGCGCCTGGACGGCCGCGGAGCAGGGCGCGCGCTATTTCAGGAATGTTGTCGCCGAGCTTGGGGCCAATCCGCGGATGCTCATCGTCCACGAAGTGATGGGACGCAACTGCGGCTGGCTGACGGCGGCGACCGCCCGAAGCTACCGCGGAATGCTCGCCCGGCAGGAATACGTTCCGCAGATCGGGCTCGCGCGGGAGCGCCGGGACATCCACGGGGTCTATCTTCCGGAGATGTCCCTGGACATCGCCGCCGAGGCCGCGCGCCTGAAGGCCATCATGGAGCGGCAGGACAACATCAATCTCTTTGTCTCCGAGGGCGCCGGCGTCGCAAGCATCGTCGCCGAGATGCAGGCCAAGGGCCAGGAGGTGCCGCGCGATGCGTTCGGCCACGTCAAGCTCGACGCGATCAACCCCGGCAAGTGGTTCGGCGAGCAGTTCTCGAAGATGATCGGGGCCGAAAAGGTGCTCGTCCAGAAAAGCGGTTATTTTGCGCGTGCCGCCGCCGCCAATTCCAAGGATCTGCGGCTCATCAGGAGCTGCGTCGATCTGGCGGTCGAATGCGCCTTGAGACGCGAAAGCGGCGTCATCGGCCAGGACGAGGATCGCGGCGGGGTACTGAGGCCGATCGAGTTCGACCGGATAAAGGGCGGCAAGCCGTTCAACCTGGCGACTCGGTGGTTCGTCAAACTCCTGGCGGAGATTGGCCAGCCCCGGTCAGGCGGCCAGCCGCCGTCAGGTGGCTGACTCGCGGGGCGGACCGGCCAAGCGCGTTTGAACCCGTTTTGGGATCCGCGCCGGTCAAGAAGTGCGCAAATCCCGACAATAGACGCCGAGGCATCCGGCTGCGGTCCCCGTAGGATCGCCCGATGCCGCCCCGAACGCCGCCCAACGCCCCCCCGGCACCCGCCAGGCTTCCCGGGCATTTCGCGGCCCTCGCCTTTCTTCTTTTCGCGGCGACCGTCTGGGCCGCGCCCGACCGGCTGCCGAACCAGGCCTGCCTCGACTGCCACGAGGCCGCGCCACCCGACAAGAAGGAAAAGGATGCGGAATCCAATCCCGCCATAGAAATCCTCCGAACCGGGCCGTTTTCAAAATCGGTTCACGGGAAGCTCCTCTGCGTCGACTGCCACGTCTCCGTAACCGGGATACCCCACGACGACAAGCTGCCCAAGGCCCAATGCGCCTCATGCCACAAGGAAGAGGCGGGCGCCTACGCGACCAGCATCCACGGGATGAGCCACGCCATGGGGGCCTCGGGCGCGGCTACTTGCACGAGCTGCCACGGCAACCACGAGATCGTCCCGGTCAAGCACAGCGACTCGCCCGTCTTCAAGCTCAACCTGCCGCAGACCTGCGCCAAGTGCCACGGCAACGCAAAACTCGCCAATGAGTACCGGATGGGAAACGCCACGGAGCCGTCCAACTACCTGGACAGCATCCACGGGCAGGCGCTCCTCAAGATGGGCCTCATCGTCGCCCCCTCATGCAACGACTGCCACGGCGTGCATGACATCAGGCGCAGCGTCGACCAGAGCTCGCGGACCAACCACGCGAACATCGCCTCCACCTGCGGGCAATGCCACGTGGGCATCGAGGCGGTCTACAGCCAAAGCGTGCACGGGACCCTGCTCGCAAAGGGCGATCCGCGCGGGCCGGTCTGCTCGGACTGCCACAGCGCCCACCAGATCGAGAACCCCTCGAACGTCCATTTCAAGGCGGCAAGCGACCAGGTCTGCGGGCGCTGCCACCAGGACCGGCTCGCCCACTACAGCGAAACGTACCACGGAAAGGCGATGGCCCTCGGGCGGCCCAATGTGGCCTCCGAAGTCGCCGCCTGCTACGACTGCCACGGCCATCACGACGTCTTCCCGGTCAGCGACCCGCGTTCCCACCTGTCGAAGGGACGCATCGTCGCGACCTGCCAGCAATGCCACCCCGGAGTCGGCGTCAAGTTCACGGAATACCGGCCCCACGCCGACCCGCTGGACGCGGCCCACTACGCCCTCCTGCACAAGGTTTACGTCGGGATGACGACGCTTCTCATCAGCGTCTTCGCCTTCTTCGGCCTGCACACCCTTCTTTGGATCGTGCGCTCGGTCTACCTCTACCTGAACGACACGAAGACTTTCAGGGAGGCCAAGGTTCAGGCCACCGCGGATGACGAGCAGTTCACGCGCTTCAGTTCGTTTGAGCGCTTCCTTCACATCCTCGTCGTGACGAGCTTCCTTCTGCTTGTACTGACCGGAATGCCGCTCAAGTTCTACTACACGAGCTGGGCCAAGGTGATATTCAGCTTCCTGGGCGGCGCGGAAGTGGCGAGGGCGCTGCATCACCTGGGAGCCCTCATCACCTTTGCGTACTTCGGACTTCACGTCGCCGCCCTTGTGACCGGGCTTTGGCGCAATCGCGGGGCGCTCCGCGACCCGCAGTCGGGACGCCTCAGGCCCCGCCGGCTGTGGGACGCCCTGTTCGGCCCGGACTCGATGGTGCCTTCATTCCAGGACTGGCGCGATTTCATCGCCCACCAGAAATGGTTCTTCGGCAAGGGTCCGCGGCCGCAGTTCGACCGCTGGACCTACTGGGAGCGGTTCGACTATTTCGCCGTATTCTGGGGTATCTTCATCATCGGCGCCTCGGGCCTGGTCATGTGGTTCCCGAAGTTCTTCACCGCGTTCCTCCCCGGGTGGGTCATCAATATAGCCCTGATCCTCCACTCCGACGAGGCGCTGCTCGCGGCGGGCTTCATCTTCACCTTCCATTTCTTCAACACCCACTTCCGGATCGAGAAATTCCCGATGGATACGGTCATCTTCTCCGGACGGATCTCGAAGACGGAGCTTCTGCACGAGCGGAAACGCTGGTACGAGCGCCTGGTCGCCTCCGGCAGGCTCGAAGCCCACCGGGTCAAGGACGAATGGGAGGGACGAAAGAAGATCGCCCGCTCATTCGGGTTCATGTTCTTCGGCCTCGGGCTCCTCCTTCTGGCCCTGATCATCTACGCCATGGCCTCGCGGCTCTGGCACTGAATTCGTGATGGATGCAGGCTAACGATTAAGAAGGATGTCAGCGGCCGTGGCCGCCCCAGCCGCCGCTGCGGCCGCCCCAGCCGCCATGGCCGCCCCAGCCGCCCCCACGCCAGCCGCCACCGCGCCAACCCCAGCCAAAGCCAAGATCCAGCCTGACCGGACCATACCAGGGCCAGTAATAGTCCGGAGCGTAGTAACCCGGATAAACCGGGGCGGGCTGGGCATACACGACCGCCGTCGCGGGAGCCGGGGCGGGCGCCCCATTGGATGGTTCCACGGCTGAAATCAGCCGGTATGCGACCGTGTTGGTCTGCCCGTTTGCAAGCTTGTAGACGACGGTCACCTGGTCGCTCGTTTGAGTGATTTGGGCGATTGAAACACCCTGGCCGGGTGCAGCCTTGACCAGATCGGCAGCTCCTGGAAGCTGCGGCAGGTAAACGACTTGGTTCGGTGCCGGTGTCGTGTTTTGCGTGTCCGGCGCCTGGGCAAATGCGCCGGCGCCTCCCACCAGTGTCGCCAACGCGACCGCGGCAATAATGCTCTTGGTATTCATGGCGTTATAATCTGATTGGTTAGTCAACAGCCTCAGAGGCTTCTTTCCCGTGGGACAATTCCCCGGACCCAATGTGCCAATTTTCCCTGAGGATGCAAATCTTATGGGCCGCGGGTCAATGCGCGCCGGACGGCTGAGGCACTCCATAGCCGAATTCCGCGAGGATCTTGCCGGCCGCAGGGCTTGTCACGAAGTCGAGATACAGCCGCGCGCAGGGATTGGCCTCACCTCGGTTGGTGAGGACGCCTCCCTGCTCGATCGGCGCATAAAGCGCCGCGGGCACCTCCAGCCAGGCGCCCCTGTCCCTCAGCTTGGGAGAGAGAACCAGCGAGAGCGCCACAAACCCGGCGTCAGCATTGCCGCTGGAAACGTATTGCGCCGTCTGGGTGATGCTTTCCCCGACGACGAGCTTGGGATTCGCGATGGTGGTCAGGCCCAGCTTCGCCAGCACCTCCCGGGCCGCCCGGCCGTACGGGGCGGTCCTTGGATTCGCGATCGCCAGTCGTGCGACCGACGGGTTTCTCACGACCGATTCGACCGAGGAAACATCGATGCCGGTCCTCATGGTCCAAAGGACCAGCTTGCCGACCGCAAAGACGACGAGACTCGAACCCTGGGCCGCGCCTGCCTTCACGAGCATCCTTGGATAGTCCAGATCCGCCGACAGGAATACATCGTAGGGCGCGCCGTTGCTGATCTGTGCAACCAGGCTGCCGGAAGCGCCTGTTTCGCTCGTGACGGCGACGCCGGGATGCACCTTTGCAAACCCGGCGTTCAGCGGGGCGAGCACAAAGACCAGGTTGGCTGCGGCAGCGACGGACACGCGCTCCTCTGCTGCGTGGAGGGCGATGGCGGAAAGAAGAATCCCGGTTGACAACCGAAATGCGCGTCTCATTCGGGAAGACCGCTCACCGCGCCAAAGTTTGTCAATGTCTGCGTAGGACCGGCCTTCCAATCAAGGGGCCCCATGAAGGGAGGCATCCGCCACGGCGAGAGGATGAAAGACGATTTCCCGGATCGCCCCCTTGTACCAGAAGACACGGTTAAGCCTGACGCCGATCGATGTCCGGCCCGGCTTCATCGGCGCAAATTCCACAAGGCCTTCGAGCTCCTTCGCCCCGTCCACGAAACTCTCCATCCTGTGCCCGTCGTAACGCAGGGCCACCCAATGCCACCGGCCGGCCGGGTGGAGCCGTTTCTCGTCGAGGAGCGCCCTGCGCGAGTTGCCCGCCAGAAGGAACGCATCGAGCGCCCATTGCCCCGCTGGGGTGAGTCGGGTTTCCAAGGTGAGCCTGCCCCCCAATGCGTCCTCAATGTGCAGGAACCGCTGGGCCTGCGGCCCGGTTGGATCCGGGTTCAAAAGCACCTCGACGGTGAACTCCCTCCATCCCGCCAGAGGATTGGCCGGGATGATGTAGCCGTCCGACCGCCCGTTAAAGAGCGCGCAGGATCCCGCAATGTCCCTGAGAATCGTCGGCTCGCCGAGGACGCCCGCCGCCGCTCCGCCCGGCGCGGGGAAATCGTCAGCCCGCCAGACCGTTTCCGATCCACCATTGGGGACCGGCGGCAAATCCGCGCGTGAGAATTGCGCGGCCGCGCAAAGCATGCCGAGAGCGACGATCTTCGTGTACCGCATATGGCAGGGATGACGGTAATGTAATATTTGGTCGAGCCCCGACTCTTGCGCTAGACAGCCGCCGTTTGCACCGCCAATGTTTGCGCGACGTTCCCGAACCGCCATCCCCGGCGTTACCCAACCTGAACCTCAGAACAATGCAATGACCCCAACGAGCACCTCCACCCTGGCCGGCCTGGACTGGCTGGCGATCGCACTTTATTTCACGGTCCTATTCGGCGTCGCCTGGTGGGTCGTCCGCAAGGCAAAGAATACGGCGACCGATTACTTTCTGGCGGGCCGCAATCTGGGATGGTGGGTCATCGGAGCCTCCATCTTTGCCTCCAACATCGGATCGGAGCACATCGTCGGGCTCGCTGGCTCGGGCGCCAAGGACGGTGTCGCGATGGCCCACTATGAGCTTCATGCCTGGTGCCTCCTCGTGCTCGCCTGGGTCTTCGTCCCCTTCTACGCCCGTTCGCTCGTCTTCACGATGCCCGAGTTTCTTGAGCGCCGGTTCAGCACCGGATCGAGGTATGTGCTGTCGATCGTCTCGATAGTCACCTTCATCCTGTCAAAGATCGCGGTGGGCATATTTGCGGGCGGCGTCGTGTTCTCGACGCTGCTGCCTGAAATCCACCTCCATGTGCTCGGGGGTGACATCAACAGTTTCTGGATCGGCTCGGTGGCGGTGATCATCCTGACCGGTCTTTACACCACGCTCGGCGGCATGCGCGCGGTGGCCTACAACGACGCCGTCCAGGTGCTCGTTCTCATCGCCGGATCGACAACGCTGACCTTCTACGGCCTGCACAAGCTTGGAGGCTGGCACGAACTGCGCGTCATCTGCGGCTCCGACATGTTCAACCTGTGGAAGCCCATGACGCCGGTCGGCGTCGAGTCGACCTGGGCTCCGGTCATGCAACAGGCTGCGGATGGCCACGTGGTAAGGCAGGCGTGGTACTTCAACAGCCATTATCCATGGCTGGGCATGCTCATCTGCGCCCCGGTTGTCGGGCTTTGGTACTGGTGCACGGACCAGTACATAGTCCAGCGGGCATTGGGCGCCCCGAACGAGCAGGTGGCCCGCCGCGGCAGCATCTTCGCCGCCTTCCTCAAGCTGTTTCCGCCCTACCTGTTCATCATCCCGGGCATGATCTGCTACGCCCTGGTCAAGAGCGGCAAGGTTCCGGAACTGTCCGCGGGATACGATGCCCAGAACGCCTTTCCCCTGATGGTGAAGCACCTCCTTCCCGTCGGACTGCGCGGCATCGTCGTCGCAGGCCTGCTGTCCGCCCTGATGGGTTCGCTCGCGGGCGTGTTCAATGCCTGCTCGACGCTCTTCACCGTGGATTTGTACGGAAAGTTCAGGCCTGGCGCCTCGCAGCCCCAAATCGTGCGCACGGGGCGAATCGCCACGGCGATCATGGTGGTCATAGCCCTGTTGTGGATTCCGGTCGTCGAGGGAGCCCACAGCCTCTACGACTACCTGCAGACCGTCCAGGGCTACATGGCCCCGCCTATCTTCGTCGTGTTCTTCCTTGGCGTTTTCTGGAAGCGCCTCAACGCCCAGGGCTGCCTGTGGGCCATGATCGTCGGTTTTGCCCTCGGCATCTTCCGGATGGCCGTCGACACGCCCGTCACGATGAAACTCGGAAGCTTTGCCGGCGGCTATGAGCCCGGCTCATTCCTCTGGGTCGTCAACAACATCAATTTCCAGTATTTCAGCATTCTCATCACGCTTGTCTCGGCCGTGGTCATGGTCGTCGTCAGCCATGCGACGGCCGAGCCCGATCCCGCGCAGATCCGGAACCTCACGTTCGGCACCACAACGGCGGAGGACAAGGCAAGGACCTACGCCAGCTGGAGCTGGCCGGAAGTCGCGGCATCCGGCCTCATCCTGGTCTGCATCCTCGGAGCGTACCTATACTTCACAGGCTGAAGCAACGTTTGAAGACCTCTGGCCTCAAGTATTGAAAAACGGGCAACCCCGTTTTTCAATACTTGAGGCCAGAGGTCCTTGACTTGCGTAGACGCCCGCCGGTCCCCAGGATCGACAGGATGACGAGTCCCCTGCCGGGAGCCCCGCCGCGCCCTTCCCGGCTCCGTTTCAGCAGCAACGCGCGGCGATTGCTCTGGATCGACCGGTGCGTCGGCGTTCCGGTTTGCATGCTGCTGACCGGGTTTCGCCGGCTGTCGGACCTGTTTTCAAGCCGCCCGGAGCCCGGAATTCCCACCCGGATTCTCTTTCTCAAACTCGCCGAACAGGGCTCGACCGTGCTCGCCTGCGGCGCCATCCAGGAGGCGGTCTCCCTCGTCGGCCGGGAACGGGTCTACTTCCTTGCTTTTGAGGAGAACCGATTCGTGCTCGACATACTGGGCCTGATTCCGGAGGAAAACGTCCTGACAATCCGCACCCGCTCGCCGGTTTCGATGATGGCGAGCTGTCTTTCGAGGCTGCGCCAGATTCGCCGCCTCGGAATCGATTCCTGCATAGACATGGAGTTTTTCGCCCGGTCCTCCGCCGTCATCGCGTGGCTGTCCGGTGCGAAGCGCCGCGTCGGCTTTCACAGCTATTTCCGGGAGGGCCCATACCGGGGCGACCTTTTCACCCACCGCGTTCTGTACAATCCGCACCTGCACACGAGCCGGACATTCACAAGCCTGGTCCGCGCGCTCGAGGGCGACCCCCGGATTTTGCCGACCTTCCCATGGGTGCCGGGTCCCCCCGGCGCACTGCCCGCATTTCGGCCCGAAGATGCCGAAGTGTCCGCGATGCGGATGCTCTTTCGTGAAATGGGTGTTTCCGAAGGGGGCCGGGTTGTCCTTCTGAACGCGAATGCAAGCGACCTGCTGCCCCTGCGAAAATGGGACGTGCTCAATTATGTCGATCTGGCCCGGCGGATTCTGGCGGGATTCGCCGACTCCTTCGTCGGCTTCACGGGCACAGCCGAGGAAGCGCCGGAAGTCGAGCGCCTCGTCCGCGAAGTCGGTTCGCCCAGGTGCTTCTGCATCGCGGGCCGCACGACGATGCGCGAACTGCTCGTCGCATACGGTTTGGCGGAGGTTCTGGTGACCAACGACAGCGGTCCCGCCCATTTCGCGGCCCTTACAAGCATCGACGTCGTATCCCTTTTCGGACCCGAGACGCCGCTTCTGTTCGGAGCCCCCGGACCGCGGAGCCATCCCCTCTGGGCCGGACTTGCGTGCAGCCCCTGCGTCAACGCCTTCAACAATCGCCAGACGGCCTGCCGCGACAACGTCTGCATGAAGTGGATCACCGTCGACCAGGTGTTCTCCGAAGTCACCCGGATCTACGCGGGAAGGACCGCGAAGCCTGGCTTGTAGCACGGCCGGCGTTTCCCGGATCGCCCCGCGGAAAGGCGGCGCGGCGCCCGCTTCGTCCGACACATTGAGGTTTGACCCGACCCGCGCCGGGGAAGGATGATACGGGGAGCTCATCATGAAAACCCCCTCCCTTCCCCGCCTTGCCGGCGCCGCAGCCTTCGCCTGCATCCTTTCGACTGCCTCGCCCGCCCAGCCCATCCAGCACGATTTCCTGGCCCTCGACGAAGGCCTGAGCGATGTCATGCACGTCAACGAGGCCAATCCGAAGCAGAACTGGCTCGTCCACGTCGGGCACGCGCTCCCCCGCGACATGCAGCTTGAGGGCGCCGGCAAGCTCCTGATCAGCCACGACCAGGGCTACTGCGAATACGACATCGCGACGGGCAAGCTCCTGAAGGACGTCGCGATCTACCACGACGTCTCGTCGGCGCGGCGGCTCCCCAACGGCGACCTGATCCTCGCCGGGGTGGACTTCGACGGGAAGAAGCTGAACCGCGGTCACGACCCGGTTGGAGACCCGAAGGGCCGGCACGTCCTCTTCGTCGAATTCGCTCCCGACGGCAGCGTGGTCAAGCGGACGACCTACGTCGGCGACTACCTCCGGCTCGTCCGGCAGACCCCGAAGGGGACCTTCCTCTGCGCCTGCAACACCCTTTTCCGCGAGGCGGACGGCAACGGCAACTGGATCCGGGACATCCCGGTCGCGGATTTCCACCACGCGTGGCTGGCGCTGCCGCTTCCCAACGGCGACACCCTTATGTCGGCCGGCTTTGGAACCTCCGAGACTGACAGGAAGTCCGGCTCCTCGTTCATGGTCGAGGTCGACCCCTCGGGCGCCGTACTGCGCAAGTTTGGGGCAAGGGGCCAGGTCCCGGCCAGGGTGAAACCCTATTTCTACGCGATGTTCCAGCTGCTGCCCAACGGCGATGTCGTCGTCGCCAACTGGCAGGGCCACTCCGGAGGCCACAACTATGAGGGCCAGCAGATCGTTGAATTCGATCCCAAGGGAGCGATCGTCTGGCATTGGGGCGAGCAGGCCTTTGTCTCATCGATCCAGGGCGTCCTGGTCCTTGACGGCCTGAACACGGCCCTCCTCCACGATGAGCAAAACGGGATCATGGAGCCCCTGCCGCCTGTGGACGCGGGTGCTGGCGCGATGCCGAAATGACGCCCGGGGCGGATAATTTGAAGGCATCTTGCGAGCCTGGATCCTCCGGCGGAGGATTGCCGCGGCCTTGAAGCCATCCCTTTCAACCCATGAACCCCAGCCGAATACCATGAAAAGACGCGCCTCCCTCATGTCGGTCAACCCCGGCCAGGCCGACGAGTATACCCGGCGGCACAATCCGATCTGGTCGGACCTCGCCGAGGTGCTTCGCTCCCACGGCGCGCACAATTACTCGATCTTCCTCGACGAGCGGACCGGGAATCTCTTCGCCTACGTGGAGATCGAGGACGACGCCAGGTGGGAGGCGATCGCCCAGACGGAAGTATGCCGCCGCTGGTGGCGCCGGATGAGCGACGTCATGCCCTCCAACCCCGACAACAGCCCCGTCAGCCGCCCCTTGACCGAGGTCTTTCACCAGGATTGACCAACACTGTTCTTGCGGCCCGGCGGCCCCGCTTGCATGGTTTTGAGAGCGACCGGCGCCGGTGGCTTTTTTCCCTGCCGTCCGAATCAACCGATCTTGCGACGCCCCGGAGGGCCGCGAATCCTTTCATTTCCGCCACGCTTTCCCCCCCAAAAAAAATGCTTTCCGACGCTCATCGCCGCGCAATCGCCGCAGGCCTGCTCGCGGCCGTCGGACTTGCCTTGGAAATCCGCCCTTCCCTTCATGCCGCGCCTCCCGGCCCGTCGCTGCCCGCCTGGGTTGATGACGTCGGCGCAAAGCGCCAGCCCGAAGGCACCCGGGTCTTCTCCGCCAACGACTTTGGCGCAATCGGCGACGGAACGACCTCCGCCACGCAGGCCATCCAGCAGGCAATCGACTCATGCGCGAAGTCGGGAGGCGGGGTCGTGACATTGCACCCGGGCACCTATCTGACCGCCGCGCTCTTCCTGAAAAGTCACGTCCATCTCAGGATTGATGAAAAAGTTACGCTTCTCGGAAGCCACGATGAGGCAGCCTACCCGGTGATCCCGACGCGTGTCGCCGGGATCGAGATGCCCTGGCCGGCCGGACTTATCAACGTCAACGGCCAGACCGACGTGGAGGTCTCCGGGCCGGGGACCATTGATGGGCAGGGAGACTATTGGTGGAAGAAATACTGGGATCTCCGAAAGGACTACGAGCCGCGCGGGATTCGATGGGCGGCCGATTACGACTGCCGGCGGATCCGCATGTTCGTCCTATGGGAGTCGAAGGACGTGACCCTGGCGAACCTGCAATTGCGGCGTTCCGGATTCTGGACGGTGCAGGTGGCCTATTCCGAGCGGATCACGGTCGATGGCGTCGCCATCAGGGACAACGCCATTGTCAACGGGGTCAGGGGCCCCAGCACGGACGGCATCGACGTGGATTCCTCCACCAGGGTTCTCGTTCAGCACTGCGATATCGACAACAACGACGACGACATCTGCCTGAAGTCGGGTCGCGACGCGGACGGACTCCGCGTCAACCGCCCGACCGAGTACGTGGTCATCCGGGACAACATCTGCCGTCGCGGTGGCGGCGTCATTTCATTCGGCAGCGAGACCTCGGGAGGCATACGCCATATCGTCGCCTATCGAAACCAGGGAATCGGCACGAGCGAGGGCGTCCGGTTCAAGACGACGCACACGCGCGGGGGTTCGATCGAGGACGTGCTCGTGCGCGACCTGACGCTCGACCAGGTGCCCCTTCCCTTCACCTTTACGCTCAACTGGAATCCAACCTACAGCTACGCGACGATCCCCCCCGGATTCACGAACGTGCCCGATTACTGGAAGATACTGGCGACGCCCGTCGAGCCTCCCGAACGGGGGTACGTCGACGTGCGCGACATCACGATCATGAACGTGAAGGCTGTCGGGGCGCGCCGCATCCTCACTGCCGAGGGGATGGCCGAAAAACCCCTGGGAGCCGTTCACTGGGAGAACATCGACGCCCGGGGTGCGCAGGCCGGATCCGTCGAATACGCCCGCGACTGGACGATGAAGAACGTCCGGTATGCCACCGGAGACGGAAAGCCGGTCAGCCTGTCCCACTGCGGGGATGTCGATCTGCCCTCTGTGTCGCGCGCGAGTGAATCCCCAGAACCCTGAATTCTTCGAGAAGAACCTGAAACCCCCATGTCACGATTCCGCACGATTCTATCCCTCCTGATCCTGGTCGCGGCCGGCCCGGGACTGCGCGCCGCCGTTTTCTCGCCCGCCCGGTACGGGGCTGTCCTCGATGGCAAGACCAACGACGGCGCCGCGCTGCAAAAAGCCATCGACGCCGCCTTCGCGGCCGGCGGCGGAATCGTCGGGATTCCCGCGGGCCGCACCCTCCTATCCGGCTCGATCGAGCTCAAGTCGAACGTGATCCTGGACCTCGAGCCCGGCTCGCGCCTTTTGGGAAGCGCCCAACTGTCCGACTACGTCGAGCACCGCGATCCGGGCTTCATTCTGGCCGCTGGCGGTCAGGCCGCGGATTACGTCGACCGCATCTTCATTTCCGCGCGCCATGCGGAAAACGTGGGAATCACTGGGACGGGCGTCATCGATGGCCAGGGCCTTCAGTTCCTCGGCAAGGAAGGCCCGTACATCTACGAGAAGAAGCCCGACCGGCCGCGCCTCATCCTCTTCGAGGACTGCAGGCGGGTCCTCGTGAGCGATGTCGCCATCCGCAATGCCGCCTTCTGGTCGCTGCACCTCGCCGGGTGCGAGGATGTGTCGATCCGCGGCATCTCGATCGTCAACAGCCTGAAGGCGCCGAATTGCGACGGAATCGACCCTGACCACTCGAGAAACGTCCGGATCAGCGATTGTTCCGTCGAGTGCGGCGACGACGCGATCGTCGTCAAGACGAGCCGGCAGTTCGCAAAGTACGGACCCTGCGAAAACATCGTCGTGTCGCACTGCGTCCTGACGACCCACGATTGCGCTCTCAAGATCGGATCCGAAACCGTCGACCCGATCCGGAACATCGTCTTCGCCGACTGCGTCGTGAACATGTGCAACCGCGGGATCGGGATCATGCTCCGCGACGAGGGCAGCGTGGAAAACATCGTGGCCCACGACATCGTGATCCGTTCGCAACTGTTCTATCCCGAGTGGTGGGGCTCCTCGGAGGCCATCTATGTCAACTCCCACCCGCGCGATCCGGGCGGCAAGCTAGGCCGCCTGCGCGACCTTCACTTTTCGCACATCATCTCCCATGCCGAAGCCGGCGTCTTCATCCAGGGCAGTCCCGAGTGCATCCCCGAGGGCATCGTCCTCGACGACGTGACGCTGGACATCGCCAAGACAACCGAGTGGCCCAGCCGGATCGACCTGCGCCCTCCCGAGGAGCTTGGCGTCGTCGAAAAGGGGATAGTGATCGCCGGAATCCACGTGCAGGACGCCCGCGACGTGACGCTCAGGAATTGCACCGTTCGCTGGGGACCGAACCCGCCGGCCAGCTACGGACCGGCGCTGAGAACCGTGAGGGTCGCCGGCCTTGTGGTGGACGGCTTCCGCGGGTCGGATGCCCGCCAACCGTGATCTATTTGCAACAAGTTCCCCAACCAGCCAGCCTGCAATCCCAAGCCAGGCAGGCCTAGAATTCCCACCATGCGCGCACCCCGATCCCTGTTTCCGTTCCTCCTTGCACTCTCGCTCCTGCCCGTGGCACCCGGGCAGACGGCCGCGCCGTCCGGCGCTCCCTCCTGGCCCGCTCCCACCCAGGTTTCACACCCGTGGACCCGGTGGTGGTGGCTCGGCAGCGCGGTCGACGTGCCCAATCTCCAGCGGCTGCTCACCGAATACCGCGATGCCGGGCTCGGCGGCGTCGAGATCTGCCCGATCTATGGGGCCAAGGGCTACGAAAAGCAGTTCATCCCCTATCTGTCGCCAAAGTGGATGGAGATGTTTGGGGCGACGACTGAAACCGCCTCCAGGCTCGGAATCGGTGTCGATCTGACGACCGGGACGGGCTGGCCGAACGGCGGCCCCTGGGTGACAGCGGAACAGGCCTCCGAGTCGGCGTCGATAGAGCGGTATCCGATCGGCGCCGATGGAAAGCTTTCGGCCTCCTTCGGCGCGGCTCATGCCTCGACCCCCGGAGCCCCGCCGGATGGAAATGGCGCAGTCCGAATGGATGGGTTGCTCGCCGGATCCTCTTCGGGCAAGCTTCTCTGCCTGATGGCGGTGGGACCCGACGGCGCCCGGACCGATCTGACCAGCTTGGTCGGCGCCGGCCGCATTGACTGGACGGCGCCCGGGCCCGGCTGGAAAGTCTACGCCCTGACCGCGCGCCAGCCCGTGCAAAAGGTCAAGCGGGCAGCGCCGGGTGGCGAGGGCAACGTCGTCGATCCCTATTCGGTAGCTGCGATCGACGCCTACCTGTCCAAGTTTGACCAGGCGTTCCAGGCGTACGGAGGGCAGCGGCCGCGCGCCATGTTTCACGATTCATTCGAGTATTTTGCCGCCAACTGGACGCCGGATTTTTTCAAGGAGTTTTCCGCCCGGCGGGGATATGACCTGCGGGACCACCTGGCCGGACTGGCCGGGGACGGTGATCCGGACACCGCCGCACGCGTGAGGGAGGACTACAGGCGCACGATCGGAGAACTCCACGAGGCTTACGTCGCGCGCTGGACGGAATGGAGCCACGCCCACGGCAGCGTGACCCGCGACCAGGCGCATGGCGCTCCCGCAAACATCGAGGACGTGTACGCGGCGAGCGACATCCCGGAAACCGAGGGCGCCTTCGGCGGCGGCACCGACGAGCAGATACCCATGATGATGTTCGCCTCCTCGGCGGCGCACACGACGGGGCGCGCGCTGGCCTCCTCCGAGACATTCACCTGGCTCGGCGAGCACTTTCAGGTCCCGCTCGCGCGGCTGAAGCCGGCGGTGGACCGGTTCTACCTGGCGGGCATCAATCACATATTCTACCAGGGGATACCGTATTCGCCTGCGGAGGCTCCGTGGCCCGGCTGGCTGTTCTACGCATCGGTTCATTTTGGCCCCAATGGCGGCATCTGGCACGACCTGCCCTCGTTCAACGCCTATGCGACCCGCTGCCAGTCGATCCTGCAGTCCGGAAAACCCGACAACGACCTCCTGCTCTATTTCCCCGTGGCCGACTTCTGGCAGCGGATCGGCCCGCCGCCCGGCTCCCGGGCGCCCGCGGGGCGCGGCGGCCGCGGCGCGGACCCGCTGGTCGAGCAATTTACAACGCCGGGCAACTGGATGCTCGGGACACCGTTCCACAAGGCTGCGATGGCGCTTTGGAACAAAGGCTACAGCTTTGACGAGGTCACCGACAACCTCCTGATGAAGGCGCAGGTTGACCATGCCGCAGGCGGACGGGCGGGCGTCAGGCTCGGCGGAAATTGGTATGCCGCGATCGTGATACCCACGTGCCGCCTCATGCCCGTCGAAACCCTGCGCAAACTCCTCGACCTGGCCCGGGACGGTGCGACAGTCATCTTTCAGGGCGCAATCCCCTCCGATGTTCCCGGCCTGGCCAACCTCGAAGACCGGCGGGCCGAAATTCGCAAGCTGCGCGGGGAGGTGCCCATCCAGGATGAAACCGCCCTTGTCGGCACCGGCCGGATTTGGGCCGGCAAGGCCGGCCAGCCGGATGACTCGCTCCTGTCCTCCATCGACGCCTCCGGAATCGCCCGGGAGCGCATGGCCGACGCGGGTCTTCACTACGTCCGCCGACTGAGCGTGGACGGGGACGACTACTTCATCGTCAACAAGGGGACTTCGCCGGTCGACGGCTGGGTGACCCTCTCGCGCGACGCCGTTTCCGCAGCTCTCCTCGACCCGCTCTATCCGGATCGAATCGGAATCGCGGCGACACGGCATGTCCCGGGCGGCACGGATGTTTATCTCCAGCTGAACCCCGGCGATTCGATTTTCGTGCGGACGTACTCCCGTTCGGCGCCCGGCGGCGCGGCATGGCAGTACCTTCGGACCGGCGCCGAGAACGCGCGCACGCTCGCCGGAGAGTGGAGCGTCCACTTCATCGAAGGGGGGCCGGCTCTTCCCAAGGACTACAAGACCTCCGAGCTTGCGTCATGGACGGACCGCGACGACCCGGAGGGCAGGCGGTTTGCCGGTTCTGCGGTCTACAGGCTGGATTTCGACATGCCCGCGAGTTCGTTCGGACCCGGCGGGGCACCCGTTCAGGAGTGGCGGCTCGATCTCGGCAAGGTGGCCGAGAGCGCCCGCGTGCGCCTGAATGCCCGTGACGTCACAACTCTTTGGTGCGAGCCTTTTTCCGCCGATGTCGGTCGGTTCCTTGCGCCGGGAAACAACGTTCTCGAAATCGAGGTGACCAACGTCGCAGCCAACCGGATCCGCGATCTCGATCAGCGCCACGTAAGCTGGAAGAGCTTCTACGAAATCAATTTTGTGAACATCAACTACCGCTCCTTCGACGCATCGGGCTGGCCGCTGCGGGCATCGGGCCTCCTCGGCCCGGTCACGCTCGCCCCCCGGAATGTCGTTGCGCCCCGGTAGCCCGGACAAGTCCAGGCGCCGTCAATGCCCCGCGGGCGGCGGCGCCTCAAGCGCGTACATGGCCGAGCCGGCGAGGAGGAAGCAGCCCACCCCAAAATCGTCGAAATTGGGTTTGCTGTCGAAGCCCACGGGCTGGCTGTCCGACGGCTGCTTGCCCGTCCCCTGGACATATCCGAGAAACCCGTCTTCGTGCTCGGCCTGGGTCGCGAGCCCATTCCAGGCCCGGACGACGACGGGCAGGTACTCGTCGCGGGGCAGGACACCGTGGCGGATCCCCCACGCCAGCGCGTAAGTGAAGAGGGCCGTGCCGCTCGTCTCCTTTCCGCCAAAATGATTCGGGTCGAGAAGGCTCACGTTCCAGAACCCGTCCGGCCTCTGGACCGCCTTCACCGCAGAGGACATTGACTGGAGGATGGCGACATACTCGCCGCGGTAGGGAGCGCCCTCCGGCATCTCCTCAAGCGCCCTCACAAGCGCCGCCATCACCCAGCCGTTTCCACGCGACCAATAGCAATTCCGGCCGTTGGGCTCCCGGTAGGGCGGAACAAAATCAGCGTCCCTGAACCAGAGCCCGGCCTTGGGATCGTACAATCCGGGCTTGCCGCCGCCTCCGTCGCGGGCTCTCGCAAACCACTCGTGCATGTGCGAATAATAGTCCGGATTGCCACTGACGGCCCCGAGCTTGGCAAAAACGGGCATGGCCATCTGGAAGGCGTCGATCCACCACCAGTCGTCGCGGCGAGGGCTGGCGATCATCCGGTCGATGCATGCCTTTATCTCGGCAATTCGCTCCGGCTTCGGGTCCAGCCGGTAGAGCTCGATGTAGGTCTGGGCGCAGCATTGGTCGTCGGCGCTTCGGGTGGCTGTCCCGGCCCGGAGGCCCCACTTGTGCGCCTCGGCCCAGGACAGGGCGTAATCGAGGTACCTCGGGTCGCGGTCGATCCCATAAAGGGTCATCAGCCCCTCGTAGTAGACGCTTCGGGTCCAGATGTTGCTGGGCCTCGGCTTGTCCGTAACGATATCCGGCCGCGGATCCGGGTTCTCCTTCATGAACCAGGCGTTGGCCAGCCGCATCCTTTCGAGAATCTGATCGGGCGGGGGCAGCTGCGGCTGGACCCGCCCGCAGGACAGGGCCAAACAGGCAAAGCCGCATGCCACGGCGAAGGCTTTTAGGGGTCTCATCGCAGGTCCGGGCGACCGCATGTCATCGTCACATTTCCAGCCAACAGTCAAGCTCTTGAGGTGAAATCGCAGCTATTTTCAGACAGTTCAGTTCAGAAACTTATCGAGGCCATTCGACCCTCCGACGCAGCGTCTTTCTCCGCTGTTTTCGGGGCTGCCGGCCGGCATCGCCGGTCCTTGGGCGGCCGCGTTGAAGATTGTATTTCGATCCCCGTTGGAGTTGGATTTCTGCGATCCGCTGTTGGCCGCCCCCCCCTTTTTTCCGGCGCCCCGGCGCCCGGAGTTTCCCCCACCCAGCCATCCGTTTCCCACCATGACCTCCCGCCCCATCCTGCTGACGCTGGCCTGCCTGGCCGCGTTTTCCGTAGCCGCTCGGCGCACAGCCGCAGCCGACCCGGTCAAATTGACCGAAGTCGACGAGGTGATCCCGACCTATCTGTCGGAACCGCCCGATCCGAACCCGATGTTCTACTTCGGACGCGAATCGCAGGGCGCCCAGGGGCGCATCTATCCCTATCCGCTTTACGACAACCTCACCAATGAGAAGGCCGGCCGCACCTACCATGTGGTGTATCTCGAAAACGAATATATCAAGATCGCCATCCTGCCGGAAATCGGCGGCCGGCTGTTCCAGGCGCTCGACAAGACGAACAACTACGACTTCATCTACCACCAGCACGTCATCAAGCCCTCCCTGATCGGGCTGATCGGCGCGTGGATTTCCGGCGGCATCGAGTGGAACATCCCGCACCACCACCGGGCGAGCACCTTCCTGCCCGTTCAGTACCGGACCGAGGAGAACCCAGACGGAAGCAAGACGATCTGGGTCGGGGAGCTCGAAATACGCCAGCGCATGCGCTGGGCCGTTGGGTACACGCTGCGTCCGGGCCGTTCGGTCCTGGAATGCTCCGTTCGCATCCTCAACCGCACGCCGCTTCCGAACTCGATGCTCTGCTTCGCCAACGTGGCGGTGAGCGCCAATGACAACTACCAGGTCATATTCCCGCCCAGCACCCAGTACGTTACCTATCACGGCAAGCGGGACTTCGCCGAATGGCCGATCGCGCGCTCGCGCTTCAACGGGTCGGATTTCACCGCGGGCGTCGATGTCAGCTGGTACAAGAACCATCCCACCGCGAACTCGATGTTCGCCTGGAACTACCAGGACGATTTCTTCGCCGGGTACGATCACGGCCGGGAGGCCGGCATCATAAGCGTGGCCGACCATCACGTCGTGCCGGGCAAGAAGTTCTGGACCTGGGGCGACGGGCCGCGCGGCCACATGCAGGACCATATCCTGACCGACACCGACGGCCCCTACATCGAGCTGATGGTGGGAGCCTATTCCGACAACCAGCCCGACTATTCGTGGATGCAGCCGTACGAGACGCGCGCATTCGAGATGCACTGGTACCCCTTCCAGGCGATCGGCGGTGTGAAAAACGCGAACCTGGACGCCGCCGTCAACCTGGAGGTGAAGGGCGGCGAGGCGAAATTCGGGTTCTGCGCTACGACGGCCTTCCCCGAGGCGACGGCGCGGGTGACGGCCCCGGGCCGGGTCCTTCTCGAAAGGAAAATCTCGATCGATCCCGGCCATCCGTTCATCGGCAGCATCGCCGTCCCGGCCGGCTTGGATGAACACGACGTTCGGGCCTCGCTCGAGGCGCAGGGGCGCGAACTGGTCGCCTACTCTCCAGTCCGGCTGCCGGCGATGGCAATGCCCCCGGCCGTCACGCCGCCGGCCGCCCCGACCGACATCAAGGAAGACGAGGAACTGGACCTGGTCGGCCAGCGGATCGACCAATTCCACGATCCGCTGCACGAGGCCGAGCCCTATTGGCGGGAGGCCCTCCGCCGCGATCCGGGCGACGTCGGGGCGCACGTCAATCTGGGCAGGATCGACCTTGCCTGCGCCCGATACGCCGATGCCGAGGATCATTTTCGCCAGGCGCTGGCCCGCCTCACCGCGCGCTACACGTCGCCGATGGACGCGGCGCCGTACTACTACCTCGCCGTCGTCCTCAAGGCCGAAGGCCGGGAGGCGGAGGCGTTTGACACGTTCTACAAGGCGGCATGGAGCCAGGAATGGCGGTCCCCCGCTTATTTCTCGCTGGCTGAAATCGCCTCGGCGCGGGGGGACTTCGCGGCCGCGCTCGATTTCGTCGACCGCTCCCTCGACGCCAACGCCCTCAACCTCCGGGCGCTGGGCCTCAAGGCCTCGCTTTTGCGCCACCTCGACCGCAACCAGGAGATCTCTCCCCTGCTGGCCCAGGCCGGGCGGAAGACCGACGGGCTCGACGTCCGGCTCATGGCGGAGGCATGGTTCCTGGACCCCGGCTCAACGGAGGCAAAGGCGCTCTTTGCGACTTTGACCAACCACAGCCCGACGGCGCAGGAGACGGCCGCGGAATACGCCGATGCCGGCCTCTATCAGGACGGCCTCGATCTTCTCCAGGCGGCGGTCAAGTCGGCCGGCGCTGCGCCCATCTCCCCCATAGTCTACTACTACATGGGCGACTTCGCGGAAAAGCTGGGCCATGCCGCCGAGGCGGCGGAATACCGCCGTCTCGCAGTACTGCGCCCGACCGACTACGTCTTCCCGTTCCAGTCCGAGGTCATCCCGGTGCTCCGCCGCGCGATAGCCGCCAATCCGGCCGACGCACGAGCCCCGTATTACCTCGGCAACCTCCTCTTCGACTGGCAGCCCGCCGAGGCGGTCAAGCTCTGGGAGCGCGCCGCCGAGCTCGACCCGTCCTTCCCCATCGTCTGGCGGAACCTGTCCCAGGCTTACGCGCATGCCGCCGGGGACGAGGCACGCGCAAAGGCCATCACCTGCCTCGAGAAGGCCGTGGCCGTCGGGGGCTCGTACCCGAGCCATTTTTCGGAACTCGACCAGCTCTATGCCGCTGACGGCCGGTCGGTCGAAACGCGTCTGGCGATGCTTGAGTCGCACGAGGCTGTTGCGCAAAAGGATGACGGGGCCCTGGCCAGCCTCATCTATCTGAAGACCTTCGCCGGAAAGGCCGACCAGGCCATCGCCATTCTGCAGGGCCACGTTTTCCACATCTGGGAGAGCGAAACGCGCTTCGACACCGGAGCCGAGTGGATGGACGCCCACCTGGTGGCCGGACTCGCGCGCTTTGACGCCGGCC
This sequence comes from uncultured Opitutaceae bacterium, assembly GCA_964605835.1. Taxonomy (GTDB): domain Bacteria; phylum Verrucomicrobiota; class Verrucomicrobiia; order Opitutales; family Opitutaceae; genus Palsa-1447. Next base: position 81,956 of record CAZSEH010000001.1, read on the forward strand.
GGTACCAGGAAGCGCTCACCGACTTCCAGGCGGCATCGAGCTTCCCGGAGAACCTCCGCGCGATGCGGGACGACTCCGCAGGCGCCATGGAGGTGGCCTACTGGACGGGCTGCGTTTATGAAAAGCTCGGCGATTCCGCAAAGGCCGGCCAGGCCTGGACCGAGGCGGCCGCCCCAGCCCGTTCGGAAGCGAGGCCCTCATGGATGAGGGAGAATCCGGCCGTTACAGCGACCCGGCGTTTTTACCAGGCCATGGCGATGCAGAAACTCGGCCAGGCCGATCGCGCCAACACGATCTTCCGGGACTTGGTTCAGTCGGGCCTTGCCGTCCTTCAGAATACGGCGAGACAGCCCGCAGGCCCCGGCCCGGCGACACCGATGTCCCCGCGAGCCCGCGCGTCCGCCGGGCACTATGTCTGCGGTCTCGGCTATGCCGGCTCCGGCGATCCTGCCAAGGCCCGCTCGGAACTCACCGCCTCCCTGGCGGCGAGCCCCGACAACCTTGATGCAAAGCTCGCCCTCGCCTTTGCGCCCAGCTCAAAATGAAGAACAACCTGTCTCGCATTTCCCTTCCCTTTCTCGCCTTCGCGTGCCTGGCCGGCAGCGTCCGCCCGGCCGACCTCGAGCAGCCGGTTCCGGCCACCCGCAGGATCGCCCCTGGGAAGTTCCAGGCCACCTGGGAATCTCTCGCCCAGAACTACCAGTGCCCCGACTGGTTTCGGGACGCCAAGTTTGGCATCTGGGCGCACTGGACGGCGCAATGCGTCCCGGAGCAGGGCGACTGGTATGCGCGCAACATGTATATTCAGGGCTCGCCGCAGTATGATTACAACGTCGAGCACTACGGGCACCCGTCGAAGTTCGGCTTCATGGAATTCGACAACCTGTGGAAGGCCGAGAACTGGGACCCGGACAGGCTGATGGACCTCTACAAGCGCGCGGGCGCGAAGTACTTCGTCGCGCTGGCGAACCACCACGACAATTTCGACGCCTACGACTCGAAGTATCACGAGTGGAATTCCGTCAACGTCGGGCCGAAGAAGGACATCGTGGGCATCTGGGCCAAGGCGGCCCGCGCCAAGGGCCTGCGCTTCGGCGTGACCAACCATTCCTCGCACGCATGGCATTGGTTCCAGGCCGCCTACGGCCATGACGTCGAGGGCCCGCTCGCGGGGGTGCCCTACGACGCCGCGACGCTCACCAAGGCCGACGGCAAGGGCAAGTGGTGGGACGGGCTCGACCCGCAGGAATTGTACGTCGGGCTGCGCATGCCGTTCCCCAACGACATCAAGACGATCAAGGACGCCAACGCCTGGCACAAGAAGAACGACGCCGTCTGGCACGAGGACGTTCCGCCCAACGACGATGGGTACTCGAACAAGTGGTTCTACCGGACGCAGGATCTCGTGGACAAATACCATCCCGACCTGCTCTATTTCGACGACGACGAGCTTCCGCTCGGCCAGGCCGGTCTCGACATCGCCGCTCATTTCTACAACGCCAACACCGTGTTTCACAACGGCAGACTGGAAGCCGTGCTGAATGCCAAGCACCCGGCGCCGGCGCACCGCCCGGCCTTTGTTGCCGACTATGAACGGGGAGTCGCCGAGGAAATCCGGCCGGATCCCTGGCAGACGGACACCTGCATCGGCTCGTGGCACTACAAGCGGAGCCTTTTCGACGAGCACAAGTACAAGACGGTCAGCCAGGTTGTCCACATGCTCGTCGATATCGTGAGCAAGAACGGCAACCTGCTGCTCAACATACCCGTGCGCGGCGACGGGACGATCGACGAGGACGAGACGGCCTTCCTCGGCGGCATGGCAAAATGGATGGACATCAACAGCGAGGCGATCTTCGGGACGCGCCCCTGGGTCGCCTACGGCGAGGGACCCTCGACGGAGGAGAAGGTGGAGGCGGGCACCTTCGGCGGCGCGCGGGACGTCCGCAGCAAGCCGTACACCTCGCAGGATCTGCGCTTCACGACCAAGGGCGACGCGATCTACGCGATCTTCCTCGACTGGCCCGCAGACGGCAAAATCGTCGTAAGATCATTCGCAGCCGGCGCAGCGCAAACGCCCGCCCGGCTGCCGAAGGAGATAGCCGGCGTGTCCCTGCTGGGCTCGGGCGAGAAGCTCGCCTGGACACGCGACGGCGACGGCCTCCACGTCACGCTTCCGGGCGAAAGGCCCGGAAACGACGCCTACTCGCTCAAGGTGACCCTCAGGTAGCCCGCCCGCCGGCAGGCCCGATCCCGCCATCTTTCCGGACCGCTTCCGGGAAGATCACGCCGAGCGTTCTCGTCACGACGGCGTCGGACGGCTTGTCCAGGCCCGAGGCGTCGTAGCCGGCGAATTGCTCCAGAAGCATGCCGTAGTACAGGGCGGTGAATCCCCAGAACCGCGTCTGGCCGAGACCTTCGCCGGTTTCCGCGTTGTAGTATTCGCGCAGGACGGGGTTCTTGACCAGGGCCATGTCCAGGAGGCGCGCGGCGAGCTCCTTGGCTGCGTCGTTGAAGCCGTACCGGCGCAACCCGTGAAAGGCCATGTAGTTGGTCGGCGCCCAGGTCGGCCCGCGCCAGTTGCATTCATGGTGGGATCCCTGGTAGTAGTCCGGTTCGGTCTTCGCGTAGCTCGCGATCGGGTACGCCAGCCAGAATTCCTTTTCGTTCAGGATGTGCTCCTCGACGATCCGCTTCGCCCGTTCGGGCGTCGCGGCGCCGGCAAAAAGGGTCATGAAGCAGGTGGCCGACTTGACCTTCACCAGGTGCCCGTTCCGCTCGTCGCGGTCGTAGTACATTCCGTCGGCCTCGTCCCAGAGGTAACGGTTGATCAGGTCGCAGACGCGGTCCGCACGGGCGTCGAATCCCCTGGCGTCCGCTGTTTCCCCCAGGCTGCGCGCAATTACGGCCATCGCCCGGAGTTCCCGCACCAGGTAGGACGCGAGATCCGATCCCTCGATTGTGAACGAGGCAAGGGCGCCGGCCCGGCTCCACTGGTTGTCCGTGCCCGCCGCGTCCGCAGAATTCCAGGTCGGCAGGCCGTTTCCGTCGCCGTCGTACGAGAACCATTTGTCCAGGTACTTCTTCAGCCGAAGGTAATAATTGCCGCGCAGCCACTCGTAGTCGTTCCCGTTCTGCCTGCAGCCCAGCACCGCCAGCTGCGCGAGAAACGGCTTAAAATGCTGGCGGTCCCGTTGCTTGATCAGACTGCGGTTGATATAGCCGTCGGGAGCCTGCCGGTCGAGAAACGCCTTGAGATTGGTGAAGCAGTACGGCCAGACCCCGAAATAGGAAAGGTAGAGGTTTTCGAAATAGAGATCCCAGTCATAGAACTCGTTATAGGGGTACCCCGTGAGAAACGTCCCGGAAACGCCCGGGATCGACCGCAGACCGCGGGCGCAAATATCGTCGTTGACCGTGCGAAACCGGCTTTCCAGCTCGAGCAGCTTCTGGCGGCCGAGGTACTGGGAGAGAGCGGCCGCGGCGGGGTCGGAGGACAGGCCGGGCGAACTCATCTGGCCGAACACCGAGCGGTTCAGGACCGCAAGCCCGGCCGCCGATGCGGAGGTAACCAAGAAATCACGTCGGGTAAATGCCTTATTCATGGGGTGCCCCAAGGGTCCAGCCCCGGTTTTCATTGTAAAGAGTCATCTCCTCCGGACGCGGCCGGAGGAGCAACTTATTACATATTCTGTTGCGGCGCACCCCGCCGCGGAACCCGGCCCGACGCCGCCGGAGGCAAGTGGGGCTAATTGCCCGGCGTCCGTATGTCGCCCGCCGAACCGCCCTCGCGCCGCTGGTCGATACCGTTGAAACCGTTGGCAGGGAGCGCGTCGGCAGTCGGGATTTCGGCCGGGAGCTTGTCTCCGCAGAGCTGCAGCACCTCGATCGCCGTCAGCGACGATTGCGCAACCCCGTTCGTGCCGAGCGGAACCTCGTCGATCGGGTTGAGGACATCGGGACCCTCGACCCGGCGCGGTCCGGCCGGCTGCGGCGGGTTCTGGGCGGAGCCCCGGGACTGGTTGCGCCCAATCCCGAACATCTGGGCAAGGCCGGCGACACTTCCCTTCACGAACGCCTCATTTCCCGTCTTCGAATAGGCATAGGCCGCCAGCCTTCCGGGGCCGGCAAGAGTGCCATCGGCTCCCTCCGCATGCGTCTGCATGTCCTTTTTCACGACGGCGGACGGAGCCCGTTCCAGGCGGCAGTACTGCAGCCAGGCCTCCTGCCAGGCGGGATTGTCGACCAGTTGGTTGAGTTCGAAAACGACCTCGGCCCCGCCCTGGATCGTGGCGAGATTGTAATCGCCCAATTCGTCGGACACCTGGAAGAGCTTTCCCGACGCCGGGTCGTAGCCAAAGACCAGGTTGCGGCCCGAGCGGATTGCATACGGCATCTGGGTCAGCGAATTCATGCCGGCGTAGATCTTGTCGCGCCATTTGACGTCGCCCGTTCGCTCCCATTCGGTCATCCAATTGCCGATGAATGCGAACCAGTCGGGCCCGACCCGGACGCGGGCTGGATACTCCTTCTCCCGCGCAGTCGGGGGCTGCGCGAGGCGCATCGGGTCGATGTCGGCCGCCTTGGCGTCCACAGTAAGGACCTCGCGCATCAGGTCTCCGGTGCGCTCGTCCGACGTCAGGTAATAATAGAACCGGCGGAACGCCGCCTGGCTGATTCGCGCCTCCTTCGCCCCGCACCCCCATGGAACGACGTTGTGCCGTGAACCGAGGCCGGCGAAACGCCCCAGGTGGTACACATCGATCTCCCCGGTGTTCCGGGTCATGGCCTCGGCCATGTGGAAGATGTCGGCCCTCCCCGTTCGCAGGAAGCTGTACCAGAGCCACATGTCGCTCCCCAGTTCCGTGTTGTCCCAGGCCATTCCGCCGAGGTCATAGCGCCAGACGTGCCTCACCGTGTCATAGGAATGCATGACGTTTCCGTAATACCAGAAGCCGTACCAATGGCGCTGCTCGACCTCCCTCTCGTAGGAGGCTATGACGCTGTCGAGCCTGTCCTCCACGGCCTTCTTGAGCGGCGTACCCCGGTCCGGAAGGCTCCAGACCCCGAAGACTCCGGCGGAGTGCAGCACCGCCGGCGGGGCGACCAGGAGCGGTGGCTTGCTGCCGACATTGGCCTGCTCCGCAGTCTCCTTTTTCGAAGGCACCGACCCGGTCGCGAACAGGGTCAGCTCGCTCGTGCGGGCGACTCCCGTCGCCGTGCTGAAGCCCGGCTGAACGTCTTCATAAACCGAGTCCAAACCGTGGGCGCGCGTGTCGTAGTGTCGAAGGTCCATTCCCGGCCCGTCGGGCGACCAAAGCCAGGCATAGAGCACGGCCTCCTGGCCGGACGCGCCACGGACCTCCAGCGACGACGGAAACGACTGCCAGAAATTCTTCACGCTGACGGCCAGTCCGCCGCTGACGTCCCCAACGAACACCAGTCCCGATGACCGGCGCCCCGCTCCCGCCGCGAGCCAGGTGCTCTGCGGATTGGTCCGCTTGACCACGGTGAAACCGTCGGCGTTGGGCTGGACGAGCTTGAAGCTGTCCCAGACCGCCCAATCGTCCAAAAGTTTTTGCGAGCGCGCATCGACCTCGTCGCGATTCGGCACCCGTTTCCCCTCGATCTGTTCCGGATAGACATCGCTGCGGCGGCCAACCCGGGCCGAACCGGCCGGCTCGGCCGAAGCTGTCGAATCGGCGGGATTGGCCACAGAGTGGCCGTCGCGCCCGACAAGCGGCTGGACCGGCTCGGACCAGAGTCCCTGCCCTTCGCCAGAAAAGCGAACATGCCGGTTCTGGACCTCCTCGCGCATCGGGACGCTGAACCGGACCCCCAGTCCGCGAATGAAGTCCCTGTCCTGGTCGCCGTCGTAGACGATCGTGTGGACGAGCCGCACGGTCTTCTGTCCGGCATAAAAATACAGGCGAACGACGAACGGCAGCCACCGGCGGTCGGAGTGGACTCCCCAATGCTCGCCCTCGATCTTTACCACCGCGCGAACCGGGCCCGACTGTTCCACGGTGATCTGCCCGACATGCCCGACATACTCCTCCCGGGACGGCGTTTCCACAGGATCGCCGTCCGGCCCGCTCTGCAGGATGCACACCAGCTGTCCCTTCCGGGCAATCTTGCGGCCCCCAATCTCCATGGATTCGATGAACGTGTCCCCCCAGTTGCCTATCCGGCAGCGGAGGACGCCCGTGTCGATTTCAACCGTGGTGTCGCCGCGCACCACCCGCACGGTGGGCCCGGTCGGAGTCTTGGCGGCTTCGGCGCCCGTCGAAAGAATCGCTCCCTGCGGCGCACCGGGTCCGGCGACCGTCGCCACACCGATCCACTTGATCGAACCATCCGGCCAGTAGGCAAGCGGCCACGTCTGGACGGGCAGGCTCTTTCCATCGGTGGTGGCAAGGGCGAACGCCTGGCCCTTGGGCGCGTCTCCCCGGGTCAACGGCACTCCAAAACTCACGCCCTCATCGGACGCCGGCGCAGTTCCGTCGAGCCACCCCAACGGCACATCGCTCCCGAACACGCCGGGTACGACGGCCAAGACCAGAGAAAAAGCCAACAGGGATGGGAGTGTGGATTTCATAGGGGGGGTTCCGGGATTGACGCAGGGCAACGAGAATGGGTTTTTCATCATTTAGGGGGGACGCGATAGGCCTCGGCCGCCGTCTCCCCGAGAATGCGCGCCTGCTCCGCGGATGAAAGATCGGCAGCCAGGGTCCTCACCGCCTCGAACCACCTGGCATACGTCGAGCCGACAAGGCACACCGGCCAGTCGGAGCCGAACATCAGCCGGCGCGGGCCGAAGGCGTCAAGCACCACCCTGAAATAGGGCTCCAGAAGCGCGAGGTCCCAACGCCATCCGGGAACCTCGGTGACGACACCGGAGAACTTGCAGCACACGTTCTGCCTGCGCGCCAATTCGGCCAACTGCCGCCTCCACGAGTCCGGCGGAGCACCCTCGACGCGCGGTTTGGCGATGTGATCCAGCACGAAGCGCTGTTGCGGGTGCCGGTCGACAAACGCCATGACGGCCGGCAGCTGGTCCGCGAAAACAAGAAGATCGTAGACGAGGCCCCGTCCCGTGATCGTCCGGATGCCGGCATTGAAGGCCGCTCCCTCGAGGAAGCGGGGGTCGGATTCGCCCTGGACGACATGCCTCACGCCCAAGAGCCGCCGGTCGGCGATCCCGTCTAGGATTTCGCCGAGGCGGCTGTCAGCCAGCGGCACCCAGCCGACCACTCCCCGGATGATCGGGCTCCCGGAGGCCAGGCCGAGCAGCCAGCGGGTCTCCTCCAGGCACTGGCGCGCCTGCACGGCGATTGTACCTTCCAGCCCATGGGCGCCGAGCAGCGGCGCAAGATCGGCCGGAAGGAAGTCGCGACGGATCGCAGCCATCGCGTCGTCGATCCAGCCATACTCCTCCGGATTGTATCTCCAGAAGTGCTGGTGCGAGTCGAGCTTCATCCGGATCGAAGTGAACGACCTCAGGCCTCAAGTATTGAATTTCATTCAATACTTGAGGCCTGAGGTCTTAGCTATTTATTCACGGTCGAATCGGTCCGGAACTGCGCGGCTGGCAACCCCGCTGAGTTGAACAGATTGCAGCCGTCCGGAAAGTTGACCCAGGCGTACCGCGCCGCGACCGGGGCGGCCACCTGCGGGCTGCTCACTACGACCGTGTCGCCGTCGATTCTCGCATCGGCTTGAACGTAGCGTCCATCGGCGCCTGCAACCTCAAACCATTTTAGGGGGCCGCCGCCCTTGGCGACCAGTCCGCCCCCGATATGTGAGAAGCTCACCCGGATGGCGCCGCCATCGACCTTCATCGACTCGTATGCCGGCCCTGAGAATTCGATGTTCCGGCCGTAGACATTGGCCAGCGCGATCCGCACAAGCCGGTCGCCCACGTCCTGTTTGTTGTGCGGGTGCACGTTTTTTGCCTCTCCAATATCGGTCGTGACCGCCATCCCGGCGTTGGGGACCCGGGTGAGCAGCGTCGCCTGCGCCTCGCGCACCTCCGGACGGTTGCTCGACGCCTCCTGACCGGCGAGTTGGACGATGTAAAAGGGGAAGTCCCCTTCGCCCCAGAGCCGGCGCCAATCGCCCACCAGGGTCTCCTGGACATGCGGATAAAGGGCGCAGCCCGCGGGACCTCCAACGATCGATTCGCCCTGGTACCAGATCGCGCCGCGAATAGCGTAGGGAATGACCGGGTTGATCATCCCGTTGAAAAGCACTGTCGCATTGTGCTGATCCTGAATGGGATCGCGCGGGCCGCCCCCGCGCTTGCCCCGGCCGCCCCTTGCCTTTCCGGCGTCCGGCGGATTGGGGCCCGCCACAGGGGCGGACACGTCCTCCGAGCGCGGAGCCGCAGCGACCGCGGGCGGGTGCTCGCGGAAGCTCTTCACGGCGGAGTCAAAACGGTCAAGCATCGGCTTGAGCTGCGGGTCGCCGGCCATGGTTTCCCGGCGAATCCAGGCCTCCGCTGTGCTCGCGCCGAAAGAGAGGGTGAGGATGCCGACCGGCAAGCCGATGTCCTTCTGCAGGTCGCGGGCGAAGAAATAGCCGACCGCCGAAAACGCCGGCACCGTCTCCGGGCTGCAGACGCGCCACGAGCCCCCGACCCGGCCCTGCGGTTCGTAGGCCTTCGCCGCCGCGCCTGTGAACATCCGGATCAGCGGATAGTTGGCCGCGGCGATCTCCTGCTCCTCGTTGGCGGCGCCGGCAAAGAACTTCACCTTCTTGGAGACCGTGAAATCCATGTTCGATTGGCCGGAGGCGAGCCAGACCTCGCCGACGAGCACGTCCTCAAGCTGGAGCGGGCTCCCGCTGTGCGAGCCGTGAACGGCGAAGGCCCTCCCGTCGGCCGAGGCCGCCAGGGGATCAAGGTCGACCCTCCAGGCGCCTTCGGCGCCCGCTGTCGCGGTTTTCTCCTGTCCGGCGAAACTGACAGTGACCTGTTCGCCCGGCTCCGCCCTGCCCCAAACGGGCACTTTCATTTCGCGCTGCAAGACCATGTGGCTGGTGAACGGGCTGGCGAGCGTGACCTCGGCCATGGCCGGGGCTGCAAGGACCGCCATGCTGAAAAGCGCGGCGGCAATGGATTGTTTATTGTTATTCATGTTCAATTGACGGGCAGGAATCGTTCGCAGAATGGGTAAGGCACGGCCACGGCGGCACCCACCCGCGTCAGCCCGCCGGTCTCCTGGTCGACGCGGAAGACCACGGCGTTGTCGCTGTCATGGTTCGTGCAGACGATCCATTTCGCGGTGGGATCGAAAGCGAAGTTCCGCGGCGTCCGGCCCCCGCTTGGCGCGATTTGGATCAGCGACAGGCGCCCGCTCGTTTGGTCGATGGCGAAGGCGGCAAGGCTGTCGTGGCCCCGGTTCGAGCCGTACAGAAACCTCCCGTTTGGATGGATCTCGAGTTCGGAGCAGGCGCTGTTTCCCTTGAATCCCGCGGGCAGGGTCGAGACCGTCTGAAACTCGGTCAATGCGCCCTTCGCGGAATCCCACTCGAATGCGATGATCGTGCTCGCGATCTCATTGATCAGATAGGCCCAGCGGCCATTGGGGTGGAACTTGATGTGCCGGGCGCCCGAGCCGGGCGCAACGCGGGTGAAGGGCGGATCATTCGGCTCCAGAGAACCCGATTTCGCGTCGAACCTGTAGACAAAAACCTTGTCGAGTCCCAGGTCGGGGACGAGCGCAAACCGGTTGGTCGGATCGAGGACGATCGAATGGGGGTGCGGTTGCGCCTGGCGCTGGGGATTCACGCCGCGGCCCGTGTGCTGCACAAACGCCGTCCAGTCGCCCAAGGCTCCGTCGGCGGCAATCGAGAAGGCGGCGATGCTCGCGCCGTCGTAGTTCGCCGCGAGAGCGAAGCGCCCGGTCCGGTCAAGGGTGATGTAGCTTGTATCGCCTCCGCCCGCGAGCTCCCGGTTCAGAAGAACCAGTCGGCCGCCGTGCGGCTCGATTGCGTATGCGGCTACGCCGCCGGGAGTTCCGGAATTGCACGTGTACAGATGACGGCCGTCCGGCGCGATGATGAAAAACGCGGGAGCGCGCGCTTCGATGAGAAACTCAGGTTTTGTCAGCCCTCCGGTATCCGTGTCAAAATGCGAACGGGAGAACCCGATATTCGGACCCGCGCGGTGCGACCCGAAATAGACCCAGGTGTCGGCGGCTTCAACCGCGCCGGCGGCGAACATCGACGCAACGGCGGAAAAGACAATGAGGGGGACTCGCGTTGGACTGCGCATGGCAAAGGGGGGCTGCGCGACGATGGAACCGGGGGGGAGCCATCGCCACAATGCCGATAGTATGGATGCGATTGCGGTCGGCCGGAAGGGAAAACGGCATCCGGCGGAATCTATGCCGGACGTGCCGGAAAGCGATCCGTTGCGCCCGGGGCATGGTCCGGTTCAAAATAAGATTCGTGAAGGGCCCGCAAAGGACGCGTAATTATGCGCCGGATTCAGCCTCAAACCTCCCCGCCCGATGTTTTGGCTCTTGCCCACTCCCCCATTTCCGGGCCATCGTATCCGCTCCACGCTTCCTCCAGGCCCGCCCGCGACCCAGTCGTGAGCCGGTCCTGTCAAACTTGTTTAAACCCAATCAGGTAAAGTCCTCCGTTCTGCCGCCGCGGCGGCAGAGGGACCCATCGGTCTCTGTTCGCCCCCAAAACCCACGATCACCCATGAAGATCCCGACACCCACCCTCCTCCGGGCCGCGTTGCTTGCCGCAGCCATTGGCAGCCTGGCCTCCTCCGCATTTGCGACGGATGGCTATTTCGTCCAAGGCTTTGGCGCCGTCAATTCCGCACTGGGCGGCGCAGCCACCGGGGGCAACGATCAGGATCTGATCGGAAGCATCTACAAGAACCCCGCGAATGGAGTCCTGTTTGCCGACCGCACGGGCTCGGTTGTCTTCGGCGACATCATCCCGGACGTGGAAGTCGACAGTTCC
>CAZSEH010000001.1:93038-104774 GCA_964605835.1 uncultured Opitutaceae bacterium
GTCCAGCCCCGACGGCTGGTCGTGGGGTTTCTCGCTCGCCCCCTCCATCGGTCGCAATCTGTTCACCCCCGCCGCCTTCGCCGCGCCGGGACTCAACGCCTTCCACCTGCCGGTCTATGCCGCAGTGCAGCAGGAGGACATCGAACTCGGCATGGGCGCCCAGGGCGGACTGCGCTTCCAGGCCAACAAGGATCTTTCCCTGGGCGTTTCCCTCTCCTCCCCCACGTGGTTTCACAGCTATTCATGGACGATCCACGATCCGTCCGGCGCAGCGCGCACCATCAACTTCATGATGGACCGTCCGCTCACCGCGCAGGCCGGATTGAACTACGCCGTGTCGGCTTCCACGCATATCGTATCGGACGTCGGCTACATCGCCTATGGTTCGACGCACGGCTTCGAGCACAGCGGTTTCAAGTCCGACTTTTCGATGGCGGGCCTCGGCTGGAAGGATTCCTACACCTTCGAGCTGGGGATTCAGCAGGCCCTCACACCGGACGTCGTCGCCCGAATCGGCTACAACTATTGCTCGGATCCCATCCCCTCCTCGATGACCTTCTACAACGTCGGTTCGCCGCTTCACATCGCGAATCACGTCGCCGTCGGAACGTCGGTGACCCTTGCGCCGGGCGCGACGCTCGATATCTCATTCACCCACGGCTTCTCTCACAGCCAGTCCGGACCCTGGTACAACCCGGCCTACGCCGCCGCCAACCCTCCCCTGGTTGTCCCGTTGTCGAACATCACCTCCAAGATTTCCGGCAACGAGTTCGCCATCGGAACGACCTTCAAGTTCTGATCCGATCGAGCGACGGCAGTCGGACCCAGGCGCAGCCTGCGGCCCGATTGCCGCGGCTTGAACCCGCCCGCGCGCGGCCGTGCGCCGGGCTTTCAGGCCAGACGACCGCGCGCCCGCACCGCCGCGCCGTCAAGGGCGTCAAGCGAATCGAGAAGGGCCGTCTGAAAGGAGCCGGGCCGTCGGGAAATGGCTGCTGCAAGCTCTCCGGCAATGCCCATCAGGACGGCCGCCGCCGTCGCGGCCTGGAGCGGGGTGTCGCTGACCGCCGCGCAGGCTGCGGCGATGGCGCCCTGCGCACAGCCGACGCCGGTGACCCGCGTCATGAGCGCATCGCCGTTGGAGCAGGCGGTCACTGTCAGGCCGTCCGTGGAATAGTCGACGGGACCGGTGACAAGAACGGCTCCCTGCGTCGCGCGGGCCAGCGTGCGGGCGGCCTCGAGCGCCCCTTCGGCTGAATCGCCGCTATCGACGCCGCGGCCCCGCCCGGCCAGGCCGGCCAACGCGATTATCTCGGACGCGTTGCCCCGGATAAGGGCCGGCTGAAAAACCAGAATCTCGCGTGCAAAGCGGGTCCGCACACCGAGCGGCCCGACGGCCACAGGATCGAGAACCCACGGCTTTCGGGCGTTTTGCGCCGAAGGAAGGGCGCGGCGGATGGCGCCCATCTGGCCTTCGTCAAGTGTCCCCAGGTTGACCAGGACAGCATCGGCCATCGCCGCAAACTCGGCGGCCTCCTCCGGATGCTCGACCATCGCGGGCGCTGCGCCAATCGCCAGGAGGGCGTTGGCCGTGAAATTCTTCACCACCTGGTTGGTCAGGCAGTGGACAAGGGGGCGCCGGGAGCGGAGGCGCTCCAGCAGGCTGGCAACCTCATCGAGGATCGAAGGGGGGCTCATTTCGTCGAAGTGTGCTGGCCCATTGGGCCCGCAAGGCACCGGGAATGCAAACGCGGACCTTATTCCACCTCCACCCGGTGCATGCTCATTTTGGCGCCGTCCTCGGGACGGAGCTGGCGGAATACCGCTGCGGAAAGCAGGGTCAGCAGGCCAAGGATGACGAAGGCCCCGTGAATTCCGGATATCATTTCGCCGGAACTGGCATTGCGCCGGTCGGGAATGAAGCACGCAGCGATGAGCGAAGAAACCGCAACCCCGAAGCTCAGGGACAGCTGCTGCATGGTGCTGGCTATGCTGCTGCCCATGCTGAGGTCCTCCTCGGTGAGGTCGGCATAGACGATCGTGTTTATGGCGGTGAACTGGAGCGACGAGAAGTACCCGAAGAAGAACGCCTGCAGGCTGATCCGCCAGACCGGTGTGCCCGGATTGATCGTGGCGAAAAGCGCGATGAAAAGCCCCATGAAGACCGTGTTCGAAACGAGCACCCGCCGATAGCCGAAGCGCGTGATGACCCCGGGCATGGTCATTTTCAGGCTCATGGCGGCCAGCGGCTGCGGTATCATGAGCAGGCCCGACTGCAGGGGACCGTAGCCGAGCCCCACCTGGTAAAGCAGCGGGAGGAGAAAGGGCATGCCTCCGATGCCGAGCCGGGTGACGAGGCCTCCCACGACCGACGACCGGAATGTCCGGATGAGAAAAAGGCGCAACCGGAGCAGGGGGTGCGCGAGAGTCAGTGAGTGGCGCCAGTAGGCCAGCAGGAGCAGCAGCGAAAGTGCGAGCAGTCCGGCGATCTCGGCGAAGCCGAGCGTGTGTTCGCCAAAGATCTCGAGGACGTAGGACAGGAGGGCGATTCCGGAGCCGAAAAGGACCAGGCCGACAAAGTCCAGAGGATCCGTCTTCTCGGCGTAATAGTCCGGCAGGTACCGATAGACGAGGTATAGGCCGAGAAACCCGATCGGGAGATTGACGAAGAAGATCACCCGCCACGGGAAATAATCCACGATAAAGCCGCCGGCCAGCGGCCCGAGCATCGGCCCGATCATCGCAGGGATGGAAAAATAGCTCATCGCCCGGACCAGCTCGGATTTCGCAAAGGTCCTGACCAGGGTGAGGCGCCCGACCGGCACCATCATCGCGCCGCCGCATCCCTGCAGAATGCGCGCAGCGACCAGAAAATGAATGTTGCCGGAAAGGCCGCACAGGAGCGAACCGAGCATGAAGACGCCGATCGCCGAGACGAACACCCGGCGGGAACCGAACCGGTCGGCCACCCAGCCGCTGATCGGGATGAACACCGCCAGGCTCAGCATGTAGCTGGTGAGCGCCGCCTTCATGCTCAGGGGAGCCACGTGCAGCGCCTTGGCGATCGTCGGCACGGCCGTGTTCAGGATCGTCGCGTCGAGCGACTCCATGAAGAATGCCACGGCGACCAGCCAGGGCAGGATCCGCTTGGCGGAGGCTATGGGCACGGATCGGGGCATCAGGACTCGCGAAGGTTACGCAAAAGACCCCGGACCTCCAGTATTGAAATCCGCGAAACGCCGGCGAGCTGTGCCGCGTGGCGGACGGCGGCCCGGCAAGACAACGTCCTTCGCCGCTTCGCCCGATCCTACGCCGCCCCTCCCGCCGTCCTCCGGCGCCACGATCTGACAAGGTGACGAATACCTTGCACAGTAATTGAGACGACGGTTGTCAGTAGCGTTAGGAGCATGCTCATCGGATAAGCGACCCTGCCATGTTTATGACAAATGGCAGAAAGGTCCCGCTATCCAACCTAAATCGCGCGGAAATCCCTCCGGCGTCCGGCTTTGAACATCGGTGAAATGCCGGCGCGTCCCGCCGCGTGGCAGAGGCCGCCGGGCTTTCGCAGGACTCCCCGGAGCCTCAGGTCATCACGATGGCCTCGTCCCGCTCCGGATGGGCGGCCTCGCCCGTGAAGCGGGTCAGCGCAAGCCGACTGACGTCTTCCGCCTCCAGGGCGTGTGTGAATGACGCAGGACAGTCCCTCCCCCAGGCGACCCTGCAGTCCTTCAGCAGGACGCCGTCCGCATGCCGGACGCTGATTCCCGGCGTATTGTGCACCTCCAGCTCGGGATAGACCGTCGTCGGACGGTTGTCGAAGACCGCCCCCGGATATGCCGTCCAGCGATCGAAGGTGATCGCGACATTCTCAAGCGTCACGTCCCGGATCCGGCATTCCCTCGAGCCGCTCACGCGGATGCTGTTCTCAGCCCTGCCCGTGACATTGCGCACGCGCACGCCGCCGAGGCTTCCCATCCTCATCTCCGGGGTCCGCGGGTGCGCCGTGATCGAGATGGCCTCGCCCCTGCCCCACCAGGGACTCGAGTTGTACCGGGACACCAGGCTGATGTCGCGAAATTCGATGTCGGAGACGTTGCCCTCGTCCCGCATCTGGATGGCTATGCCCCGTGAACTCGTCTTCACCTCGCATCGTTCGAACAGGATCCGGTGGATGTCCTGGTGGCAGTGCGTGCCGATCTTCACGCCCGAGTCCTGCGTCTCGAGGATGCAGTCGGCCACGCGGACGTCCGTGCACGGGCCAAATTCCCTTTTCTGCACCGTGGTCTTGACCGATATGGCATCATCGCCGCAGGCGATCCTGCACTTGCTGATCTCGATGTCCCGGCAGTGGTCGACGTCGATGCCGTCGGAGTTCGGAATCTCGAGGTTGTTGCGGATCGTCAGTCCCGCGACCCGGACGCCCTCGCAGCCCAGCAGGTGCAGCACCCACTCCGGCGTGTCCTCGACTGTGATTCCGCTGACTTCGACATCCTTTGATGATTCCAGGACGAAGATCCTCGGCCGCCAGCCCCTGGGGCGCCACCAGCCGTCCTGCTTGTCGTAATGGTCCATGAACTGCGCCGAGCGGCCGTTGATGCGGCCGGTGCCCGAGATTCGCAGCCCGTGCGCCCCGACAGCCGTTATCACGGGACTGAACGGCCCGCCATACGGTCCGATTCCCGAGTCCGCGTAATCGCCCCTGTTCGGGCTGACCAGAAGCTCCGCATCATCAGCCAGGTGGAAGTCGATGCCTCCCCGGAGCTTCAGCGACCCTATCAGGAAGCGGCGGCCGCCCCGGAGGAGGACCTGCGCCCCCACGCCCGCGACCGACGCTTCGTCGATTGCGCGCTGGAGGGCGGCCGTGTCGGGGGTGATGCCATCGCCTACCGCTCCGTATTTGAGGACGTCAAAAACCCTCCCGCCGCCGCCCGGGGCCGCCCGACAGGCTCCCGGAAGCAGGCGACCCAGAACACCCGCCACCGCAAATCCCGCGCCGATGCGCACGGCTTCGCGACGGTTCATCCCTTGCCGCAGCGGCATTGCCCGGGATCCTTCCGCTTTCAGCACCCGGTCTTCGACGGCGAGCCCGGATATGGACGAAGCCGGAGCGACAGGGCTGGAAACTTTCAGATTCATGAAGACCGGAAATCCCGGATTGGTCATGAGAATCAACGTCTCTCCTCGAAGCAATCCTGGCTTCGACCGCACCGCCGCATGCAATCCGTCGCAACGCCGTGGGGTGATCGCCTACCGGCGCCGGGCTTGTGGCCGGCATGCGCTCCCGCAGGCTGGACTTCATGGGCCCGGGAAACGCAGCGTTCTGGATGTCGGTAACCGGCACGGTCTGCTGGGGAATCTGCTTTTGGTGGATGGGCCGTATTTCCTCCAAGCAGAATCGCCTGATGGACCAGTTGCGCGACCAGGGCCGCCGTATCGAGAAGCTATCCAAGGTCGAACACGACCTCATCAAGGAAGTTCACCCGCAGGTAGGCGAAATCAAGGACGGCATGGATGAGATGATAGCCGCGGTGAAGGAAAACACTGCAAAGCAGGTGCACGCCGCCAAGGCCAGATAGATTGGTGGGGCAGTTATTCGTTACGCACGAGCGGCAACACGTCATTCAAGGCGCCGGAAATCAGCTCGTTTTGACACTGAAAAACAGGCAACATCGCCGGCGATGATCCGAAATGGGAGAGTCCGCTGCTTTTTCGGCACCGTTGCAGTTCTCCTAGTGCTTGTCCCCGCCCTCCTGGCCGGTCCGCGCGATGAGCAATGGAAGAAGGTGGAGGAGGCCAGGAAGAACGGCTTGCCCAAGACTGCCATCGGGGAACTGGAGCCCATTGTGCAGGGCGCCCTCGCCGACAAGGCCGATGCCGAGGCAATCAAGGCGATCGGGCTCAAGATCGCGCTCGAGGGTGAGATCCAAGGCAACAAGCCGGAAGAGAGGATCCGCCGGATGCAGGCCGAATTGAACAAGGCCACCCCGCGAATGAAGCCGGCGATGGAAGCCATCCTTGCGCACTGGTACTGGCAGTATTTCGAGGAGAACCGATGGCGCTTCATGCAGCGAACCCAGACTGCAGCCGCTTCGGGCCAGGACCTCGAAACGTGGGATCTCGTGCGCGTTCTCGCCGAGATCGACAGCCATTTCGCTGCCGCGCTCGCCGACGAAAAGACGCTCAAGGCCACGCCGGTCAGCGCTTACGACGATCTTCTGCCGCCGGGCGACCGCGTTTCCGACCGCTACCGGCCCGCGATGTTAGACTTCCTGGCCTATGACGCGCTCGGATTCTATCAGACCGGCGAGCAAGGTGCGATTAGGGACGAGGACGCGTTCGAAATGGACGCCGACAGCCCGATCTTCTCGGACACGGCCGAATTCCTGAACTGGCGGCCGGCGAGCACCGACGAGGCCTCCCCTGTCTTGAAGGCGATCCGGCTCTACCAGGAACTCCTCAGGTTCCACGAAGCGGATGCCGACCGCTCCGCCTATTGCGATGCCGACCTGAGCCGCCTGTCCTATGGGAGGAACGTCGCCGTGGGGGAGAGCAAGGCCGCGCGGTACAAGGCCGCGCTTCGGCGATTCATCGCGGCAACCGCCCGGCACGAGATCTCCGCCCGGGCCCTCGCCGAGCTGGCCGGGCAATTCGACGAGGAGGGCGACTTCGCGACCGCGCATGAATTGGCCGAGCGCGGCCTGAAGTCATTTCCGGAGTCTGTCGGCGGGACAATGTGCTTCAACTGGATCCAAAAGATAGAGGCAAAGTCCGCGCGGATGGTGACTGAGCGGGTTTGGAACGCGCCATGGCCCACCCTCGACGTGACCTACCGCAACGTGACCAGGGTCCATTTCCGGGCGGTACGCGTCGACTTCGACGACTATGTCGCCCAGTTCGGGTGGAACCTCGGCGGCCTCTCCGAATACGACTACCGAAAGTTGATTGAGGGCGCTCCCGCGCTCGAGTGGAGCGCCGATTTGCCCCCGACGGCAGACTTCAAGGAGCGCACCGAGAAGCTTCCGGCGCCGACGAAATTGCCGCCGGGCTTCTACATCGTATTCGCGAGCGACGACCCTTCGTTCGCCAAAGGCGACAACCAGGTCGTTTCTGCGGCGGTCTGGGTGAGCGACCTGGCGCTGATCCTGCGATCGCGAAGCGACGACGGCACCCCGGACGGGCTTGTGCTCCGGGCCGGCAGTGGGGAGCCGGTGGCCGGTGCTTCGGTGCGCCTGTGGCAATTCAACAATGAGGGGCGAGTCGACGCGATTGACCGCACCAAGACCGATGCGAACGGCAGATTCACCCTGCCTGCGGCGGACGGACGAATCGTCGTTCTGGCCGAGGACGGCGGACAGGCCGTATCCAGTGAAAACGCCGCCTTCTTCGGCGGTCGCAGCGTCTTCAAGCGCGCAGATTCGAGGACGGTGTTCTTCACGGACCGGCCGATCTACCGCCCTGGGCAGACGATCTACTACAAGGGAGTGAGCGTCGATTACGACCAGTACGCCGGAAAGTATTCCGTCGCGGCCGGCCAGGCCCTCACCGTGGTTTTCGCCGATTCCAACGGCAAGGAGATCGCCCGCGCGGCGCACAGGACCAACGACTACGGCTCCTTCGACGGCGCCTTCACAGCACCCAGCGGCCGCCTTACGGGCTCCATGAGCATTGCCGTTCTCGGCCTCCCGGCGAGCCGTGTGTTTGTCCGGGTCGAGGAATACAAGCGCCCGAAATTCCAGGTGAACATAGACCCGCCCAAGGAAGCCTCCAAGCTCGCCTCGCCTGTCGACCTGACGGGAAAAGCGGCAGCCTACACCGGTGCTGCGGTGGGCGGAGCCCGGGTAAAGTGGCGCGTCGAGCGCAGCGTCGTGCTGCCCAATTGGTGCTGGTGGTGGCGCCCGCCCGCCACGCAGGCCATTGCGCATGGAACCGCCACGACCGCGGGCGACGGCACCTTCAAGGTCCAGTTTGTGGCGGAACCAGATCGGTCAGTGCCGGTGGAGAACGAACCGGTGTTTGTCTTCACCCTCTACGCTGACGTGACGGACACCACGGGCGAGACGCGTTCCGACTACCGCATGTTGAGGGCCGGCTACACCGCGTTGCAGGCCTCGCTGTCCGCCGACGACTGGCAGACGCCGGACAAGCCGGTCGCTCTCGCCGTTGAGACTAAGTCACTGGACGGGGTGCCGCAGCCCGCCCGCGGCCGTGTGACTCTCTACGCCCTGAGGCAACCGCAAAAGGTGGAACGCGCGCCGTCGCTGGGTGTTTGGTGGCGCTCTGATGCATCACCGCCGGCGGCTGATCCGTCCAATCCCATTTCCTGGGAAACGGACAAGACAATCGCCGTCCAAGCCTTCGAGACCGACGCCACCGGCAAGGCGCAGCTCCTCGTCCCATTGAAGGCGGGCATTTACCGCGCCTCGCTCGAAACCACGGACCGGTTTGGGAGAAAGGTGACCGCGCGCCAAACGGTGCAGGTGATCGATCCGGGGGCGCGGCGCTACGGCGTCAAGATGCCGAATCTTGTTCTGGCGCCAAAATGGTCGGTCGAGCCGGGCGAATCGTTCACCGCGCTATGGGGCACCGGGTACGACACGGGCCGGGCGTTCGTCGAGCTGGAATGCGACCGAAAGCCGCTGAAAAGTTACTGGACTGCATCGGGCCGGACCCAGGAGCTCATCAGGCTTCCCGTGACCGGGGAAATGCGGGGCGGTTTTTCGATGCGGATCACCTACGTCCGCGAGAACCGCGCCTATACCCTTCAAAGGGTCGTGGCGGTACCCTGGTCGGACAAGCTCCTCACCGTTAAGTGGGAGCGCTTTCGGTCCAAGCTCCTGCCCGGGCAGAAGGAGACATGGACGGCGGTCGTGTCCGGTCCCAGTTCGAAGCCTGCTGCCGCGGAGGTTGTCGCCTCGCTGTACGATGCGTCGCTCGACCAATACGCCTCCAGCCAATGGCCTCGGGCTTTCAACGTGTTCCGTTCAGAGGGGATCTGGAGCATGAGCCGTTTCCAGAATGAGAGCCTCTATTTTAGCTGGATCTTCAGTTGGGACGCTCCCCGACCCCGACCCCTGAACTGGCGCTATCGCTCATTCCCCACGGAGCTTATCGCCTCCAATTTCGGGAGAATCGTCCGGTTGACTCCTTTCGAGGTCTCTGCCGACCAAGCCCGGGGCTACTTCACTCCCAACACCACCGCCGGCACCCGGCTTGCCAATGCCATCGGCGATGCTCCCTCCTCGGTCACGATCGAGGACAAGCAGCAAATGGGAAATCGGAGTCCGCAGAACATCAACCAGATCATGATGTACGAGGCCGGAACAGCGGGTTCTGTCGCTCCAGGAGGACCGCTGTGGCGCGGAATTGGGGATGCGTTGGCAGGGGCCCTGATCGAGCCCGATCTCGGCAGGATCACAGCGCGCAAGAACCTGAACGAGACCGCCTTCTTCCTCCCCCATTTGGTTGCCGGCAGCGACGGGGTTGTGAAGATGGCGTTCACCATGCCGGAGGCATTGACGGAATGGAAATTCCTGGCCTTCGCCCACGACAAGGATCTGCGCGCCGGTTTCCTGACGGACAAGGTGGTCACGGCCAAGGACCTGATGGTCGAGCCCAATCCGCCCCGGTTCCTGCGCGAAGGCGACACGGTCGACTTCACCGTCAAAGTCAGCAATCAATCCGACAAGCCGCAGGCCGGCAGGGTCAGGCTATCGTTCGCCGACGCCGCAACGCTCCGTCCCGAGGATGAAGCTCTCGGCAATCGCGCAATCGAGCAAATCTTCGATCTGCCCGCCAAGCAGTCGCGCAGTTACTCATGGCGCATCGCCGCGCCCGATGGCATGGGCTTCCTCACCTACAAGGCCGTAGGCTCAAGTGCCGTCGCAAGCGACGGCGAGGAGGGATATCTGCCGGTCCTGAGCCGTCGGATCCTCGTGACCGAATCGATGCCGTTGCCCATTCGCGGCAAGACTTCCAAGCAATTCGAATTCCAGAAGCTCCTCGATTCCGGAAATTCCAACACCCTTCGCAGCCAGTCGCTGACCGTGCAAATGGTCTCGCAACCGGCGTGGTACGCCGTGATGGCTCTGCCATACCTGATGGAGTGTCCGTACGATTGCAGCGAGCAGCTCTTCAACCGGCTGTATGCCAATTCGCTCGCCCGTCACATTGCGGACTCCGACCCGAAGATCCGCCGCGTCTTCGATCTTTGGAAAGGCACGCCCGCCCTCGACAGCCCGCTGGAGAAGAACAAGGACCTCGTTTCGGTGATGCTTGAGGAAACCCCGTGGCTCAGGCAGGCAACAAACGAGAGCCAGTCGCGCCGCAACGTCGGGATCTTGTTCGACGCCAATCGCCTCGACGAGGAAGCTGCGCGGGCGCTCCAGCAGCTATCCGACAGGCAGCTCGGCAATGGCTTGTGGCCGTGGTTCCCAGGCGGCCAACCGAGCGAATACATCAGTCTCTACATTGCGACCGGGTTTGGGCGATTGCGGCACCTCGGTGTGGCTGTCGACGTGGCGCCGGCGACCAAATCGCTTGACGCGCTGGACGGATGGATCGCGGACCGGTATGGACAAATTCTAAAATCATCCAACCCCAAGGGTTACACCCCAAGCAGCACCGAAGCCCTCTATCTCTATGGCCGCAGCTTCTTCCTCAAGGACCGGCCGATCGCGGCACAATACAGGGATGCTGTGGACTTCTTCCTCGGCCAGGCTCGCAAATACTGGCTTCGCCTGGATTGCCGGCAGAGCCAGGCGCACCTCGCCATCGCCCTGCAGCGCTTCGGCGACAAAGAGACGCCGCAGGCAATCATGAAATCGATCAAGGAGCGCAGCGTCACGGACGAAGAGCTCGGCATGTTCTGGCGGGATTCTGAACAGGACTGGTGGTGGTATGATGCTCCGATCGAGACCCAGGCGGTGATGATCGAGGCATTCGGCGAAGTCACGGGCGACGCGCAGGCCGTCGAAGACTGCAAGGTTTGGCTGCTCAAGCAGAAGCAGACCCAATCCTGGCAGACCACAAAAGCCACCGCCGATGCCGCCTATGCCCTTTTGTTGACCGGGAAGAACCTGCTCAACAGCGATGCGTTGGTCGAAGTGGCGCTCGCTGGCGACACCATCAAGCCGGAGCATGTCGAGGCGGGAATCGGTTTCTACGAACAGAAGTTTGTGCGCAACGAGATCAAGCCCGCGATGGGCCGGATCACCGTCAAGAAACCGGACGATGGGGTCAGCTGGGGCGGCATCCACTGGCAGTACCTTGAAGACATGAGCAAGGTCACGCCGCACGAGGGCACGCCGCTGAAACTCAGGAAGACGCTCTTCGTCAAGGAGACGACGAAGAAAGGCCAGGTCCTGGAGCCGGTCACCGGCCCGCTTTCAGTCGGCGATGAGCTGGTTGTCCGCATCGAGCTGCGCACCGACCGCGACATGGAGTACGTTCATTTGAAGGACCAGCGCGGCAGCGGCACAGAGCCGGTCGACGTTCTGAGCGGTTACCAATTCCAGGACGGCCTCGCCTACTACGAAAGCACCCGCGACACCGCCAGCCACTTCTTCATCGATTATCTGCCGAAGGGCACCTACGTGTTCGAATATTCGACGCGCGTCCAGCTGAAGGGGACGTATCAGACCGGCATCGCGGAAATCCAGTGCATGTACGCCCCGGAATTCAACAGCCACTCGGAGAGTTTCGCTCTGGAGGTCAGATGAGAGTTTTGAGATTGCCGGGGCA
>CAZSEH010000002.1:0-86841 GCA_964605835.1 uncultured Opitutaceae bacterium
TGGGCCGAGCCGCTTTTTTCCCGAGACCGGCGCCGCAGCAGCCGGCTCGACTTATTTGGATGCCCCTGCACAACATCGGGCCGTCCCAGTCCAATGCCCCCCTTTTCCAGTTCCCGCCGCATGTCCGAAGCCTCTCCCGCCAGGACACTGTCGTCGCTGGTGAGTTTCATTGCGGCATTTTCCAGCCTGTGCGGCTGCCAGGCCAATCAGGCCGCGGCGCCGCGCGCTGTCGCAGCACCGGTCCATGTGGCCGCCGCCCCAAGCGCACCCGTGCGGCTGCCCCGCGTCGAGGTGCCGACGGACGTCATGACGGGCCTCGATGTCCTTGAATCCGGAAATTTCGTCGTGCTCAAAGGGAAGCGGATCGGGCTCCTCACCCATCCTGCGGGGGCCGACCGCCGCGGCGAGAGCGCGATCGACGTCCTGAGGCGCGCGCCGGGTGTGCGGCTGGTCACGCTTTTTGGAACCGAGCACGGAATCTACGACACGCTGCCCGCTTCGGCGATATACCCCGACCAGATCGATCCCAGGACAGGGCTCAGGGTCTGCTCGCTCTACAACGGCCATTCCCACAGGCCCACCCGGGCGCAGCTCCAGGGCCTGGACGCGCTGGTGATCGATCTGCAGGACATCGGCGTGCGCACCTACACGTTTGCGGGCGCGATGAAGCAGGCGATGGAGGGATGCTTCGAAAACAACGTGGAAGTGATCGTATTGGACCGCCCGAACCCGCTCGGCGGCCTGAAAGTGGACGGGCCCCCGATCGATCCGCAATTGCTCAGCCCGGCTGCGCTCGTGAACGAGTTTCCGGTGCCCTACGTGCACGGCATGACGATCGGCGAACTGGCCGAGTTTGCGAAGGAAACCCCCGGCGTCCTGCGCGTTTCGGAGGAGGTGCGGCGCCGCGGCCGGCTCACCGTCGTTCCGATGAGCGGCTGGCGGCGCGGCATGCGGTGGCCGGAGACCGGGCTGCCCTGGATCAAGACTTCGGAGTTCATCCCCGACTTCTCGGCGGTGGTCGGCTGCCCGATGACGGGCCTGATCGCGTACGTGGGGCACTTCTCGAGCGGAGTCGGAAACCAGTATCCGTTTCGCGGCATTTACAATCCCCTCGTGAAATCCGAGGCCGTGAAGCGCGAATTGGACGCCCTTCGAATCCCGGGACTCCAGTACCGCTGGGTGAGCGTGCCCAACCCGCACACGGGCAAGCCCGCGAACGGGCTCTACATCGAGGTGACCGACTGGGATGAGTGGCGGCCCACGGAGCTGAACTTCCAGCTGATGAAGCTCGCCTGCAGGCTGGAGCCGCGGAACCCCTTTCTTTTTGTATCAAAGGGCGAAGCCGAGGTGTTTCTCAGGTGCATGGGATCGACCGCGTTCTTCCGCGACATTTCCGCCCATGGCTCCAGGGTCAATGTGGATGCGTATGTGGGCCAATGGCAGGCCGAGGCGAAGGCATTCCAGGAGCGCACGCGCCGCTTCCGGCTTTACCGCTGAGCCGGCCTACTGTCGTTCCGGATGCAGGTCCAGGAAGTGCGCGGCGAACGCGAGCTTGTCGGCCGCCTCGTCGATCAGCTTCGAGGTGGGTTTTCCGAGGCTGTGCCCGGCCCGGGTCTCGATTCGCACCATGACCGGCAGCGAGCCCGGGCCGTTGGCGGCCGCCGCCTGCATCGCCGCCGTGTATTTGAATGAGTGCGCCGGAAAGACGCGGTCGTCGTGGTCGGCGGTCGTGACGAGAACGGCCGGATACGAGGCGCCGTTCCTAACCGTGTGCAGCGGCGAATAGGCGCGCAGCGCCCGGAACTCGGCGGGATCGTCGCTCGATCCGTAGTCGGCGACCCAGGCGTAGCCGATCGTGAATTTATGGAACCGAAGCATGTCCATGACACCGACGGCCGGCCAGGCGACGCGGCAGATATCCGGCCTCTGGTTCAGGGTCGCTCCGATCAGGAGCCCTCCGTTGCTGCCTCCGCTGATGACCAGGTGCGCCGGCGATGTGTAGCCGTTGGCGAAAAGCCAGCCGGCTGCAGCGATATAGTCGTCAAACACGTTTTGCTTGCGCTCCTTCGTACCCGCCTCGTGCCACTCGCGGCCGTACTCGCCGCCTCCGCGCAGGTTGGGCAGGGCATAGATGCCGCCCATCTCGAGCCAGGCAAGGTTGGGAATTGAGAATGCGGGCGTCATCGCAATGTCGAAGCCGCCGTAGGCGTACAGAAGGGTGGGGGTCTTCCCGTCGGGCTTCAGCCCCTTCCTTGCCGTGATGAACATCGGCACCCGGGTCCCGTCCTTCGAGGCGTAGAAGATCTGCCGCGTCTCGTAGTCGGCCGGGTTGAAGGCGATCCGGGGCGCCTGGAAGAGCTCGTTCCCGCCGGTCGAAAGATCGTGCCGGAAATTGGAGGTCGGCTGCGTGAACGATGTGAAGTTGAAGAACATCTCCGGGTCGTCCGCCCGGCCGCTCAGCGAAGCGACCGAACCCAGGCCCGGAAGCGGGATCTGCCCAAGCGGCGCGCCATCGAGCGAATAGACCAGGAGCCGGCTGCTCGCGTCGTGCAGGGTGAGGACGACCAACTTGCCGCCCATGACGGCAGATGATTCGATCGGATCGGGCCCCTGCGGGACGAGGGTCTTCCAGTGGGCGGGCTCGGGGGAGCGGGTGTCGATCGCGACGATCCTCTTTTTGGGAGCATCGCGGTTTGTCTGCACGTAGAGGACGGGGCCTTCGCTGCCGATGACGGCGTGCTCGGCCTCCCAGGCTCCGACGAGGGTTTTGACGGGAGCGGCGACATCCGGAGCCGCGGGGTCGCCGAGCGGAATGTAGCGCAGGAGGTTGAAGTTCGAATCGCCCTTTTCGATGCCGATCACCGCGTACAGTCCGTCCTCGGTCACGTCCGCGCCCATGAGCCACTTGGGCTCGTCCGGCATCTCGAAGATCAGGCGGTCGTCCGATTGGGGAGTTCCGACCCGATGGTAGTAGAGCTTCTGGTTCGACAGTTCGCTGAAGGTCTGGCCGTTGGCCGTGTCGGAATGCGGAGCGGGAAAACGGGCGTAGAAGAAACCGCGGCTGTCGCGGGTCCATGCCACGGATGAGAACTTTATCCAGCGGAGCACTTCGTCGCTGTCCCGGCCGGACGCCACATCGCGGACCCGAAATTCATTCCAGTCCGAGCCGGCCGCCGCCGTCCCAAAGGCAAGCCACCGGCCGTCGTGGGACACCACCGCCGCCGAGATGGCCACCGTCCCGTCCGTGGAGAGCGCATTCGGGTCCAGGAGGACGCGGGGCGTTCCGTGGAGCGACGGCTGCACGTACAGAACGGCCTGATTCTGAAGTCCGTCGTTTTTCGTGAAAAAGTACAGGCCGCCCTGCTTGAACGGCAGCCCGTACCGCGGATAATCCCACAGGCGGGTCAGCCGGTTGTGAAACCAGGCGCGCTGGGGCAGCGTATCGAGAAAACCGAAGGTCAGCGCATTCTCGGCGGCCACCCAGGCCTTAGTCCCGGGGGAATCGAGCTCCTCGAGCGGGCGGTAGGGATCGGCGACCTTCACCCCATGGTAGTCGTCGATCACGTTGCTTTGCGGTGCGGCTGGGTAGTTCCATTCGCGGATCATCGTATTTCCCATTGCGAAACCCGGATACAGAAGCAGGGCCGGCAGGACATGCGTGAGGCCTTTGCGCATGGAGAGGAGTGTGGACCGATCGGCGGGACTGGCAAATAGAACAGAGTCCTGTGTGCAAAAAGCGCGATCCGGTGTCCGCCGGATTGCGGGATGCCATTTTGTTGGCCAAAACCGGTCCAATCCGTAATTTCGACCCTCATGCGAAAAGTCCTCCCATCGATCGCGGGCGCGCTGTTGTCCGCGGCATCACTCCTCGCGCAGGCGCCTGCCGACGCGACTGAAACCCGACTCCTGCGATTCCCGACTACCGACGGCCGTTCCATTGTGTTCTCATACACGGGCCAGCTCTACACCGTGCCGATTGACGGCGGGCTCGCCAGGCGCCTGACCAGCGCCCCCGGATATGCCGTTTTCCCGCGGTTTTCCACGGACGGGACGCAACTCGCCTTCACAGCCCAGTACGACGGCAACACGGAAGTGTACGTCATGCCCGGCGATGGGGGCTTGCCGAAACGGCTCACCTACACGGCGACCCTGGGGCGCGACGATTTGAGTGACCGCATGGGGCCCAACAACCTAGTCATGACGTGGAAGAACACGCAGCCCTTGGTCGTATTCCGTTCCAGAGGGCATTCGATAGACGACTTCGTCGGCCAGCTTTACACCGTGGGACTCGATGCCGACATTCCGAAGCAGCTCCCCGTTCCGATGGGCGGCTTCATGTCATTCTCCCCGGATGACTCGAAAATGGCCTACAATCGAATATTCCGGGAGTTTCGCACCTGGAAGCAGTATCGAGGCGGAATGGCGGACGACATCTGGATCTTCGACTTCAAGACCGGTGCCCTTGAGAACATCACGAACAATCCCGCCCAGGACATCATCCCGATGTGGGCGCCCAACAATAAGATATACTTCCTTTCGGACCGCGACGGCCGGCTGAATCTCTTTTCATACGACCTCGGATCCAAACAGACCGTCCAGCATACGCATTTCACCGATTACGACATCAAGTTCCCCTCGCTCGGCACGGGCGCAGTCGTGTTTGAGGAGGCGGGCAGCATCTGGCGCTTCGACCTTCGCTCCGAAAGATTCAACCGAGTGCCGATCGTCGTAAAGGAGGACCTTGCGGTCGGGCGCGGCGGCCTGACCAACGTTTCGAAGTTTGTGACCGAGGTGAGGCCCTCGCCCGACGGCAAGAGGGCCGTGGTGGTCGCTCGCGGCGACATTTTCACCGTGCCGGCGAAGAACGGCCCGGTCCGCAATCTGACCGACACCTCTGGCGCGCACGAACGGGGCGCCTCCTGGTCTCCGGATGGCAAGTGGATCGCCTACGTTTCCGACGCGACGGGCGAGACTGAGCTGTACATCCGCCCGCAGGACGGGCGCGGCGATGCGGTTCAGGTCACCCGCGGTGCAGACACGGACTATTTTGCCCCCGAATGGTCGCCCGACAGCCAGAAGCTCCTCTGGGGCGACCGCGCCCAGCGCCTGCGCTACGTTGAAATAGACTCGAAGGCCGTGACGGTGGTCGCCACCAATCCGAGCGCCGAGTACAATCAGTACGTCTGGTCCCCCGACTCGCAATGGATCGCCTACACCCAGGCGGAGAGCTACGGCGAATCCGGCGTGCACCTGTACTCCCTTGCGGCGAAGAAGGGATATGCGGCCTCCGAGAGCTGGTATGAGGCCGACTCGCCCCGGTTTAGCGATGATGGGAAGTTCCTCCTCTTTGCCTCGAGCCGCGATTTCCACCCGATTTTCTCCGACACCGAGTTCAACCACGCCTACACCAACATGCAGCGGGTCTATCTGATCGGGCTCGCAAAGGACGTGGAATCCCCCCTGAAGCCGGAAAGCGACGAGGTGGAGCAGGCCAAGCCGGCCGACAAGTCCGCCGACGCCAAGGCGGGGGACAAGTCCACCGACGCAAAGGTCGGGGACAAGACCGCCGATGCCAAGGACGCCAAACCAGCCGCCAAGAAGCCGGTCACCGTCACGGTGGATGCGGACGGCCTTATCGACCGCGTGATCGGCCTTCCGGTGACGTCGGCCAACTACGGATCGCTGCGGATGATCGACGGCAAGGTCTACTACCAGCGCGTCATGGGCGGGCCGGTCGACGCGCGCCCGGAGGACGCGGACGGATCGGGCCCCGGGACCTTTGCCTTGTACGATCCAAAGGAAAAAAAGGAGGCGGATCTGGGCAATGTGGACTCGTTTGAGATCACGGCCGACGGCAAGCGCGTCCTCGTCAAGCAGGGCCCGGATTACGCGCTCATCGACCTGCCCTCCGCAAAGCTCGAGATCAAGGAGAAGCTCGACCTGTCCGGGCTCGAGATGCACCTCGACCGCAGGGTCGAATGGACCGAGATTTACAACGAGTCGTGGCGCCGGATGCGAGACTACTTCTATGCGCCGAACATGCACGGGGTCGACTGGCCGGCCATCCGCGCGAAGTACGGGGCCCTGGTGCCGAGCGTCGGCTATCGCTACGACCTCACCTACCTGATCGGCGAAATGATCGCCGAACTCCACATCGGCCACACCTACACCGGGGGAGGCGACAGGCCCCTGGCTCCGCGCGTGCCGATGGGCCTTCTCGGCGCCGAGCTTTCCCGCGACCCGCAGAGCCGCGCGTACCGCGTCGACAGGATCCTCAAGGGCGAAAACTGGCAGGACGGCACGCATTCGCCGCTGACGGAGATCGGCGTCAATGTGAAGGAGGGGGAGTACATCCTGGCCGTGAACGGCAAGCCGGTGCGCGACATGGCAAATATCTATGAGTCTCTCATCGGAACGGTGGGCAGGCAGGTAACCCTCCGGGTGAATTCGACCCCGTCCGACAAGGACGCACGGGATGTCACGGTGATCCCGATCGGGGAGGAGAACACGCTTTACTATTACAACTGGGTCAGCCGCAACACCGACATCGTCTCGAAAAAGACCAACGGCCAGGTCGGGTACATCCACATACCCGACATGGGATTCGACGGGCTCGACGAATTCGTGAAGCATTTCTACCCGCAACTCGGGAAGCGGGCGCTCATCATCGACGACCGCCACAATGGGGGCGGATTCGTCTCGCCCATGATCACCGAGCGCCTGCGGCGCGAGCTTGCCATGGTCGACATCGACCGCAACGGCCAGCCCGTGCCGAACCCGAAGGACATGCTGGTTGGTCCCAAGGTGCTCCTTATCAATCAGATGTCTGCGTCGGATGGCGACATCTTCCCATTCCGATTCAAGACCTACCATCTCGGCAAGGTCATCGGAGAGCGGACCTGGGGCGGCGTTGTCGGGATCCGGGGATTCGTGCCGGTCGCGACGGACGGAGGGTTCCTCTCGACGCCCGAGTTTGCGCCCTACAGCAAGGACGGCAAGCAGTGGCTCATCGAGGGGCATGGAGTCGATCCCGACATCGTCGTCGACAACGATCCGGCGAAGGAATTCGCGGGCGACGACCAGCAGCTCGACCGGGCGATCGACGAGATCATGGCCGATCTCAAGACTGCGAATCCGACCCTGCCGCTGCCCCAGCCCCCGCCCTGGCCCGACAAGCATTAGACCGGATGGACGCAGGCATTCTCAGCCCGACGGAACAGAGGGTCCTCGGATCTCTGGTCGAAAAGCAGGTCACGACGCCCGACTACTATCCGCTGACCCTCAATGCGCTGACGAACGCGTGCAACCAAAGCTCCAACCGGGATCCCGTCGTCTCGTTTGACGAGACGGCCGTTGTCCGGGCGCTGGATTCCCTGCGCGACAAGAAGCTGGCCTACCTGTTTGACGGGGCGCAAAGCCGGGTGCCCCGCTACGGCCACAAGTTCTCCGAGGCATTCGTGCTGGCGCCCGCCGAGACGGCGCTTTTGTGCGAACTGATGCTGCGCGGGCCCCAGACAGTCGGCGAACTTCGCGGCCGCGCCTCCCGCATGCACTCGTTTGACGCCCTGTCCGAGGTCGAGGGGGTTCTCGACAGCCTCGCGGCCCGTTCGCCCAGGCCCCTTGTCGCCAAACTGACCCGGCAGGCGGGCATGAAGGAATGCCGGTACGCCCACCTCCTCGGCGGCGAAATCCGCATCGAACCCGGCAATTTGGCCCCCCGACCGGAAGCCGCCACGCTTGCGGTGCGGGCGGAAGACGGGCGCATCGGGAAGCTCGAGGCGGAGGTCGCCGCCCTGCGTCAGGAGCTCGCCGACGTGCGCGATCAGCTGGCGCGATTCCGCCAGCAGTTCGAATAGGGCGGCCCAGCCCTCAATTCTTGGGGTTTTGCGCCTGAATCTCCGCCAGGCGCTTGTCGATCTGGTTCATCCGATCGACCAGTTGCTGCTCGATCTTCTTCTTCTCGGAGCTGTTGACGATGCTCAGGCTCGCAGCGTCCTTCACGACGTTGGACGGAAGCGAAAGCAGCCGCGTGATCAGGCCCTGGTCCTTGAAGGAGCTGAGGTACAGCGCGGTGATCTCGTGGGAGAGGGCCAGCGAATCCTGCGCCACGCCCTGGGTCTCCTGCAGATTTGTGTTGAGCTGCTGGTTCTTGGCCATCTCCCCGGTGAGGACGATGCCCAGCTGATCGGAGATCCGCTTGCTGTACTGCATGATCGAGTCGCGGGTGAGGTGCTGGTCGCTGGCCATCTGGTCGAGGATCGGGCGGATGCGCTCCGCCATCCGGCCGGAAACCTTGTCGACCTGCTCGTTTTGCATCTTCTCGGCCTCCTCCGGCGTCTTCGGGAGGGGATCATAGGGCCGGACCTTCTTTGCGATCGCCTCGGCGAGGGCGTTCATCCGGTCCGTATTCAGCTTTTGAATCTCCTCGTCGGTGCGGAACAGGTCCGCCTCGCGCTTTGAGATCGCGTCCTTGAGAAGCTGGTTTGTGGCCACGAGCTGCTGGCGGTTGTCCTCGGTCGCCGTCTTGAGCGCGTCAGCCTGTTCCCTGAGCGGCGCCAGCTGGGCGTCCTCGCGGGCGGACATGACCTTTACGGTGTGATACTGGATCCAGACGGCCGCGCCGACGATGAGCACGGCGGTGAGGAGAATGGCGGGGAGTTGTTCCTTGAGTTTTTGCCACATAGCGGGAGGTGGTTCGGTTTTTCCTGTGCCGGGGGCGGGTGTCTCTGAAGCAGCCTGTCGGGGCACCCTAGCCAGAACTGTAATGCGATTGCAATGCTACTGTAACGAAATTGGGAGGGGTGGACGCTTTTACTGTTGTTTTGAAGCCGGACGCCCGCAGGTTGGCCGCGTGAGCCTGAACCGATCCGAGCAAAGGATGTTCGACTATCTGCAGTCGAACAGGGATGAGGGACACTACTGGAGGCAAAAGGTTCAAACGATCGCGGCCGGCGCCGAAAGCGAGTCGGCGGGGCTCTGCCGCCTCGAGGGCGAATTGTGGCGCTATTACACGGAGAGAAGCGCCGTCGCCAGCCCCTTCAAGGAGGCGGCGCGGAACGAGGGCCTGCAGCGCACCAGCATGAGGACCCTGGCGGAGCTCCTGGTGCGGCTTTGGATCGAGCCCCGGGCGAGGAAGCGGCCCGCAAATGATCGGACCGGCGCTGAAATTCCGGCCCGGGAGGATGGGGCGGCCCAGAATGATGCATAAGACTTTTGTTATAAAATAATAACGAAAACAGAAAAGTCTGTGGAACATCCGTCGAATGCGGGCGTCTTTCCTAGCAGCATATCGTCAATTTTCTCCTCCGCTTAGCGGTCGAGAAATGGGGTAAGTTAGTTAGAAAGCAATTGGCGGGCCGCTTAGGGGTAAGCGGCCCGCCTTATTGCCTTAAGGACGGGCAAGGTGCCTCAAGTGCCAGCCTGTGCCGGCCCGGACGAGCGGCGGGTCCCGGGTTATGTCTGCGCCGCCTGTGCCGCTCCCTTTGTCTCGTGGAAGTCCTGCGGATTGCCGGTCGGGTTGACGAATCCGGAGCGCACGGCGAAGTCGCCGAAGCGCTCGCCGGGAAGGCGGCTTGTCGCGTACTGGCGGAGGAGGGGGCGTATGAGCGGAGCAAGTTCCCCGGCGGGCACCGCCGGCTTGTACAGGGAATTCAGGCGGGAGCCGTTGAAGGCGGCCCCCAGGTACACGTGATACTTGCCCGGAGCGCGGCCGACGAAGGCGATCTCCGCCAGATAAGGGCGGCCGCAGCCGTTGGGGCACCCGGTCATGCGGATGATGATCGCGTCGTCCCGGAGTCCGGCGGCCTCGATCTCGCCCTCGAGCTGCGTGACGAGGTCCGGCAGGAAGCGCTCGCTTTCGGCGAGCGCAAGGCCGCAGGTCGGAAGCGCCACGCAGGCCATCGAGCCCAGCCGGAGACCGGTCGCATTGTTTGCGCTGTCCAGCCTGTGCTTTCGAAGCAGCGCCTCGATTTGCGGGCGTTCGGCGGACTTCACTCCGGCGATCATCAGGTGCTGGTTGGGAGTCAGGCGGAAATCGCCCCGGTGAACGCCGGCGATTTCGCGCAGCGCCGCCTTCATCCGGTAGTCCGGCGAGTCCTTCACCCGGCCGTTTTCGATGAAAAGCGTGAAATGGGCCGTGCCGTCCGGCCCCTCGGTCCAGCCGTAGCGGTCGCCCGTCCCCGTGAATTCGAACCGGCGCGGCGGCGCAAGCTCGTAACCGAGCCGCCGCTCGAGCTCGGCCCTGAACCAGGCCAAACCTCGGTCGGCGATCGTGTACTTGAGCCGCGCGTGCTTGCGCTCGACGCGGTCGCCGAAGTCCCGCTGGACGGTCACGATCTTCTCGGCGACCTCGATGACCCGGTCGGTCGGGCAGAAACCGAGGACGTCGGCCGCGCGTGGATACGTGTCGACCTGGTTGTGGGCCATGCCGAGGCCGCCGCCCACGGTGATGTCGAATCCCTCCAGCCGGCCGTCGGGGCCGGTGATGGCGATGAAGCCGAGGTCGTGGCCGAAAATGTCGACGTCGTTGCTCGGCGGCACGGCCACGACGATCTTGAATTTCCGGGGCAGGTAGGTCTTTCCGTAGATCGGCTCCGAGTCCGGCTCTCCCCCGGCGATCTGGCGGTCATCGACCCACAACTCGTGGTAGGCCCGCGTGTGCGGGGTGAAGTGGTCGCTCAGCGCGCGCGTCAGACGCATGACCTCGGCGTGCAGGTGCGACTGCTCCGGATTGGGGTTGCACATCACATTGCGGACGACATCTCCGCAGGCGGCGACGGTGGTCAGGAGAGCCCGGTTCACCTCGCGGATCGCGGGCCGAAGCTTCCCCTTGATGACACCGTGCAATTGGAAGGCCTGGCGGTTGGTGAGCTTGATCGTGCCGTTCGCGTGGGTGTCGGCCAGCGCGTCTATCGCGAGCCATTGGGCGGGCGTGCAGACGCCGCCAGGGACGCGGATCCGCGCCATGAAGATATAGGCCTTCTCCTTCCCCTCCTTGCGCCGCTGCGACCGCAGGTCGCGGTCGTCCTGCGAGTAAACGCCGTGGAACTTGGCGAGCTGGTTGCTGTCCTCGGGGACCGTTCCGCTGGACGGATCCTCGAGGTCGTGCAGGAGGTTCCCCCGCAGGAAATTGCTGCCCTCCTTGAGGCGCTCGTTCTTGCTGAGGGGAGTGAGCGTCGCCGCCTCTTCGGGGGCCGGGTTGCCTGTGGTTGGAGTCATGGCGTTTGAAGTTGTAGGTTGCTTTTCAGTGCCGCCGCCCGCAAAGGCCGCGAAAGAATCCCGGGCACCCGGGGGTGGGTTCCGACAAGCCCGGCAAAGCGGCAGCGAAGGCCGGGGCGGCGGGCTTCGGCGGCCCGCGCCATCCGGGCGAGATCCCCGCCGGGGCCCGCGTGCCGGCCTGGCGCCAGGAAGAGCGGGACGACGACCGTGTCAGCGGCCGCAAGGGCCGGCGACAAGAGAAGCTCGGAAAACAGGGGCCGGTTAAAATCGAATCCGGGTCCGGCTGGGGATTCCATCGACGCAGCCCAGAGGGTGGCGATCGAATCGCCGAGAGACGCGCGCACCCGGGATGCGATCGCGTTCCGGAGGCCGGCCGAGGCTGCCGCCGGCCCGCCATGGTCGACGACGATCACCGACGGGCGAACAAGGCCGTGCGCGGCAATCGCCTCGACGGCCCGGTCGACCGCGATTGAGGCAAGGCTGGACGAAAGGCCTTCAGCGAGGGTGAATTCGAACGCGGCAGCCTCCAACGCCAGCGCCTCCAGGTCCTCCCGAAGGGCGGAGCCGACAGCCCCCTGGGGGCAGATGAAGAAGGGAACGAAAACGAATTCCCTCTCGCCGCCGGCGACCTGGCGGCGCACCCAGGACTCGAGCTTCGACGCCCGTTTGCCATCGAGCTCCGCCGCGGGAATGCGGTCGCTGTGCTTCCACGACACGGCCGCCACGGGGATTCCCGCGCGCTCCCCGACAGCCGCCGCGAGCCTGCGGAGGTTCCGATGGGCCCCGGGCTCAAGGGAGCCGTTGTCGATCAGCGCCGCTTTCATGGAGCCAGGACGGATGCGCTCGCGGGCTCGAACCACGACAGGCGTTCGGCACAGGAGGCGACGGCGCCGATGATGACGACCGCAGGCGCGCCAAACCCCCCGGCCGCCGCCCGCCCGGCCACGGTTCCGGCGTCGGCAAGGAGGAAACGATGGTCCGCGGTGGTCGCGTTCTGGACGATTGCGGCGGGCGTCGAGGGGGGCAGCCCGCCCTCAAGCAGCCGCCGGAGGATCGCCTCCAGATTATGCATGCCCATGTAGATGCAAAGGGTCGCCTCCAACCGGGCGTAGTCCTCCCACCGGATCAGCGGCTCGGGCTTGGACGGATCCTCGTGCCCGGTCAGAAAGACGACCGACGAGGCGTGCGCGCGGTGGGTGAGGGGAATGCCGGAGTACGCCCCGGCCGCGAGGGCCGCGGTCACGCCGGGCACGATTTCGAAGGGGATGCCTTCCGCGGCCAGGACCTCCGCCTCCTCGCCGCCCCGCCCGAACACGAAGGGATCGCCGCCCTTCAGGCGCACGACTTTTTTGCCCTCGCGCGCCTTTGCAACGAGGATCGCGTCGATTTCGGACTGCGGCTTGCAGGCGCAACCGCCCCTCTTGCCGACAAACAGGCGCTCGCTGCCCGGCCGCGCCTCGGCGAGGATTTCCGCGGAGACGAGGCTGTCGTAAACGACGACGTCGGCCTCGGCGATGAGCCGCAGCCCCTTGACGGTGAGCAGCCCAGGTTCGCCAGGCCCGGCGCCGACCAGATAGACCGTTCCCGGGGCAGAGCTCATATGTTCTCTCCGGCGGCGCCCGACCCCTGTTCGGCGGGCCTCGCAAGCCCCAGGGCCAGAACGGTCAGCTTCTCAAGCGACTCCTCGAGGGATTCGCGGTCCGTCCGCAGTTCAAGATCGGGCGCGAGCGGCACCTCGTAGGGTGAATCGATGCCGGTGAAATTCGGGATCTTGCCCTCGCGGGCCCTCTTGTACAGCTGCTTTGGGTCGCGCCGTTCGCATTCGGCGAGCGGGGCGTTGACAAAGACCTCCGCGAACGGCGCGCCCCGTTCACGGGCCCGCTCGGCGATCATCGCCCGGTCGACGCGGAAGGGCGAGATAAGGGCCGCGATGACGACAACGCCGGCGTCCGCCAGATGGAGCGCCAGTTCGGCCGCGCGCCTCAGGTTTTCCTTGCGGTCGTCGTTGGAGAATCCGAGGTTGCGGCTGAGGCCGTTGCGCAGCATGTCGCCGTCGAGGACGGCCGGAAGGACCCCCACCCGG
Organism: uncultured Opitutaceae bacterium; assembly: GCA_964605835.1. GTDB lineage: Bacteria > Verrucomicrobiota > Verrucomicrobiia > Opitutales > Opitutaceae > Palsa-1447. Next base: position 13,301 of record CAZSEH010000002.1, read on the forward strand.
AACAGCTCCTTTTCGAGCGATGTTGCGAGCGTCGTCTTCCCCGACCCGGAAAGCCCGGTTAGCCAGATGATCGCGCCCCTGTGCCCGAGAAGGGCGGTTCGGGCGCTCAGCTTGATCCGGCGTTCCGACGCCGGCGCCACGGTGTCGAGCTGCGCCGCGTCGATGACCCCGCCTCCCGCGATGCGGCGGCCGCGCATTAGCACGAACCGGCCGAGAGCCGGGATGCGCCCGGCCGGATCGAAGGCGAGCGGCCGGCGCACGCGCAGGCGCACCTCGGCCACCTCATGCCGCTTGACCTCGGTCGCCGTGCCGTTCCCGGTCTCCAGGGTCACAGCGTCCAGCGTCCGGAGGACGGACACGACCCGCGCCTCGGCCTGCTGCGTCCCCAGGCGGAGCGGCACGGTCTCGCCGGCCCGCAGCGGTTCCGCGTGAAGCCAGAAAAGCCGGCCGGTGAATTCGTGGGCCTCCGACGGCGGCTCCTCCGGCGTCGCGCCGATCTGGCCCCGCTCGACGAATAGCTCGTCCTCGAGCATGAGTGCGACCGGGCGGCCCGCGTGAACGGGGCCGGTCGGAGCGCGCGCCTCGGCGGCCAGTGGCCACGTCTCGATCGACCTGACTTTGGACCGCTTGCCTCCCGGGTGAAACTCGACCGGGTCCCCGACGGAGACGCTTCCGGCAACGACCAGCCCTGCCACGATCCGGCGGGCGTCGAAGCGATACACGTCCTGCACGTTGATGCGCAGGGGGGCGTTCTCGATCGGGGGCGTCGCCCGGAACTGTTCGAGCGCGGGGAGGAGCGCCGGGCCGGCGTACCAGTCCATCCGCTCGCTCGGGCCGAGAAGCCCGTCGCCGAACTTGGCGGACACGGGCACGAAATGCGAGGGTGTCACCCCCAGCTGCCCAAGGAACTCGCCGAGTTCCGCCCGGATCCGGTCGAACACGGTCCTGTCGTAGTCCACCAGGTCCATCTTGTTCACGGCGACGATGACCTGCCTGAGGCCGAGGAGCGACAGCAGAAATCCATGGCGGCGCGTCTGCTCGCGCAGCCCCTCGCGGGCGTCCACGAGGAGAACGGCGGCATCGGCGCTCGCGGCTCCCGTGATCATGTTCTTCAGGAACTCCTTGTGCCCGGGCGCGTCGATGATCGTGAAAGTCCGGCGCGGCGTGCGGAAGGGCACGCGGGTCGTGTCCATCGTGATGTTCTGCGCCTGCTCCTCGAGGAGCGCGTCCAGGAGGAAGGCGTATTCGAATTCCATTCCCTCCGCCTTGCACGCGGCCTGGATCCGCTCGGTCTTCCCATCGGGCACCGAATGCGTGTCAAAGAGGAGCCGGCCGATCAGGGTCGACTTGCCGTGGTCGACGTGTCCGACGACGACGAAGGAGAGATGGCCCGGGATGGCGGCGCCGCCCGCGCGGGGAGCGTCGGCCGGGAGTTGAATCGATTGTGTGGGGTTGGCCGCGCTCACATGAATCCTTTTGCCCTCAGTTTCTGCATGGCATTGCGCTCGTGGTGGTCCTGGGCGCGGCCCGCGCGCTCCGACACGCGGGTGACCTTGAGCTCCTCGATGATCTCGGCAATCGTCGATGCGCCGCTTTCCACGGGCTTGGTTATCGGCCAGCAGCCGAGGGAGCGGAACCGCTTGCCCTTGCGCGAGAAGTACATCCCGGGAAGCGGCACTTTTTCGCGCTCGAGATAGCGCCAGATGTCCAGCTCGGTCCAGTCGAGCAGGGGTTGCACGCGCACGTGCTCCCCGGCTCCCACCTCCGTCGTGAAATGATTCCAGAATTCAGGCGGCTGGTCCTTGTAGTCCCACTCGAAGTCCGAGTTGCGGGGCGAGAAATACCGCTCCTTCGCGCGCGTCGAGTCCTCGTCCCGGCGGATTCCGGTGATCAGCGCGTCGAACTTGTGGGCTGCCAGGCACTGCTGGAGGGCGACCGTCTTCAACTCGTGCGTCACCGTGACCGGATCGGTCGTCTCATAGCCGACGCCGCGCCCCCGCGCCTCCTGGTTGATCCAGACGATCAGGTCGAACCCGTAGTGCTCCTTCGCCCATGCGCGGAATTCCAGCATTTCGGGGAACTCGTACGTTGTGTCGATGTGCACGATCGGAAACGGCACGTGCCCGCAGAAGGCCTTCTTGGCCAGCCAGACGAGGACATTGGAATCCTTCCCCATCGACCACAGCATCGCGGGCCTTTCAAACGAGTGAAAGGCCTCGCGCATGAGGTAGATGCTTTGGGATTCGAGTTCGTCGATATGGGACATGGAAGGAGGGAAGCGGACGGCCAGGACGTGCCGATTCAAATGTCGGACCCGTCGGCGGACTCGTGCAGGCCGCATTCCCGCTTCAGGCCGAAGAAGCGGGTCTGCTCCGGAGTGAGGTCGGCCGTCAGCGGCCGGGACGTATGGACGTCGCCAATGGAAACATACCCCAGGTTCCAGAGCGGATGGTACGGCAGGTCATGCTCCTTGAGATACAGATGAACATCCCGGTCGGTCCAATCGACGATCGGGCAGATCTTCGCGCGGCCGTCCTGGATCTCGACGATGTTGAGGGATTCCCTTGTGCTCGACTGGACCCGCCTCAATCCAGCCAGCCAGCCCCGGGCGCCCGTTTCCCGCAGGGCCCTCCGCATGGGCTCCACCTTCACCAGGCGGTTGTAGGCATCCAGGCCGGCGACCCCCTGCTCCCATAGCCGTCCATGGCGCGCTTCGATCCAAGCGGCCGAAAGTTCTGGCTTATAAACCCTTACATTCAGCCTCATCCTTGCGGTCAATTCGTCTGCGAACCGATAAGTCTCAGGAAAAAGGTATCCCGTGTCGATAAGGATAACGGGAATGGTTGGAATCACCCGTGTCGCCAGGCTCAGCATGACGGCAGCTTGGGCTCCAAAGCTCGAGCTGAGGACGAGCGCGTCCCCGAACTGCTGGGCAGCCCAGCGGATGCGCTCTTCGGCGGATACGCCCGACAACCACCCGTTTGCCGCGGCTGGATCAACCGCGGCAGAAACCACTTTTTCCGCAGTCGGCATCTCTTATTTCAGGCAGCAATTGCATCCCCGGCCGCAACAGCCGGGAATGCCTGCCCTGAACTTGGCGAAAAAAAGGTTCACGTCGCGAAGCAACGTGTACGCTCCAAATGATCCGTCAACTCGATTGGATGTCATATTCCTAACACAACCGTCGCGGAATTTTGTTAATCCATCGTGGACAAATGGCCCGGATGCTGCATAGTTATTCACAACATATCCACACCGATAATGGAAACCACGCGTGGGGCGACAGCCCTTAAGCCGCGGATACGAGTTTCGGCCAAGATAAAGACGTTCGTGCTCGACACGAATGTCCTCCTCCACGACCCGCAGTCGATATTCAAGTTCGAGGAGAACAACCTCACGATCCCGGTCGAGGTCCTTGAAGAGCTGGATGCCATAAAGAGCGAGCAATCAACGGAACGCGGCCGAAATGCGCGAAGGGTCCACCGGATTTTGCAGGAACTTCTGCCCGATTCCCGGTCGATGCACGAGGGGGTCGAGTTGCCAAACGGCGGCACGCTTTCGATCATCATCAACCCGTATCTGGAGTCGGGCCGGCATTCTCCGGCCATGGACCGCCTCCGGAGCATCCTGCCCGACCTGACTAAGAAGGACAACCGGATCATCGCCGCGGCGATCTTTGTCCAGGAAAACTTCCCCCCGCCGACGATCCTCGTCTCAAAGGACGTCAACGTTCAGCTCAAGGCCCGCGCGGTCGGCCTCGAATCCGAGGACTACCTGAACGACAAGGTCCCGGAGGACCTGGAGGAGGCGAGCTACCGCGAAATCCGGCTCACCGTCTACGAACTCCAGCGTTTCTGCTCGGAGGGCCAGTTTGCGCTGGGCCGCGACGACGCCCGGGGCTTGTTCGTGAACGAGTACGTTCTCCTGCGCTCCGACCAGGGCAAAACCATGCCTGCGAGGTACTACGGCGACAATGTCGTGCGACGCCTGAAGATTCCGGAATTCATCAAGGCCCCCGGCGGAATACCGATTCGCGCCCGCAATCTCGAGCAGCAGTTCCTGGTCGACGCCCTTCTCGACGAGAGCATCCAGATCGTCACCTGCTTTGGAAAGGCGGGCACGGGCAAGACCCTGCTATCGACCGTGTGTGCCCTGGCCCAGGTCTGCGACGAACCATCCCGCTACGACGGTCTTTCGATCTCCCGTCCGGTCATATCGCTTGGCAAGGACATCGGATTCCTGCCAGGCACGCTTGAAGAGAAGATGAGGCCCTGGCTGCAGCCCTATTACGACGCCCTTGAGGTGCTCATGCCCTCGAAGCCGCCGAAGGACCCGCAATTTGCATCGAAGAAGGTGTCGAAGAAGAAGCACAGGAATGGCGACGACTCGATGTTCGCCTACGCCCCCCCCTCGCATTCGAGCCAGAACGGCCACACAGGCTTCGGGCCGGTCAAGCCCTACGAGCGCCTTCTTAAGTCGGGCCTCGTGGAAATCGAGGCCCTTTGCTTCATCCGCGGCCGTTCGATCGCCAGGCGGTTCTTCATCCTCGACGAATCGCAGCAGCTGACGCCCCATGAGGTGAAGACGGTGATCACGCGCATCTCCGAGGGTTCGAAGATCGTCCTGATCGGGGACACGACCCAGATCGACAATCCCTACGTAGACGCCCGCAGCAACGGCCTGGTTTACTGCCACAACCGCATGCGCGGCCAGGCGCTCGCGGCCCACGTCAAGCTCATCAAGGGCGAACGCTCGAAGCTGGCGGAGCTCGCCGCCGATCTGCTCTGACCCGCATGCATCACAAAACAGACGAAGGTCGCCTGTTTTGTGATGCATGCGGGCCAAGGGCCTGTCCCCCGGACCTCGGGCTTGACCCGCCCGCCGCGGTGTGGCTCATTCTTCGCCTCTTCTGCGCGGCTGTAGTTTAACGGTAAAACCTCTGCCTTCCAAGCAGGTGTCCGGAGTTCGATTCTCCGCAGCCGCACCATTCGACTCGCTCCCTGACGGGGGCCCGCTCATGGCGGCCTCAATGGATCTTGTACAATGACATGAGGTCAGCCATTTCCGCGGCCCGGCTTATTGCCTCATCCTGCTCAAATTGCCTCAGGGCCCGCGCTTCCGGCGAGCCTCCCCGGTCGGGAGCCGTGCTGTAGCCGCTTAACAGGGGAATTCTATAATGGTTCAGGGCTTGATCGAATTCACTGATATACCGTTTGACGGCGAGTTCCTTCAGTCCTTGCGGTGTGTAAAGCTCCCTTTCGGTGAATTCGTAGACTTTCTCACCGTGAACGATGTAGGCCGGCATGCGGATGACGCCGGTTTCCGGCGTTGCCGGTGACGACGAGGCGGTCGGGGCGCCAGGAACAGCGGGCGGATCATACTTTGGCATGGCGGCCGCGAGAGCCGCCGCAATTTCCGGGGATAAAGGGCGAGGTTGCGCCGGCGCTGCAGGGATGGACGGTGACGGCGAAGCGGGGGCTTTCGCGACTTGCTGCGCCAGCACCGGAGAAGGAGGTGCGGCAGGGGATGGCGCAGGGGCGGCCTGCTGACCAACAGCGGCGAAGGCCGACAGCCCAAGACTTGCGGCGAAGAGGAGTCTTGGCCGGGGGAATACCATGTCACCCATCGGGTCCTTCGGAAGTGGACATTGTTCCGCAAATTCTTCGCTCAAACACATGGAATTCGCGGACCTATTTTGAAACATCGAGGAATGGAATGATTTGTGGGAAAACAAGTGGGTCGAGTCCGGAGTTCGATCCTCCGCAGCCATTCGACTCGCCCCCTGGCGTGGGCTCGCTCATGGCGGGCCGTGGTTCGAGCCGAATGCCCCGAGCAGAGCCGAGGGGCACTTCACCAGCTGGGGATCCCGAGATCCGCGCAAAACTCCTGTTATGGGACCGGAAATTCGACCGATAATTAGGGTGTTGCGACCACTCGCGACCCGGTCTATTCCGTATCCAAATCCCCCTGTCCAGCACAACTGTGATCTTTCGGGAAGAACTGCCCGATCCTGCGTCGCCATGCGCCATGCCATCGGCTGACACGGACCGCGTGCGCGAGCCTGCCTGCGTGGCGTTAACGCGCCTCGGACGGATCGTTTTCGGCTGCTTTTTCCTGCTCGCGCCGTGGCCGGCTTTGCGAGCCATCCAGCCCTACGCGCCCAGGATCGCCGACCCGTTCTCGGACCCGGGACGATGGCAGAAAATCGTCGAATTGGAGGGGAAAGGTCCCCGCAGCATGGTCGAGGATCAGGATGGCGCGATGTGGTTTGGGGTGAACGCGGGAGTGATGCGCTATGACGGCGAGCGGTGGCAGACGTTCACACCGGAGGACGGACTGGTCGGCAGCGCACCCGTTGTCCTCCGCCGCGCGAAAGACGGCCGGATTTATGCCGGGACGGCCGACGGCATCAGCCGGTTTTCCGGCGGCCGATGGGAACGGGTTTTCCCCACCCATCCCGACCGAAAGGTGCTGATCTACAGCATGATCGTGGCAGCCGACGGCAGCGTCTGGGCGGGTTCCGACGGATTTATGGTACATCTGCTGGACGGCAATTCCACCGTCTACTGCGCCAAGGGTCAGAGCGAGGCCATGGAAAAGGCCCTGCCGGAAGCAACCGTTGTCGGCCTGCCCAAAAGATTCGCAATGAGCGACCTGGTCGAAGTGTACGAAACCCGGGATGGTATGGTCTGGTATGCGCTGTTGACGGGAGAGCTGGTCCGCTTCGACCCGCATCACCAAGGCCCTGAAGATTTTGCCGCCTGGCACATCTTTACCAAGGCCGACGGCTACGTCCCGGGAACCGGGCAGCGGATCCTCTATCAAGGCAGCGATGGCCTGGTGTGGATCGGGAGCGGATCGCCCGAATCCAGCATCAGCCGATTCGATCCCGCCAGGGGCTCATGGACGTATTTCAGCCTGACCGACATTCTCGGAGTGGATAATCTCGTTCGTTCAATCGCGGGGACCCGGGACGGGACCATCTGGTTCGGCGGCCTGGCCCGGATCTCCCGCTACCAGGACGGGCGGTGGCAGTCCCAAACCGCGCCGGAACTGCCCCTGCCATCGTCCAAGATCCTGCTCCATGAATCAAATGCGGGCGATCTCTGGCTGGTCGGGAGCGGCGACGAGGTGCAGAAGATAGACTACCGCCGGACCCGCTGGCTGAAATACGACGGGCTCAATTTCCAGTGCGAGACGCCCGACGGACGACAGTGGTTTGTGAGCGTCGACGATGGCGTGGTCTCCTTTGACGGGAAACATTGGCTTCGGTATGGGGTGGAGGATGGTTTGATGGGCTCAGTCTATGCGCTGCTCTGCGCGCGCGGGGGGCGGCTTTGGGCCGCGGGCACCCACGAAGGGAAAGCCGCCACGGCGTGGCTGGCCGGGACAACCTGGAATCGCAAGACCCACGAGCGCGTCCGGCCGGAGTTCGGCTTCATGATCGACTATCGGGCCGCCTTTGAATCGGCGGACGGAAGTCTCTGGTTCGGCACCTACGTCAACGGCCGCAGCTATGCAGGAGACGATGGCGGAATCCTGCAATACGATCCCCGGTTGGGTCCGCCGCAGGACGATCGCGCGTGGCGGAATCGCGGCGGCCCGCTGCTGCTCGGCCGGTGCTCGAACGGCATCGCCCAAATGGCCGACGGCACGCTGTACTCGGGCTCGTTCCGGGGCCTGTCGTATTTCGACGGCGCCGCCTGGGTGCGCGCGACCGCCGTCCCGGACCCCTACAACGACGCCCTCTGCGCGTCGCGGGACGGAAAACTGTGGATTGGCACGCGCGGCTCGGGACTGGTGCTGCTCGACGGGAAGCAGGTGACACGGTTCACCACCAGTGACGGGCTGATATCCAACGCCGTCACCTCGCTGTTTTGCGACCGCGACAATCACCTGTGGGTGGGGACGAGCAAGGGCATCAGCTACTTCGACGGGAAGGAATGGACCACGGACGCATTCATCGACGCCAAGGTGGCGATCAACTTCGAGGGCGGCGGGTTCAAACAGGCCGCCGATGGCGCAATCTGGATCAACCAGTGTTCCCGCAGCTGGCTGCGCCGGGCGATACCCGGGAACAAAGTGAGTCCGGCGGCCGCCGAGGAATTCTCGACAATCCGCTATCTCCGGGAAACGGTTGCGCCCCGCGCGGAGATCACCACCTCGGTGGCGCGGGTGGCGCAGCCGGGCAACACCGTGATCGCCTGGCGGGGCATCTCCCCCTGGTGGCGCACCCGGGAGGATGATCTGCAGTATTCACACCGATTGGACGCCGGACCGTGGTCCAAGTTCGACGCGGATACCAGCCACGTGTTTCTGCAGCTGCCGCCGGGATCCCATCGAGTCGAGGTGCGGGTGCGGGATCGTGATTTGAACGTGGCGGGGACCCAGGTCGAGTTCGCCGTGCTGCCGCCGATTTGGCAACAGCCCTGGTTTGTCGGGTTGATGATCGTCCTGGGCGGTGCCGTGGCGACCCAGACCACCCGGCTGTTCCTGCAACGGCGCCACCTGCGGAGGTCCAACCTGGCGTTGAACGAGGAGATCGGGCAGCGCGTGCGAATGGAGAGGGAGATCGAGGCCACCCACCGGCGACTGCTGGTGGTTTCCCGCCAGGCGGGCATGGCGGAGATTGCCACGGGCGTCCTCCACAACGTTGGAAACGTGCTCAACAGCGTGAATGTCTCGGCCGACCTCGTCGCCAGCCGGATGCGCGAGAGCCAGGCCATCAAGATCGAGAAGCTTGCCGCCTTGTTCAATCAGCACACGACGGACATGGCCGAGTTTCTGACCAACGATTCCCGCGGCCGCATGATTCCGGCCTACGTCGACGCGCTGGCGGAAGCGGTCGCCGGGGAGCGGGAGACGGTGATAGCGGAACTGGCCGATCTCCGAAAGAACATCGCGCATATCGTGGACATCGTGGCCATGCAGCAGGCCTACGCCACCACCGCCGGCGTCACCGAAACGGTTGCGTTGACGGACCTGGTCGAGGATGCCCTCCGCGTCAACGCCGCGGCGCTGAGGCGGCACAACGTCGAAACGATCCGCGATTATCGGGTCAATCCGGTCGTCAGCACCGACAAGCACAAGGTTGTGCAGGTCCTCGTCAACCTCATCACCAACGCCAAGCACGCGTGCGGCGAAAACACCCGCACGGACAGGCAGGTCACCCTGCGCACCACGGGCGACGAGCGCTGCGTCAGGATTGCGGTCATCGACAACGGCATCGGCATTCCGCCCGAAAATCTCACCCGGATCTTCGGCCATGGCTTCACGACGAAAAAAGACGGCCATGGGTTCGGGCTGCACAACAGCGCCCTCGCGGCGAAGGAAATCGGCGGGGCGCTCAGCGTGCAAAGCGCCGGCTACGGCCACGGCGCCACGTTTGTTCTGGAACTGCCGCTGACGGGGAAGAAATCCCCCATGAAGCGTGAATCCGGCGGCGCCGTCGGCTGACGGCCCTGGAAAGCAAAAACGGCGGCCGCAAACCCTGCGGCCGCCGTCCACACTAAACCCCCCGATCCGAGGGCCGGACCGGGGATGAACCAAGGGGGCTAGAAGCTAAAGCGCGTTGTCAGGGACCACTGCCTCGGTGGGATGATGCGCCAGGTGTAGGGCGTTCCGTCCATGTTGAGCGCGATCGGCAGGATGTAGCCGTTCGAAGTCAGGTCCACGCAGTTGAGCTGCACAGAGGCTCTTATCTTGCCGTTGTCCCACGGGAGCTTGAACGAGTAGGACAGCCACATATCGACGTGGAGCTGCGCCGGGGTGTAGATGGGCTTGGAGAGGTCGTTCGCGGCAACCTGGTACGTGGAATTCAGCAGGTTCGCCTGCGTGGCGCCATAGTAGCCCATGAGGGTCGGGCTCATCCACCGGAGACCGCCCCCGACGCCAAGATTCTTGAGCGGCCCGCTCGTGACGTTATAGTTGGTAAGGAAGTTCCACGTGTATGGGGTCTCTTCCGGCACATTGCTGCCCTGCGCGGCCTCTTCGACCGCGATCGGGACTGTGACGACGCTATTGTAATATTGACCCACGCCCCCCGCACCGCCGTTGGGTCCCGATGTGGCACTCCCGGAGTTGCCGCCGTAGCCGTAGGAGTTCCAGAAGTTGCCGAAGTAGGCGATCGCCGTCGTTCCGGCGCCCTTGAAGTTTGTGTATACGCCCTGATACGCGGCGGGCGCGTTGGCCGTCGTCCAAACCGGCCTTCGGACGACCTCGTAGGCTTTTGCCTGCAGGTCGACCGCTGAGAGCTGGGCGCCCTGGTGGGAGCCTGTGAACTTCATCGTCCAGTTCGGCAGCGGGTTGTAGGTCAGCTCCAGATCGTATCCGCCGGAGGTATAGGTATTCGTGGCTTCCGGGTTGGAGTAGCCGCCGGTGACGGTGTTTCCCGAGCCAAGCTGGAGGTAGTTGGCATTCATCCCGGTCAGACCGGCCATTGTCTGAAACTGGGCCGTGCTCAGGGGGTAGAGCGTCTGATTGCCGAAATTCGTCGACGTTGGGTCTTCGCCGGATTGCAGCTCCACAATCGCCGCCGCCCAGTTCTTCATCTCATTTTGGTCGATGTACAGCTCCCGGTCGGTGATCGTCTGCGACACACCCGAGATGTTGTTCTGGTTGCTGCTCTTGAACCAGGTCATGCGCAGGAACAGCTTCTTGTCGGGCGTCGCTATCTCCAGCCCGTAGTCCTTTTCCGTGCCCGCCGGCTTCCCGAGCGGCTGGCCGAGGAGGTCGGTGTAGGTGCCGGTCGGCGGATTGAAGTTGTCCGCCTTGTTGAACGTCATCGCGAGCGTGCGGAGAAAACCGGCCAGGATGTTTCCGTTGTTGGCCGCCGCGTCGATCCTGGACCAGTTTTCGAACGGCCTGATGACGAAGCCCTCGCTGTACGTGTTGCCGCCGACCTCGCCGAGGCTCTGCATCGCCAGTTGGTTGGTGCCCGGCTGGTACACGTTTGCGTACGAGGTGGGATTCCACGGTCCCAGCATGTACTTGGTGGCGGGGTTGGGCACACCATTGATGAAGCTGACCAGGCCCGCATTATTGGTCGTGGCCGTCGGGACGCCGTTGATGATGGCGTTATAGATGGTCGCGCCGGAACGATTCTTGACGATGTCGTCGTTGAGTCCGAGCGACCCGATGATGCGGTCGTTCCAGAAGAAGCTCTGCCAGTAGTAAGTCTTCTGGTCCTGGACGTTCTCGGTGATCTGATAGCCGTTGAATGCGGGGGAGGCCACGGTGAGTCCGCTGTTCACCCACTGGTTCGTGTAGTAGTTGTACGTCGTGATGTTGAAACTCGACGGCGAGCCGTATCCCGGAATGCCGGAGAGGGCCGGGCCCTGCGTGACGGCGTTGCTCCCGGGGGCGCTCATGTATTCCCAGCGAACCGGGTTTCCGCCCGTCGTCACGTTCCAGTTCCCGGGGATCGCGGGTATGTTGTTCAGCTGGTACAGCTGCGATGTGTACGAGCCGTCGCCGCCGTTGATGACCGTGCGCAGGCGGATCGTCTGCTGGATGTCATCATGGGTGGAGGCTTCAGTCATGAACCGATGGTGCCCGAGCCATTGCAGCCATTTCGGAAGCTTGTCCCGGAGGTCCAATCCGTACGTCAGCATGCCGCGCCAGTTCTGATTGAGTTCCGGGTGAAAAAAGCCGTCGCCCTGGTAGTCGTAGATAAAATTCGAGCCGGCGTACGGATTCGGCGCCCCGTTCATCAGGACGGAATTCGTGTCCACATAGAATGCGCCCTGGGCGGGCGTGCCGTTGCTGTGCTGATTGTCCGGATCCATCTGCAGATCGTGGTATTCCTGCCGGAAGAAGCTGACGTCCAGATCCAGCTGACCCCACTTGGTGCTGGACAGGATGCTCTGCTGCAGGTCGGCGTGGTAGGTCCGCGCCTTCGATTTGGTGTAGTCCGTCGCGTCATAGTTCGGCCCGTTCTGGGAATTGTAGATGGCCTGGTTGACGACCTCGGGCTGGAAGTAGGTGGCGTACCCGCCGTTTGGCACCCCATTGACATAGGTTACCGGAGTGCCGGGCGTGAATACACCGGGGATGGGAAGCTGGGCGGAAGTGGTCAGAAACATCGACCGGACCAAGGCCTGGGAAGGCGTGAGCGGCGTCGTCGGCACCTGGGCGGGGATCAAGCCGCCGTAGTTCGACCCGATGGTCTGCTGCGGCTGATAACCCCAGAGGAATTGGCCGGACTGGCCGAACGCATACGTCGTATGGTTTGTGGCCGCGGATATGCCGGCCTGAAAGATGGGCGAGGTGATGCTCGTCATAGCCCCGGTGCCCGTCGGCAGCCCCAGGGTCCATCCCGGGCTCGTCGTCGCACTGACATAGGGCCCCAGCACCTTCCCGGTGGCCAGATCGGTGATGTAGCCCGTGACCGGGTTGATCATCGGTTTGCCCGCGGCGATCCAAGGGGTGACCAGATCCTCGGGCAGAAGGGTGTTCTGGTCGTTGGCATAATTGTTATAGAACTCGGCATAGGCCGTGATCTTCGTCTTGTGGGACTTGAAGGGGTCGATCGTGACCGTCGCATACTGCCGGCGCGTCAGGTCCGAGGAGGGCTTGCGCTGCATGCCCACGGAGTTGAACTCCTGGGCCAGATAAAGGGCGACATGGTCCCGAATCAGCGGGATGTTGATGTCGGCCGTCTCGCGGTATCCCCCGAAACTGCTGCCCTGCAGGCTTACGCTGCCGGCAAGCTTGTTGAGCTGGGCCTCGGCGCTGGTGGCGTTGACAATGCCGGCCGCCGAACCGGATCCGAACATCAGGGAGTTCGGGCCGCGGTCGATCTCGATCGATTGCACATTGTAGGTGTCGAACGGAATCCGGTAAATGCCGTAGCCGTTGTCCACTTCGTTGTCGGGCGCCCCCAGTCCGTTGACCCGCGTGCTCAGCGTGTTGGGCCCGCCGATGCTCGCCTGGTTGTCGTTTGAGCCCGCCAGAGCATCGTCGACACGGGTGGATTCGGTGAAGCCGGTAAACGGCGTATATGTGTGCGAGCCCTGCGTGCCCGCCTCGTACATCATGATGTCATTGATGTTCTGCGCATTTGTGTTCTCGAGCTGCTGCTTGTCGATGACCGTGACCGCGGAGGGAATGTCGCCGATATTGTTGTTAAGCCGCGTGCCGCTGGTCGTATTCGGGGTGAAGTATCCCTTGGCTTGGTCGGCGTTGACCTCGAACGGGGTCAGTTTGACCGTATCGCCCGAGGATGCGGGAGCGGGGGTTGTCTCGACCGGGACCGGCTGCGGATTCACCGCCGCCGGCGTCTGGTCCGCCGGGGCGGGCGTCGGATTCGCAATCTGCGCGCAAACTGTGGCTGGGATCAGTGCAGCAACCAGGAGCGCGGCGGAGGCCGGCCAAAAGGCTGCGGAATCTTTCATGCGTGATACACGGATTCTATGCATGGGGGATCGGTGTGTTGGAGTTAGTCTGGGCAAAAGGCGCGCGGAGCGGCCAAGACAAGCAGCTTCGGGGACTGAGAATGTGGGGTAAGCAACTTGGCGGCATTAGCCGCCCTACAGCAGGGGGATTGCATTCCTAATGGACCTGCGCGCCGGAAACGCAAAGAAACTTGTTGCCGTACAGTTAGATTTTGATTTCGGCGCCAAGCACTTCAAAATATTTGTAATCAATATCTAACGTCATTCGCCCACGAGGTGGGTCAAGGGTAAGTCTAAAAAACTGCGGTCGAAGAGGACGCGTGCCAGCGACCGGATCAGCAATTCAACTCTGACAATCCGCACCGGAACTCCTTCAACCCGAACCTGCCCGCCTCTGAACCAGCGTCGACTGCAGGTAGGTATCCGGAGCCGCCTGCTGCCAGGCCGTGAGCCAGAGGGATCCCAGCATCTCGCCTGCGGCAATGAGGCGGCTGTCGATGAAGTCGCGGCCCTCGCGGCTGCCGGGGCCGCCATCCACGAGCCTATGGTCCTTCAAAAGCTGATACATCGGTTCCACCGTCTTCCGCGTGGCCAGAAGGAAGTCGACGATGCCGACGAACGCCGGATCGCGGCCGTCGGGCCGCGGCGCCATGTCCAGCGGCCGGGCCGGAACAATTTTGGGCGCCAGCTCGTCAACCGTGATGCCCGCCTTTGCGATGAAGGCGCCGTCTATCACCGCGTGAATGTCGTTTGTCGCGTAGTTGTTTGGATTCGGCCCCGTCCAGCCGCGATTGTGGACCGTCGTGTGCAGCGGCTGGGAACCGTCGCCGACGAAATGGCCCATGACGCCCATCACGTAGACCACGTTGGCCCGGGCGTCCGCGATTTCAGCCGCGGTCCCGTAGCGCTCATAGGCCTTCAGATAGGAGAACTGAACCTGGAGCTTGGCGTAGTATTCGGCTATCGCCCAGGGAAGGAAGCCCGGCAGCCCGAGCAAATGTTCCGGGTCCCCGGCCGGGCCGGAGGCGGGAAAGCGATCTGCGTGGGCTGCGCGGCCTTTCAGGAACTCCGCGGCGAACTCGTATCGGAAGGGGGTGAGCGCGGAGACGTCGATCCCCGCCCATGCGATCTGATCGAGGTCGACAACATGATCCGGCGCGTTGTCGTGCTGGAGCAGCAGCTCGCGGGTCCGGCGCCAGCGGTCCGGTTCCTGGGAGAGAAAGACGATCCGCTCCGCGACCGCGGGCTCGCGCACCCATGGGGGAAAGTCGGCCGGCAGCGAGTCGATGGCGAGCCGGTTGATGATGCGGTGGCCCGGCTCGTACCAGGCTCGCGATGCCACGGGCGCCATCCCGAGGAGGAGGCAGACAACGCTGACCAGACGCGCGCGACGGGGCATGTGCATGGACCCTGTTTTCGCGATTTTGGAATGGCCGTCAAATCGGCGTGCCGGCCGGCGGACTCCCCGCCCTACGGATAGCGGTAGAGTGTCACCCGCAGGATCGTGCCGGGATGAAGCACCAAAATCTCGCCCTGCGCATCGTCGTCGCCTGCGAGTTGACGGGTGACTTCCCACTTTCCCTCGACAAACCTGCCTTCCTGGACGTCGCCGAGCCCGACATTGGACGGCCCGGGCGTGGTCGGCGCGAAGTCGACCCGCATGCCGCCTCCGCCGAAGTAATACTCGTCCGGACCGGTGGATATGAGGACTGCGCCGGCCTCGAGAGGCGGCAGCGGTTCCCCCGATGGCGTCGCCGGACCGTAGGATGGCGCCACCACGCCCCCCCTTTCCTGCGGGGGAAGGCCCCGGATCCGGCCCGTATAGCGGAACGTCAGGGTGTAATTGCCCAGGCTGACCTGCTTTGGCGGTTCCCCCTGGACCATCCGCACCGCCGTCATGGTGCCTGTCCCCTGGTGCGCGAGAATCATCGGCGACATCTGGGAAAGCATCTGGTAGGCGGCTCCGAGGTCCGCCGGCATCGGCCTTCCCCCGTCCACCCCGAACGGGGAGAAGCCGATGGCGTTGTACTTGCCGACCGCCATGATGACATTGGACGCATTGGTTCCCGTCTCCGGAATGAAGAGGGGATTGCCGTTCCGGCTGAACCTTTCGCAGACCTCGTCGAAATACGGCAGGTAGAGGTCCGGCGCCAGGATGTCCACGTCCGGGGCCCCGGCGCGCCAGATGTCATGCACCTGGGGAAGGGGGCCGCCGCAGGGATACGTTCCCGGCCAGGCGTGATTTGGCTGCTGCAGCCAGGCGTTCACGTACATCGGAATATCGTAGGCGGCCTTGCCCGCCTGGGCCACCTTCTCCACAAAGCGCGCGTAGTTCCACGCCATGAATATCTCGTCCGAGGCCCAGTGCAGCCGCCTCCAGCTGATCTCATGTTCATCGGCGCTCATCGGCGGGCTTTGCGTCTGGATCGGAATCTCAATATTCGCCGGTTTGCCGGGGCCGAAGACCTCTTCCCAGGTTCCGGATGCCTTGAACCCGTTCGCCGCCCAGACCTCGCGGAACTCGGGGATGAGGGCGTCCTTGTGACTCTGAAGGTAGCTCATCAGTTCGGCGGGCACCTGCCCGGCGAATGCGCGGTTCGCCGCCGGGGATCGGTCGCGCGAATCCCGCAGCACACCCACTTCATTCTCCACCTGCATCATGAGGACGGTGTGCTGGACGCCGTCGACCTCTTTGACGTGCCGCATGAACGCTCCGAATGCGGCTGCGTCCGCATCCCGCGTGGCATCGCCCAGCGTGCTCAGCAGTTCGATGGGACCCGATATCGAGACAGTCCTGCCCTCTCCTATCTGGATGCGCGGAAAGCGGACATAATCCTTCTTCACCCAGTATGGCGCGTAACTGGACGTGCCGTTTTTCCAGGAGCCGAACCAGAGAAAAATGAGGTGAAGGTTGTTCTCCCTCGCCTTCGCGATCACCCCGTCCAGCTGGACGTAGTTGAATTTGCCCTCCTCGGGCTCGAACTGCGCCCAGGACATCGCGACGAGAACGGTGTTCAGGTTGCCGGAGACAATCTTCGGCCAGATGGGCTCCATCATGGGGAGGCTCGTCGCCGCGTCGCCGGTGAGTTCTCCGGCAAACGCCAGGTACGGCTTTCCATCCACCACGAGCTGGGTCGCGGCGCCCTGTTTCTGCAGGTGGGGCGCGCCGCCGGAGGTCTGCGCCCCCGCCGAAATCGACAGGGCGGTGATGCATGCGAGTGAACTTAACGCAGTGATTCCATTCATCTTCATATAGGATCCCGGGGTAATGCCTTGGGGAGGGGAGCCATCATGGGGTGGCAGCTGGATGGGCTCTCATGTCATATAACGCGAGGCCTCAGGACGGAGGTGTGAAAAGGAATGGAAGACTGGCGGTCGCCCCGACCGGATGTCCGCCCTTCACCCGGGGCAGAAACCGCCACTGCCGGATCGCGGCCAATGCCGCATCCCCGAAGGCCGGGTTCGAGGCGTTTGCCACCTTCGGATCTCTTACGATGCCGCGCTCGTCGACCCGGAACGAGACCTCGGCCCGACCCGTGAGTCTTGTTGTCCCCAGAGACACCGGGTAATCGGGCGGGGGTCCGAGCAGCGGTTTAAGGTCGGCATCCTGGACGGATGCAATTCGATTGCCCACCATTCGGTCCAGCGCAGCCTCGCGCTCGGAGGCGGGAATGCGCGAGTTCAGGACCTCCGTGCCACTGGCAAAGATATGAATGGTCAGCCGGGTCGCCCCGAGGGGGAATGGCATTCGGGAGGTGATCTCGATGTGCCTGTCCCTGTGCGCATCAAGGCGGCCGATGTCATGAAGATAGAGCATGTTGCCCTCCCGCTGCGTCTTCATGGCCAGAACGATGAAAACATTGTCGAGCGAATAGGGAGATTCAAAGTCAGCGCTGAATGTGAACTCATTGTTCATCCTCCCGCCGCTCCCCACGGTTCCGGTGACCGTCGGTTCCGGGCGCGCCGCCGCGCTGTTGGCGGCGGGCAGGTTCAGGCCGCTGCGGATGGTTCCGGGCGCGTGGTTCGGAAGTCCGCCCGAATGGCGCTTAAAAGTCAGGTTTCCCACAGCGACCATCACCGGCAGGTATTCCGCGGTCGGCTGCAGCGCGTAGTTCTCGCCGAACGCCGCAGTCAACTTGCCGCCGTCCAAAACGTAGGGGGTCGTGCCATCGACCCGTCGCACAGGGGCAAGTTTGCCGTCGTGCTCGATGTAGAGGAGATTCTGAGCGGCCAGCCGCGAAACGGACATCGCCAAAACAAGGGCAATCCCAAGTGCGTGGGCCAGACGCGCACTCCCGCGGCTCCTGAATGACAAGGCCTTGGCTGGGGCGGCCATAGATGATCCCAGCAAGGCAAAACGCCAACCTGAGGCGAGCGAAATGCGGCGGGATTCGATTGATGCGCGGGGTGTCGGCAAGGATGCTTATTCAGGTTTGGGGTCGCGACAATGGGCTTGCGGAGGGTTTCCCCGGCCGCAACCCTCACGGGAATTTTGTGCCAGCCCGATCGTAAATGCCCAAGCGTACCGACCTCCAATCCGTCCTCATCATAGGCGCAGGCCCCATTGTGATCGGCCAGGCCTGCGAATTCGATTACTCGGGCACGCAAGCCTGCAAGGCGCTCAAGGAGGAGGGGTATCGGGTGATCTTGGTGAACTCCAATCCGGCGACCATCATGACGGATCCGGAGTTCGCTGATGTCACTTACATCGAACCGCTTACGGCTGAAATCCTGGAGAAGGTGATCGCGGCCGAACGACCTTCGGCCCTCCTGCCGACCCTGGGCGGGCAGACGGCCCTGAACCTCTCGATGGAGCTGAACCGGCTGGGGGTCCTGGCCAAGTATGGGGTCGAGATGATCGGGGCCAAGCCAACGGCCATTGCGAAGGGCGAGGACCGCGAGCTGTTCAAGCAGGCCATGATTCGCATCGGGCTCGATGTGCCGAAGTCGCGGATGGTGCACAAGCTGGACGAGGCCCGCGCGGCCTCGGACGAGATAGGCGTCTTTCCCCTGATCATCCGTCCTTCATTCACGCTCGGGGGCGCCGGCGGCGGAATCGCCTACAACCGGGAGGAGTACGAGCGCATCGTTTCCAACGGGCTGGACATTTCACCGGTCCACGAGGTCCTGGTCGAGGAGTGCCTTCTCGGCTGGAAGGAGTTCGAAATGGAGGTGATGCGCGACCACAAGGACCAGTGCGTCGTCATCTGTTCGATCGAGAACTTCGACCCGATGGGAGTCCATACCGGTGACTCGATCACGGTGGCCCCGGCGATGACCCTCACCGACAAGGAATTCCAGGCGATGCGCGACGCCTCATTCGCGGTCATCCGGGAGGTCGGCGTCGAGACCGGCGGATCGAACATCCAGTTCGCCGTCGAACCGGAAACCGGCCGCATGGTCGTGATCGAGATGAATCCGCGCGTTTCCCGCTCCTCGGCCCTGGCCTCGAAGGCGACGGGATTCCCGATCGCCAAGATCGCGGCGAAGCTTGCCGTGGGCTACACGCTGGACGAGTTGCGAAACGACATCACGCGGCTCACCCCCGCGAGCTTTGAGCCGACGATCGACTATGTTGTCACGAAGGTTCCGCGATTCACCTTCGAGAAGTTTCCCGACGCCGACGCGACGCTCACTTCCTCCATGAAATCGGTCGGGGAGGCGATGGCGATCGGCCGGACGTTCAAGGAATCGATCCAGAAGGCCCTGCGCTCCCTCGAGATCGGCGCCCGCGGATTCGGCGGCGGCGGCCGCCTCGGCAGCGACGAGCGCCCCGACGATGCCACCATCAAGACAAAACTTGGGACGGCCTGCGGCGATCGCATCTTCTACATACGCCACGCTTTTCGGGCGGGCTATTCGGTCGAACAGGTTTACGATCTGACGCGGATCGATCGCTGGTTCCTTCACCAGCTGCGGGAGATCTACGATATGGAGGAGAGCCTCCGGGGCGGGACGCTCGACTCCATCGACGCCGACCATCTCCGGAGGGCCAAGGAGTTCGGATTCTCCGACGTCCAGCTGGCGCATATTCTCGGCAGCGAGCCGCGGGCCGTGCGGGCCGCCCGGATCGCGAAGGGCATCCGGACCGTGTACCGGCTCGTCGACACCTGCGCCGCGGAATTCGAGGCCTTCACGCCGTATTACTACTCGAGCTACGGGGACGAGAACGAGATCCTGCCCCCGGGCGGCAGGAAGAAGATCATGATTCTCGGCGGGGGGCCGAACCGGATAGGGCAGGGGATCGAGTTCGACTACTGCTGCGTGCACGCGAGCTTTGCCCTGAGGGAGGCCGGATTCGAGACCGTGATGGTGAACTCAAACCCGGAGACCGTTTCGACCGACTACGACACGAGCGACCGGCTCTATTTCGAGCCCCTGACGCTCGAGGACGTCCTCGAGATCTACAACCAGGAGGGATGCTTCGGGGCCATCGTCCAGTTCGGGGGCCAGACCCCCCTCAATCTCGCCTCCGCCCTGAAGGCGAACGGCGTGAACATCATCGGCACCTCCCCGGAAAGCATCGATATCGCCGAGGACCGGAAGCTGTTTTCCGCAGTCTTGAGCAAGCTCGGCCTCCGGCAGCCGGCCAACCGGACGGCGCTCAGCGAGGGCGAGGCGGCCGCGTTTGCGCTGGAAGTCGGCTATCCGGTGCTTCTCCGGCCGTCCTTTGTCCTGGGCGGACGCGGCATGTTCATCGTCTACAGCGCCGAGGAGTTGAAGGGCGTCGTCCGCCAGGTGTTCGACGTCATGCCGGGCAAGCCCGTCCTCATCGACCAGTTCCTCGAGGATGCGATCGAGCTGGATGTCGACTGCCTGAGCGACGGCGAAACGAGCGTCATCGGCGGGATGCTCCAGCACATCGAATTCGCGGGGGTCCACTCGGGCGACGCCTCGATGGTGATGCCCCCCCACACGCTCGACAGCGCCATGCTCGACAAGGTGCGGACGGCAACGCGCGCCCTCGCCCGCGAACTCAACGTCATCGGGCTCATGAACGTGCAGTTCGCCATAAAGGGGGAGGATCTGTACATCCTGGAGGTGAACCCTCGCGCGTCCCGCACGGTGCCCTTTGTGGCGAAGGCGATAGGCGTTCCCCTGGCGAAACTCGCGGCGAAGGTGATGGCGGGCTTCAAGCTTGCGGATTTGGGCTTTGTCCGGGAGGTGACGCCGAAGCACTGGTGCGTGAAGGAGGCGGTGTTCCCCTTCGCGCGTTTCCCGGGCGCCACGATCGCGCTCGGGCCCGAGATGCGCTCGACGGGCGAGGTGATGGGGCTCGACGACGATCTCGGCCTGGCCTTTGCCAAGGCGCAGGCCGCCGCAAGGCCGGGCCTGCCGACCCGGGGCAATGTCTTCCTGAGCGTCAAGGACGCGGACAAGGCCGCCGCCGTCGAAATAGCCCGCGACCTGGAAAGCTTCGGGTTCGCGCTCTACTCGACGAGCGGCACGGCGAAGTATCTCACCGACAACGGAGTCCAGGCAAAGCGGCTGGCCAAACTGAGCGAGGGGCGGCCCAACGCCGTTGACATGATCAAGAACGGGCAGATCGCCATGGTCATCAACACCCCGAGCGGGATGATCCCCCGCCGCGATGAGAATGCCATCCGTTCTGCCGCCTACGCCCACAATATCTGCATAATGACGACGATCACCGGGGCCGAGGCGGCCGTGGAGGGGATCCGCGCCCTGCGGGAAAAGCCGCTCGGCGTGCGCCCGATTCAGCAGTACCGCGGCAATGTCGTCCCCGTTTCATCGGATGCCTGAGCCCGCCACGCTGATTGCGCTTCTGTCCGGACCCGACCAGCCCGGATTGGTCGCCCGCGTGGCCGGCTGGATCTTCGAGAGGGGCGGGAACATCCTGCATGCCGACCAGCACCGGGACATGGAGGCTGGCGTGTTCTTCCAGCGCGTCGAGTGGGAGCCGGATCCCTCGGTCCCCCCCTCCGCGGCGCTAGCATCCGAGGCCGCCGCCTTCCGCCAGTTCGCCGCCTCCCTCGGCATGACGGCGCGGGTGACCTCCTCAGCCTGCCGCCCCAGGGTCGCGATGTTCGTGTCGCATGCGGACCATTGCTTCCACGACCTTGCGCTTCGCTGGAGGGCCGGCGAATTCGGGGCCGATCTTGTCGCCATCGTTTCGAACCATGCCGACATCGCGCCTGCGGCGGCCGTCTACGGGCTGGCGTACCATCATATTGCGGTGGAGCCGGGGGACGCAGGAAAGCCTGCCGCCGAGGCGCGGCAGCTCGAGTTGTTGCGCTCGCTCGACGTCGAGCTCGTCATTCTCGCCCGCTACATGCAGGTGCTCTCGGCCGGGTTCCTCTCCTCCTTCGGCCGGCCGGTCATCAACATCCACCATTCGTTCCTGCCGGCCTTCGCCGGCGGCCGCCCCTACAACCAGGCGCACGAGCGGGGTGTGAAGCTCATAGGGGCGACCGCCCATTACGCGACGGCCGAGCTCGACGACGGTCCGATAATCCAGCAGGACGTCGTCCGGGTGACGCACCGCCACAGCGTCGCCGACCTGGTCCGAAAGGGCCGCGACCTCGAGAAATCGGTCCTCGCCCAGGCGGTTCGCTGGCACCTGCAAAGCCGTGTCCTCGTCTACGGGCGCAAGACGGTCGTTTTCGACTGAGGCTTCCGGCTCAGATTCGCTGTTTACACGATCGCGGGGACTTGCTTTGCTGGCTCTTTTCCCAACGCGAAAACCTCGTTTCATGCCAACCCCTCCCTCTCCAACGAATCCGAAGCTCCCCGCCGCGCCCTCGCAGCAACCAGGAGCCGAGAATGCCGCGCATTCGCCGATTGACGAGCAGCTCCACGGCTTTTGGAAGAAAAACGGCCAGGCCCTCATCGTTCTTTGCGGACTCGTGCTGCTGTTCTACATCGGCAGGGCCGGGTGGGACTACTTCGCGACGCAGAAGGAGGAGGGGACCAGGAAGGAATTCGCGGAGGCGACGACGCCCGAAAAGCTCCAGGCCTTTGCCGTTGCCCACCCGGACCACGTCCTCGGCGGCGTCGCGCAGCTGATGGTCGCCGACGCCGATTCCAAGGCCGGCCGCATGACCGCCGCCATCAGCGACTACAACCGGGCAAGCGACCTGCTCAAGACCGGGCCGCTGGCGGCCCGAGCCCGGATGGGCCTTGCCATGGCGAAGATCCAGTCGGGCGACAGGACCGGGGGGGAGGCCTCCCTTCACCAATTGGCCGACGACGCGCGCCAATACCAGGCAATCCGGGCCGAGGCGCTCTACCAGCTGGCGAGCCTCGCCGCCTCGGCGAATCGCGGGGACGAAGTGCAGCGCCTGGCCGCGCAATTGCTTCAGATCGATCCGAACAGCCCGTGGGCGCAGCAAGCCTTTGCGCTGGAGGCCGAGGTGCCTCCCCCGGCGGTGCGCACGGCCCCTCCCGCCCTGCTCGCAAGGCCCCCGGTTACGGTCAAGCCCGCCGGCCCCTGACGGCGAGCCTGGATGCAGGCTAGTTTCGTCCCGTTGACACGGCCCTCGGGAATTGAGTAGCGTCGACGCGAATGAAAGCCCCGGCCTACGCGTTGGAGTTCGAGGAACCGTTGCGCGAGCTGGCCAGGCAGTTGGATCAGCTGCGCCAGCGTTCGCTCGAGACAAACGAGGATCTTTCCCGGGAAATCGAGCCGATTGAGAAGGGGATCGAGACGCTCCGGGCGGAGATCTATTCCAACCTGACGGCGTGGCAGCGCGTGCAGATAGCCCGGCACCCCGCGCGGCCGTACGCCCTCGATTTCATCGGGATGATCCTAGAGGGTTTTCAGGAACTGCACGGGGACCGCCAGTTCAGCGACGACCGGGCGATGATAGGGGGGACCGCCCTTCTCGACGGACGCCCAGTCATGGTGATCGGCCAGCAGAAGGGCCGCGACACCAAGGACAAGATCAGCCGCAATTTCGGGATGCCGCATCCGGAAGGCTACCGAAAGGCCCTCCGGCTGATGAAAATGGCCGAGAAATTCAGGCTTCCGGTGATCACGCTCATCGACACGCCGGGAGCTTTTCCGGGAATCGGCTCCGAGGAACGCCATGTGGCGGAGGCGATCGCCGTCAACCTGAGGGAGATGGCTCTTCTGGGGGTGCCCACCATTTCGGTCGTCCTGGGCGAGGGCGGATCCGGAGGGGCGCTCGGGATCGGCGTCACCGACCGGGTGCTGATGTTCGAGAACAGCTATTACTCGGTCATATCCCCGGAGGGATGCGCCGCGATACTCTGGAAGGACGGCTCGGCGGCGCCGAAGGCGGCGGAGGCCCTGAAGCTTGGCGCCGCCAAGCTGCTGGAACTCGGCGTTGTCGACGAGGTGATTGCCGAGCCGCTCGGGGGCGCGCACCACGATCCGGCCGCATCGGCCGCCGCCCTCAGGAAATGCCTGCACCGGCACATGGCCGAATTGGCGAAGAAATCCGTCCCGGATTTGCTGGAGGGCCGCTACAATCGATACCGCCACCTCGGCGTCTACGAGGAAGCCGGCGAAACGAAAAGCTGACTTTTCCCTGTGGGAGGGTCAGGAGCGGGCCGTCCGGGCGGCCTTCCAAATCGCGAGGCAATCCGCCACGAGATCCGGAAGCTCATCCAGGGGAATCATGTTGGGCCCGTCGCTGATCGCCTGATCCGGGTCCGGATGGGTTTCGATGAAAAGGCCGTCTGCCCCCGCGGCAAGCGCCGCACGGGCGAGCGGCGGTACGAATTCCCTCTGGCCGCCGCTGCGGCCGTCCCCGGCGCCAGGGAGCTGGACGCTGTGGGTGGCGTCGAAAACGACCGGGCGCCCGTTCCTGCGCATCAAGGCGAAGGAACGCATGTCGACGACCAGATTCTGGTAGCCGAAAGTCGTTCCGCGCTCGGTCTGCCAGATCTCGGCGGCGCCGCCCTTCCGTAGCTTTCCCGTCACGTGCACCATTTCCTGAGGCGACAGGAACTGGCCCTTCTTCACGTTGACGGCCCGCCCCGAGGCGGCGGCCGCGAGAAGCAGGTCGGTCTGGCGGCAGAGAAAGGCCGGAATCTGCAGCACATCGCAGACCGAGGCGGCGGCCGGAACCTGCGCCGGGTCGTGCACGTCGGTCAGCACTGGAAACCCGAATTCCCTCCGGATCAGCGAGAGGAGCCGCAGGCCCTCGGAGAGCCCGGTGCCCCGCCCGCCGGCCAGCGATGTCCGGTTGGCCTTGTCGAAGGATCCCTTGAAAACGATGAGCAGCTCCGGGTGGCTCCGGCCGAGGCCGGTGAGGGCGGCCGCGACTGCGCGGCAAACGGCCTCGTTCTCGAGGGAGCAGGGACCCGAGATGAACAGCAGCCTTTCGGGGTCGAAAATCATCGCTTGTGGCGTTTGATTGCGGCGCCGATGAAGGCTGCGAAAAGGGGATGCGCCCTGTTCGGCTTCGACTGGAACTCAGGGTGGAACTGCACCGCGACGAACCACGGATGATTCCTGAGCTCGATGATCTCGACAAGATTGCGGCGCGGGTTGATTCCGCTGACGACAAGGCCGGCCTTCTGGAGCTGCGCGACGTAGGCGTTGTTGACCTCGTACCGGTGGCGGTGGCGCTCGCGGACACTCGATGCGCGGTAGGCCCGGGCGGCATTGGTGCCCGGCGTGATCGCGCACTCGTAGCTGCCGAGGCGCATGGTGGCGCCCTTGTCGATGATCTTCTTCTGCTCCTCCATCATGTTGATGACCGGATGGCGCGCGTCCGGATCGAACTCCGTGCTGTTGGCGCCCGGCAGCCTGAGGACGTTGCGGGCGAACTCGATGACGCCGATCTGCAGGCCGAGGCACAGCCCGAAGTACGGCAGCTTGTGCTCGCGGGCCCAGCGCGCGGCCGCGATCTTGCCCGCCGTCCCGCGGTCGCCGAAGCCGCCCGGAACGAGGATGCCGTCGAGGCCGCGCAGCTGCGCAAGCCCGCCGCTCTTCTGGAGATCCTCGGCGTCGATCCGCCGGACGTTGACCTTGCAATTGTTCGCTATGCCCGCGTGCGTGACCGACTCGTAGACGGACTTGTAGGCATCCTGGAGCTCGATGTACTTCCCGACAACGCCGATCGTGACCTCATTGGTGGGATTGAGCAGGCGCCGGACCACTTTTTCCCAGATGTTCTCCCTGGGCTGGGCGATCTTGAGGCCGAAGAGGTCGAGGACGAGTTCGTCCATCCCCTCCTTCTGCAGGGCGAGGGGCAGCTCGTAGATCGAATGGTCCACGTCGCGGCATTCGATGACCGCCTTCACGGGGACATTGCAGAAAAGGCTCAGCTTGTCGCGCAGGTCGTTGTCCAGCGGGTGGTCGCAGCGGCAGACGAGGACGTGGGGCTGGATGCCGATTTCGCGGAGCTTGGCGACCGACTGCTGCGTCGGCTTGGTCTTCAGCTCGCCGGCCGCGGCAAGGTACGGAACGAGCGTGACGTGGATGAAGACAACGTCCTTCGGCCCCGCCTCGTGCGCGAACTGCCGCATGGCCTCGAGAAAGGGCAGCCCCTCGATGTCCCCCGTTGTCCCGCCGATTTCCGTGATGAGGACGTCCACGTCCTTTCCCCCCGCGTAGATCCGCTCCTTGATCTCGTTCGTCACGTGGGGAATCACCTGGACCGTCTTCCCGAGATAGTCCCCCCGGCGCTCCTTCTGGATGACGCTTTCGTAGACCTGGCCCGAGGTCAGGCTGTTGAGCCGGGAAAGCTTTCCGCTCGTGAAGCGCTCATAGTGGCCGAGGTCGAGGTCGGTTTCGGCCCCGTCCTCCAGGACATAGACCTCCCCGTGCTGGAAGGGGCTCATGGTCCCGGGATCCACGTTAAGATAGGGGTCGAACTTCTGGATCCTCACCCGCAGTCCCCGCATCTCCAGGAGGGCGCCGAGCGCCGCCGCGGTGAGCCCCTTGCCCAGCGAGGAAACCACGCCTCCCGTCACGAAGATATACTTCATCCGCGAGGATTAAAATGCGGTTGTCCGACGCGCAAGCCTTTGTAGAGGATCCCTCCCTATTTGAGGAGCGCCCATATGGCCCACGCGAGTCCGCCCACGACGACCACGACAAGGATGAGCCACAGTGTCCATTCCAGAAGCTTGGCCACGATCCAGACGAGCAGGGCCGCCACGAGGGTCGCCACGGCGATGACAAGCCAGCGGGGATAGGACGACACCGAATCGATCAGCGTCTGCGATGTCATGCCGGTACACGAAACGATATGGCCGCCGGTTGCAAGAACCGGGAAATGAGTTGCCCCGGCGCCTGACGCCGGGCAACTCCAGAGTGTGCAATCCAAGCCGCAACTCCTCGCCTGGCTGACGTGCGACGGAGCCCACATAGACCCCAGCTCGGGAAAATACACGATCCTGGGGGTCTTTTCGAACATCAAGGCGCACCACTTCCCGATAACCCATCCGCTGATGGTGTGGTTTCTCACGCTGACTGATGTCGCCCCGGGCCAGCACAAGATGAAGATCTCGATGGGAATGAGCCACTCCGAGATGCAGCCCCTGATCGAGCGGCCCTTCGAGTCGCAGAGCCCCCTGCACCGGATCAACCTGATCAACGAGATCCGAAACCTGGGTTTTCCCGGGCCGGGGGACTATTCGCTCCTGATCGAGGTCGACGACGAGCCGCTGCTGGCGACAAGCCTCACCGTAAGCCAATAATCCCATGCCATCCCCCCATCCCCGGGCCGCCAGGCCGGCCCTGATCATTGGTTCGGTCGCGATAGACCGGATTGCGACATCCGTCGCGCAAAGCGGCGACATCCTCGGCGGGGCGGCGACCTATGCCTCGATCGCGGCGAGCTATTTCGCGCCGGCGCGGCTGGTGGGCGTCGTCGGGGCGGATTTCCCGAAGCGCTTCATGCAAAGGCTGCGCCGGCACGGGGTCGACCTGGGCGGCCTCCAGGTGGATCCGGCCGGGAAGACCTTCTTCTGGTCGGGCCGCTACGGGGAGAATTTCGACCGCTGCGACAACCTGGTGACCGACCTCAATGTCTTCGAGAAGTTCTCGCCCGTCATCCCGAAAGAGTATGCGGACAGCCGATACGTGATGCTGGGCGCGATCACCCCGGCCCTCCAGCACCAGGTCATGGACCAGGTGGCGCGTGGGGCGTTCGTCCTGGCCGACACGCGCGGCCTTTGGATAGCGGTCGCCCGCCCCGACCTGGAGCGGCTGCTTCCGCGGGTCGATCTTTTCGTCCTCAACGAGGACGAGGCGGGCGAACTGAGCGGGGAGAAGAACCTGATCGTCGCGGGCCGGTACATCCGCAGGATGGGCCCGAGGATCGTGATCGTGAAGAAGGGGTCCCACGGCTCGCTCCTTTTCCACCCGGACGGCTTCTTTGCGCTGCCGGCCTATCCGGTCTCCCGCCTGGTCGACCCAACGGGGGCGGGCGACAGTTACGCGGGCGCCCTGATCGGGTACCTGGCCTCGGTGAACCGGACGGACTTTGCGGCCCTGCGCAAGGCGATCGCCTACGCGACCGCCTGCGCGAGCCTCACGGTCGAGAGCTTCGGCGTCAACCGGCTGTCGATGGCGGGCCGGGGCACGATCGACCTCCGCTACCGGGAGCTGGTGAAGATGACTCGGATTTAGGTCGGCAAACTGACCCACCACGAGCCCGGGATCGCACTCGAAAATAATCGCGAAAAAGTGTTGACAGAGTACTCTGTATGGTAGAGTACTCTGCGTATGGACACAATTTCAGCCGAGGAGGCCGGCAGAGCCCTCCAGCAAATCGAATCGTCGCGGCGGGCGATGCGCGACGCCATCCGGGCCAATCGAGGTCACCTGCACCTGTGGATGTGGGGCCTCATCTGGATCGCAATGGCGG
Organism: uncultured Opitutaceae bacterium; assembly: GCA_964605835.1. Classification (GTDB taxonomy): domain Bacteria; phylum Verrucomicrobiota; class Verrucomicrobiia; order Opitutales; family Opitutaceae; genus Palsa-1447. Next base: position 41,505 of record CAZSEH010000002.1, read on the forward strand.
TCATCATGCAAAACGGCGGAAAGTTCGGCGAACCTCTGCTGAACTGGCTGGGCATCGGTGGCGTGATAGCCTCTATTGGGATTGGTTTTCTGCAGGGTCAGCGTGTCAGGGGCCGGATGGACGGGCGATTCCTGGGGGCTGTGGTCTCGCTGCTGGTGTTCGGGTACGCGATCTGGCCGATGCTTCTCGGGGTGCATGGCAACCACCCCAAGGCGCTGCTGGCCTATTCCGCGCTCGTCATCATGCAGATCTACATCCTGGCGGGGCTGTGGTTTGACATCTGCCTGCTTTGGACCGGCATCCTTGTCACCGTCTTTCTCCTCGCCGGCCTGTGGTTCTTTGCCCCGATATTTTATTTGTGGTTCGCGATCTTCGGCGGAGGAACGCTCATCGGGACGGGGTTCTACCTTCGGTACGTCCTTCGCTGAAAGGCCCCCATGGACAGCCTCGACGCAATCATTCACCAGCCGGCCCGGCTGCAGATCATGGCCGCCCTCTGCCAGTTGAGGGCGACCGACAAGGTGGATTTCGCCTTTCTCAAGAGCCGCCTCGGATTGACCGACGGAAACCTTGGCGCACATCTGGCGACCCTGGAGGAGAAGGGCTACATCGCCCTGGACAAGACCTTTGTCGCCAGGCGGCCCAGGACGTTTGTCTCGGCCACGGCGGCCGGCCGCCGCGCCTTCGCATCCCATGTGGCCGCGCTGCAGGCGATCATCGAGCGACCGGCCTGAGCAACCGCGGGAGCATTGCCTTGAATATCTGCAACCTTCCATTCCGGCGCCGGGTTTTTGCCGCGGCGCCCCAACCCATCCCATGCTGACCATCCAGTCCGTAACCAAGCGGTTTGGCACCCTGACCGCGCTCGACGACATTTCATTGGAGATCGCCGAGGGCGAATTCTTCGGCCTGCTCGGGCCGAACGGCGCGGGCAAGTCGACGCTCATGTCGCTTGTCGCGGGTTTGCGCTCCCCCGACAGCGGCGCGCTGATCCTCGAGGGGGAGCCGCTTGCCGCGGCAGGGGGCGGGGCGCGGCGCAGGCTCGGCCTTGTTCCTCAGGCGATCGCCCTCTTCCAGGATCTCACGGTCGAGGAAAACCTCCGGATCTTTGGGCAACTCCAGGGATTGCGCGGCGCCGATCTTCAGGCGCGGATCGACGAGGCGCTGGCGGCGGCCCAGCTCGGGGACCGCCGGCGCTCGATTGTAAGAACCTTCTCGGGCGGCATGCAGCGGCGGCTCAATCTGGTCGCCGCCCTGCTCCACAGGCCGAAGCTCCTTCTTTGCGACGAGGCCACGGTCGGCGTAGATCCGCAGTCGCGGAACGCGATCTTCGACTACCTCGAGCGCCTCAACCGCGAGGGCGTCACGATCGTCTACTCGACCCACTACATGGAGGAGGCGGAGCGGCTCTGCTCGAGGATCGGCATCATAGATCACGGCAGGATCCTGGGGCTGGGCACCCTGGATGAACTGCTCACCCGGCTGCCATTCGAGGATGAGGTCACCTTTCCCGTGATTCCGGCGACTTCACCCCTCGTCGGGCGCCTTTCGCCCCACGGCGAGACGGTGACCGTGGATGGCACCTGCCGGTTTCGTCCGGGAGCCGGCTATCCGCTTTCAGCCTTCTTCGCCCTGACCGAGTCGCTCGGCCTTTCACCGCGCCTTTTCAAAAGCGAGCGCCCGACCCTCGAGGCCGTCTTCCTCCATCTGACCGGGCGAAAGCTGCGCGACGCCTGATCCAATCAACCCGTCCGCCACCACCATGTCACAGACTCTCATCCTCCTGCGCAAAAGCATCCTCGTATTTTCACGATCCAGGGTCGCGATCAGCCTCACATTCCTCGTTCCGATCGCCATCATCTACGTCTTCGGCCACGTGTTCGGCCTGTACAAGAGATCAGACACCGGGCCGGCTGGGATCCCGCTCGCCGTCGTCAACGCGAGCACCAATCCGGCCGCCGAAAGACTTGTGGCGGCCCTGAAGGCGGAAAAGACATTCCGCGTCGTCGATTCGGTCAGGAACAGGGACGGCAGCACGCGCCCGCTGGCCGAATCCGACGCGCGGCGCGGCCTGAACGACGACGACTATCGCTTCGCCCTCATTCTGCCCCCCGATCTCGTGCCGGCCGGCAGTTTCGGCATCCGGCTGAAGTTCCTCACCAATCCCCGCAATGAGATCGAGTCCCAGACGGTCAACGGCATGGTCCAGAAGACGATCTTCTCCCACGTTCCGGAGCTTCTCGGCGAGTCAATGCGCGGGGCGATGAGCCGATATATCGGGGCGCCCGCGCTCGACGGCTTCAACGGCGAGTTGGCGAACGTATATGCCAAGTATTTCAACTTCGATCGCGACAGGATGCTCAAGCGACTGAACGGCGCCGACTACGGGCTGGGCGCCCTTTCCGCGCCCGGCGGGCAGACCGGGGAGGATCGGGATCCGGCGAGGGCAGGGAAAGCCGCGGGGTCGACGGATGTGTTCTCGCGGATTGTGAAGATCGACACCGAGCAGGTGGCGGGAAAGGAGCTATCCAACCCGATGGCCGCGCGGACCGTCGGCGGCTACGCCGTCATGTTCCTCCTGTTTGCCGTGAGCAATTCGGCCGCCACGCTTTTCGAGGAAAAGAACACGGGCATATTCGTGCGGCTTCTGTCGGCTCCCGTCCGCCCGGCCCATATCATCTGGGCCCGGTTCCTGTTTGGCATGATCCTCGGGATCGTGCAGATCGCGGCCCTTTTCCTGGCCGGTCATTTCATGTTCAACCTGGATATCTTCAGCCATTCTGCGGCCCTCCTCGCCGTGGGCGTGGCCGCGGCCGCGGCATGTTCCGCCTTTGGCCTGCTGATTGCGGCCGTTTCGCCGAATTCCGCGGCGGCAAGCGGCGTCGCGACCTTCGTCGTCATCACGATGAGCGCCGTCGGCGGCGCATGGTTTCCGGTGAGCCTGATGCCCGATTACATGCAGCACATCAGCAAGCTCACGATCGTCTATTGGTCGGTCGAGGGCTTCTCGGATGTCCTCTGGGCGGGGCACACGCTTGTCCAGGTGCTTCCGAAGATCGGCATCCTCGCCGGAATCTCCGCCGCCGTCATGGCGGTGTCCGTGGCATGCTTTCGCCGCGGGAAGCTCTTCGACTAGCGGGGAGATGAGCCTCAGGAATGCCGGCCTCCGAGAAGGCGTGCCGGCAGGAACAGGATGGCCCGCACCAAGGCCAGCAGGGCCTCCATGACGACGCCCACGATCCGGAATGGGATCGAAAGAAGCCAGAGCAGGGGCCAGACGACGAGAAACAGGAGGGCGAGAGGCCAGCAGACGGCCAGGAGAACGGCCCAGAGGAGCAGAACGATGAGGATCTTCATGGGGTGTCGGAAGTCAGTTGCCTGTAGAACACGGCGAACGCCAAAAAGTCGCAGGGCAAAACGCGCTCCGAGCGGCGCCCGGCAAAGGCTCAAGCCTTCGGTTTCAGGTATCGATTTGGAATGTTGGCAAGAGGCGGGAATATCCGGCCGGATGCCTTGAGCAGGAGGGTTATGTTCTCGTAAATGTCCCCCTCGACCCGATGCATTTGGGGAAGCAGGCCGTATTGGGCGTAGGAGATCGGCGATACGTCAAAGAAGGTCGTCTCCCATTCAAATCCCTTGCCCCAGGTGATGCCTTCAAGCCGCAAGTCGCTCGCCGCCCCTGCGTCCAGGAGCAGGCGCAGGATCGGAGCGGAGCGGTTGCCGTTCGAATTGACGGTGTGGAAAAGGGGTGTGTGCCCGTTGAACCCGAATTCGTCGACGCCCGCCCGCGCATCGACATCGGCCCCCATTTCGATGAGGGCTTGGGCGACCCTGAAATTGCCAAATTCGGCGGCCACGTGAAGCAGGGATGCGCCAATCAAGGGGGTGAACGCCGAAACGATTGAGGTGCGGTGTTTGACAAGAGACGGGTTGGCCCGAACCGCAGCCCGGAGCGCCTCGGCATCGTCAAGGAGGACAGAGGCGATCGCGGGATCGCCCAGCACCGCTCCCCCCTCGAGGAGAACGCTCAGGCACTCGGGGAACCTGTCGGACCGGGTGTACATCTCCATCAGCCAATTGAGCGGAGGCTTTCCCCGAATGGATGCGTGAAGATCGAACCCTGCGTCCACGATCGCGCGAATTTGCCCCGGCGAGTGCAGTTCGAAGGCAGTGAGGAGCTTATCGTCGCTGGCTGCGCTCATTGTCGAAGGTTGTTCATCAAAGTCCGCCGTTGCCGGACATTGTCTATGTCCCAGCGGGAGGTTTCGATCAAGCCCGGTTGGTATTGGTGCGCTGCGGTCTTCCCGGACCGGCGGGCCCGACAAAGATTTGCCCTTTGGACGGGTTTTGCGATGGTTAAAGGACGTCATGCCCGCCGAATTGGAACAGATGGTCAGATCAATCGCCGAACGCGCACGCGCCGCCTCGCTCGTGCTCGCGACAACGCCGGCTGCCGCCAAGAATGCGGCGCTGAACCGACTTGCGGATCTCATTGACGGATCGCATCAAGCGCTTCTGGACGCCAACCGGCGGGACCTCGAGTCGGCCGGGGCCAATGGGCTGGGGAAGGCCCAGATTGATCGGATGACGCTCACCCCGACCCGCCTGGCGCATCTGGCGGACTCGGTGCGGCAGGTGGCGCAACTGCCGGATCCGACAGGCAGGGTGCTTGAGGAATGGACCCGGCCCAACGGACTCAAGATCCGGAAGCTGAGCGTTCCAATCGGAGTCATTGGAGTCATTTTCGAGGCGCGTCCCGATGTCACGGTCGATTGCGCAATCCTCTGCCTGAAATCCGGCAATGCCGCCATCCTCCGGGGCGGCAGGGAAATCTTCCAGACGAACGCAGCCCTCGCCGAACTGATCCGGAAGGCGCTGGCTGAGACGCCCGGCCTTCCGGTTGACGCCGTCCAGCTGATCCCGACAACGGACCGCGCCGCCCTCAACGCACTCCTCAGGCTCGATGCGCTCGTCCACTGCATAATTCCCCGCGGCGGAGAGGCGCTGATCCGATTTGTCGCGGAGAACAGCACGATCCCGGTCATCAAGCACTATCAGGGCGTTTGCTTCCTCTATGTCGACAGGGACGCCGACGCGGACATGGCCGAGCGGCTGGTCGTCAACGCAAAGACGCAGCGCCCGGGCGTGTGCAACGCCGCCGAACAGCTCCTCATCCATGCGGATGCCGCCAGGACCCTGCTGCCGCGGCTTGCCGGGGCGCTTGCGGCCAAGGGTGTGGAATTGCGCTGCGACGCGGCGAGCGCGGCGATCCTTTCTGACGCACGCATTGGGCACAAGGCGGCAAAGCCCGTGGATTTCACAACGGAATTCCTGGACCTGGTCATGGCTGTGCGCGTTGTCGATTCGGTAGACGCCGCGATCGCGACCGTGAACCGCGACGGCTCGGCGCATACCGATGCGATTGTCACGGCGGACGAGGGCGCGGCGCGCCGGTTTCAGGCCGGCGTGGACAGCGCGGTCGTCCTCTGGAACGCAAGCACCCGTTTCAACGACGGGTTCGAATTCGGCTACGGCGCCGAGATCGGGATCAGCACGGACCGGCTCCATGCCCGGGGACCCGTGGGATTGAGGGAGCTTTGCTCGTACAAGTTCGTGATCGACGGTGCGGGCCAGGTGAAACCGTAGGCCAGACTGGGTGGAACTGTTCAACGGGAAAAATTACTAACAATCCTGACATGAATTCCCTGCGTCATCCCCTGCGCCTCCTGGCAACAGCGATCCTCCTTGGTTCAGCGGTCGCCCGGGCGCAGTCCGCAGACCCTGCGGTCCAGTCGCCGCCCCCAATTGATGATATGCAACCTCCTCTGGTGGTGGGAATTCCGAATTCAACACCCGAGGGAGCGAAGCCGCAGGGGTCCGCCGAGCAGCAGCCGACCACGTCGGCCATGATTGTGGCAGGATTGCCCAGGTACGACCCTCCCAAACCGGTTCCCGCCAAGCCCGAGGACCAGGATGTGGATCTGCGCAATGTGGACAAGCCGCAGAACGGAATTGTCCGGTTGCCCACCTACTACGTGCGGACCGCCCGGCAGGCTGTGCTGAAGGAGCCGGATCTCGTCACCCAAGAGGGAATGGCCAAGATCGGAATGAAACGCTACCCCGGCCTGGCGCTGACACCCTTTGCCTGGCTGAACGCCATGAATTACGGCGTCGCCAAGGAGATGTACCTTGAGGACGAGCGCCTGAGGAAGATTTCGGACCTGACGGAAACGGCGAATTCCATCGGGCGCGGAGGGGATACCGTCGAGAGCGAGTACATCAAGCGCGAGACCCAGGATGCCTACCTGCGTCCCATAGACTGGGGTGGGCTCCCTCCGAAATGACAGGGTGCGCGGCTGCCGGTAAAATCGCTGGCAGCGGGGGTCCGTATCGTTTTTCATCAGCCTGTCCAGGCCGGCCATGCCAACGCCCGAAAACATGATCTTGCGCGAAATGCTCGCCAGGGAAACCGGGTGGGTATCCGGGGTGGCCCTCGCCTCCAAGCTGGGCATGAGCCGCGTGGCCATCTGGCACCACATGGAGAAGCTGCGGGCGCAGGGGTTCGGGTTCGAGGCCAAGCGGGCCCTGGGATACCGGCTGGTCTCCCGGCCGGAGGGTCTTCACGCGGCCCTGATCGACATGCAGATCAGGGTCAGGCCGCGGGGCTTCACCCTGGCCGTGCTCGACGAGGTGGACAGCACGAACGACGAGGCGGCCCGGCAGCTGGCGGCCGGAAAGGCCGCGCCGTTCGCGGTCTTCGCCCGGCGGCAGACGCGGGGACGCGGGCGGTTCGGCAGGGCCTGGCACAGCGAATCCCCGGGAAACCTTTACGCGAGCTTCGCCTTCCGGCCGCGCGTGCCGCCGGAGCGCATGCAGACCTTCACCCTGTGGATGGGGGTCAATATCTGCGAGCTGATCGCCAATTTCGCGCGGCTGGCGCCCGGGTTGAAATGGCCGAACGACATCGTCTTTGACGGTCGAAAGGCGGGCGGCATGCTGACCGAGGCCCGCATTGACGCGGATCGGATACGCGACCTGATCTTCGGGCTGGGACTGAACGTCAACGGTCCATCCGGCGGCTGGCCCGCGGACCTGGCCCGGCGGGCCGTGTGCCTGAATGAACTTGCCGGCGCGGAGCTGGATATCAACCGGCTGGCGGCCGCCCTCGCGGGCCGGGTGATGCTCGCCTACCAGGCTTTCACCGAGGGCGAGCATGAGAAGTCTTTTGCCGACCTGTGGAACCGCTTCGACGTCCTGAGGGGCCGGCGCGCGACGGTGCTCGAGGTGGGGCGGCGGCACCCGGGCACGGTCGTCGGCATCGACGACGAGGGGGCGCTCCTTCTGCGCGAGGAGGGCGGCCGCACGCAAAGATTCCGGGCGGGCGAGGTCACACTTGAGAAGTGACACGCAAACGGGGGATAAATTACAATAAGGCAGTCCCTCAGCGCCCGTGGTATCCATTCCTGACCAGCTCCCGACAGCAATCGCCGTCTCCCACCTTGTGAAGACGTTTGCCGGCGTCACGGCGGTGAACGACGTCAGTTTCACGGTCGCCCGCGGCGAAATCATGGGTTTCCTCGGGCCGAACGGCGCGGGCAAGTCGACCACGATGCGCATTCTCACGGGCTACGTGCCGGCGACCTCCGGAGGCGTTACGATCTGCGGCTATCCGGTCACCACCCAGTCCGAGGCCATCAAGCGGAGGGTCGGGTACATGCCCGAGAACAATCCGCTCCCTGAGGACATGCGGGTCAGCGAGTACCTTTATTACCGGGGGCGGCTCAAGGAGGTGCCGCGGCGCAAGCTCGGGCCGAGGATCGACGAGGTGCTCGAGGTCTGCGACCTGAAGCGGGTCCGCCACAAGATCATCGGCCAGCTTTCGAAGGGATACCGCCAGCGAGTCGGGATCGCCGAGGCGATCCTCGCCGAGCCGCCGGTGATCATCATGGATGAGCCGACGATCGGGCTCGACCCCCACCAGATCCTCATCGTCCGCGACCTGATCGCGAGCCTGCGCGGCCGGATGACCGTCATCATATCGAGCCACATCCTGCCGGAAATCGAGATGACTTGCGACCGGGTGCTCATCATCAACCAGGGCCGGATCGTCGCCCAGGGGACGCCGGCCGACCTGAGGCGGGAGATTCTCGGGCGCAGCCGCTACGAGCTCGTTGTCGCCGGCGAGCCGTCCCGCCTCGAGGAGGCGCTGGGCATGGTGGATCCCGCCCTGCGCGTTGCGGCCCAGACCGAGCCCGATGGGGAGGGGTTCCGGACGGTGACCCTCGCGATCGAGCGGGACGACGAACTCGGCGAACCGATACTGCAGGCGCTGCTTTCGAAGCAGATGAGGGTCCGCGCCTTCAGCCGCGCCAACCCGACTCTCGAGGATGTCTTCCTGGCGGCCACGCGCAGAAGCTGGGATGTGATCGACAAACGATGAAACACTTTCTGACGATTCTCAGCCACGAGATCCGCATGCTGCTCGTCACCCCGAGCACGTACATCGCGTCGGTGATATTCCTCTCCCTCATGGGGTTTGTCTTCACGGACATCCTCGAGACGTACAGCCAGGCGCCGCAGGCCGCGTCGCCGGCCGATGTGTTCTTCAAGCAGTTCTACCTGCCCGTGCTCTTCATGGTGCCGCTGCTCACGATGAAGTGCCTCGCCGAGGAGAGGCGGCAGGGGACGATCGAGACGCTGCTGACGACGCCGGTCACGACGACGGAGGTCGTCCTCGGAAAGTACGGGGCCGCCTATGCCCTGTACGCGATGCTTTGGGGGTCGACCGCCGGATTCTTCTGGATCCTGCGCCGGTTCGCCGGAGACGCCCGGCTCCTGGACTACGGTCCTATGATCGGGGGGTATGTTTTCATCGCCGTTTCGGGCCTCCTGTTCATCGCGATCGGCGTCCTTGCGAGCGCCGTTTCCCGCAACCAGGCGGTTGCGAGCATCCTTTGCTTTGCGATGCTCTTCGGCCTGATTTTCGGCGGCTCGTACCTGGGGGACGCCGCCTGGCTCAAGAGCGACCTTCTCCATCCGGTCAAGGCCGCCGTCAGTTACGCCCAGGTCTTCCGCCACTATGAGGACTTTTCGCGGGGGGTCGTCGATTTGCGCCAGCTCCTGTTTTACCTGAGCGGCACGGTGCTCGCCCTTTTGTTCAGCATTCTCGGCGTGGAGGCCAAGCTGCTCCACGGCTGATTGACCGGCAAAACGCGATGTCCCTGAGCGATAACTTCCGAGCCGCGAGATGGATACGCACGGCAAACCTCATTCTTCAGGCCATCCTCATCCTGACGCTGTTCGCGGGGCTCAATTATCTGGCGAACAACAGCGCGGGCGGCGGTGATCCCTGGAGGTTTGACCTCACGCGGTACCGCCGCTTCACGCTGTCGCCCGAGACGATCGCCTACGTGAGGGAGCTTTCGAGTCCCGTGCGCATCGTCGTGACCGAGGGCGAGGACAACGCTCCCGCCGATCTGCGGGGGCTCCTGCGGGAATACCAGAGTGTCTCCGAGTCGAACCCCGCCGGAGGCCGGATATCGGTCGACTACATCGACGTGGACCTTGCGCGGCGGATGGCCCAGCAGCTGGGTGTCGAGGAGCCCAACGCAGTCTTCGTCCTGCGCGGGACGTACCGCCAGATGCTAAGGATCGACGAGCTGTACCGCTTCGAGGACCAGGAGCGCAGCGCCTTCAAGGGCGAGCAGGCGATCACGGCCGCCATCCTGGATGTGGCCAGCGCAACGCGAAAGAAGATCTACTTCCTGTATGGCCACTCGGAGCTTCGTCCGGACGATCCCGATTCGGTCCGCGGGCTGTCGACGCTGCGCGACCTTCTTCGCCAGCGCAATTTTGACGTCGATTCCCCGCTGCTCGACCTGTCCGCCACCCCCCAGGTCCCCGCGGACGCCTCGCTGCTGGTTTCGGTGCAGCCGCAGACGCGTTTCTCCCCGGCGGAGCAGGAACTGCTCCGCCAGTACCTCGGCGCGGGCGACGGCAGGCTGATGCTTTTCCTATCGCCGGGCTACGAGCACGGCCTCGACCGCCTGCTGCACGACTGGGGCGTCACGGTCGACAACGATCTGCTGCGGGACAGCGGCGCGGAAAACGTGACGGAGGACGGGGATTTCATCATCAGCAGATTTGCGCCGGCGCACCCCGTGACGCAGGCGCTTCTGCACTCCAGCTACAAGGCGCGGCTGCGCCTGGGCCCCGCGCGGACCGTGCGGCCGGACATGACCCGTGCCGCGGGCAACGGGCTCGACGCGGTGACGCTCGCGGCCTCCTCGCCGACGGCCTGGGGAGAGGTCAACTTTTCGGCGCGCGGCGCCGCCACCATGAATCCGAGGGTCGACGTCCGGCCCCTGCCGTCCATGGACCCGCCCGACCGCCTCGGGATTGGCGTCGCCGCAGAGCACGTCGCCGCGCGCGACAACCTTCCCTTCAGCGTCCGCACCGGCCGCCTGATCGTGTTCGGCTCCGGCGACCTGGTCGACAACCACCGCATCGCCGACGAGGGCGTCTTCAGCCTCGTCATCGGGGCCGTCAACTGGATGGCCGATCGCGACACGCAGCTCAACATCCCGCCCCGGCCGATTGAGCGTTTTCAGCTATTGCTCAGTCCGCGGGAGCTCCAGAATCTCCGCTATAGCCTCATGTTCATTCTGCCCGGCGCCGCGGCGCTTCTGGGCCTGATTGTTTACTGGACCCGCCGCAGCTAGACCGACCCGCCCTCCGCCATGCGCACCAAAGTCACGCTCGTTCTGCTTTTCCTGAATGTCGCCCTGTTTTTCGTGATCTTCCAGTTCGAGCGCAGCTGGCGCACCGAGAGCGTGGCGCGCGAGGTCAGGAAGCGCGTTCTCGGGGCCGAGGCGGCCGACATCCGATCCCTCGACGTGGAGAGCGCCCTGCCGGGAGGCTCCTTCAGCCTCGAGCGGCGGGGCGAAGAGTGGTTTCTCACCAAGCCGATCGCCTGGCGGGCCAATCCGAACGCGGTCAACCGCATCGTGAGCGACCTTGAGTTTCTCGAGCACGACACGAGCTTCAGCGTGCCGGCGGTCGTCAAGAACGGGCAGTCCCTGGCGGACTACGGGCTGGCGCAGCCGAAGCTGACGGTGACGTTCACCTCGGGCGGACCCGACACGACCGGGGCGGCCCCGGTCACGACGCGGCTCGCGATCGGGGAGGCGACCAAGGTCGGCCAGCGGCTCTATCTGCTCTCGCCGGACGGCGCGCGGATACATGTCGTCGGCCGCGAGCTGGCGGACAGCCTCTCCGTGCCGATTGAGCAGCTGCGCGCCGAGACCGTGCTGACGATCCCCGTCTACGAGGCGCGGGCCCTGAACGTGCAGACGGCGCCTCCATCCGGCGTGCGGGTGATAGTCCAGCGGGACGGCGCGCGCTGGTCATTCTATACGCCCATAGCGGCGCGCGCGAGCAAGGACGCGATCGAGCTCGCGATCAACAACCTGGACTCCCTCAGCGTGAAGGGCTTCCTCGCGCCGAACGCCCCGGTGCCGCCGGCCGCGCAGTTGCAGGTGACAATCGAGGGCAACACGCGATACGAGACCCTTTTCATCGGGGTGCAGGCCCCGGGCAAGTCGGCTCCCGGCACGCACCCGTACTACGCCCAGCTCGAGGACTCGAGCAAGCCGATGGACCGGTCTCCATGGTTCACCGTCGAGATACCCGACGAGGCGCCCGATTCGCTGCTGGGTTCGCTGCGCGACGCCCTGGAAAGGCTGCGCGACAGGCGCGTGCTCGACGTCGATCCCAGCCTGGCCACGATGATCACGCTCAAGGCCCCCAACCAGCCCGACCTGACGCTGCAGCGACTCGATCCGGACACGGCGCGGGCGGCGCCCGCAAGCGAGGCGCGCTGGCAGATCCTTCTGCCGGGCGATGGCGGGCAGGGTCCGGCGACGCTGCCCGCCGACCGCGCCGCCGTCCAGCGGCTGCTCGACAGGATCGCCCTTCTTTCCGCGGAGCGCTTCATGAGCGACGCCCCGCAGGAGAGCGACCTCGAGAACTGGGGATTCAACCGCCCCGAGCGCACCGTCACGATCACCCAGCAGCCAGCCGCGCAGCCTGCATCCCGGGCCGCGCCGGCGGCCGCCCCCCTGACCCTAGAGATTGGCCGGCCGGCGCAGCGCGACGACCGGTATGTCTATGCGATGATGGCAAACGCGCGCTCGGTCTATGCGGTCGATCCGCAGATCCTCAGGGACACGCCTGTGGCCCCGCGCGAATGGCGCGACAGGCTCGTTTTCAGCCTGCCCGGACCGGCGCGGATCACCGGGCTCGAAATCGACGACCTGAGGGACGGCAAGCCGGTCGCCCGGTGGGATGCGTCGTCCGGAGCGGCGCCGAGGGAGGTGCAGGCGGTTCTCGACGGGTTGCGCCAGGTTAGGGCGGCCCGCTTTGTCGGCGACGGTTATGCGGACAGGGTGACGGTGGCCGGCGAGGAAGGGCCGTGGCGGTACCGCCTCCAGGCGACGGTCGCGCTGCCCGGCGCCGGCGCGAGCGAGCAGACCGGCACGCGGGCGATCATGCTCGCGGAGAGGTCGGGCGGCGCCGAGCAGATCGCAGGATCCGCCGAATTCGGGGCCGTTTTTGTGCTCGAGCAGCCGATGATAGACGCCCTTTGGACGCTGATCTACGGGTCCCGCGACCCGGGTTTGCCTCCTGCGAGAAACTGATGGCCCGCGTCTTTTCCCAATTGTGCGCCGGGGGGGCGCGGCTTGCCCTGAAGGGCGCGATGACCTTCGGGTTGTGGACCGTTTGGCTGGGCCTGGCGCTATTGCTCGTCGCGCAGGCTTACATCGCCTCGAAGAACGAGCTGCAGGTTCCGGCGTTCGTCCAGCGGGCGCTCCTGGAGCGCCTCGCGGCGTCCGGAGTCCACATCAGCTTCGGGCACACCCTTTTCGACCCGTCCGGGCGCGTCATCATCGAGAACGCCGCGGTGACCCTGGACGGATTCGAGGAGCCGATCGCCACGGCGCGCGCGATCTACGCGCGCATAGATCCCTGGGCGCTTGCCGCGGGACGCTTTGAACCGCTCGAGATGCGGGTGACCGGCATGAGCGTGAGGGTTCCCGCGATGCTCTCCGCTTCCGGGCGGCCGGACGACGTAATACAGGACCTCGACGCGGCCATTGTCCCAAGAGGGGACGCGTTTTCGATCGAGTACCTGCACTGCCGCGTCGGCAGCCTTGCGGTTTCCGCCGGGGGGAGCGTGCGCCTGGGCGCCCTGCCGGGCCCCCGCGGCGCCCCGCTGCCCGTCGCGGAATTCTTCGCACGCAATTATGTCGGCCTGATTCGCCGGTGCGCGGCCGCAGTCGGGGCGATTTCGGCGTTCGACCAGGCGGGCCTTCGCATATGGCTCGAGCCGGCCGCCGGGCGGGGAATGGTCGCCCGCACGATCCTGATCGCCGACGGGGTGAAGCTCTCGGCGCCGGTTGCTCTCCGGGCGGGACGGTTGCGCGCCGCCGGCCGGTGGTCTCTTTTGGGCGATTCGCCCGACTCGGGCGAGGTGCTCCTGTCGCTCGCGGACATCGACTTGCCGGGCATCAAGGCGTCCGCGCGGGGGATCGGGGCGCGAATGGACATCGGTTCGCAGCCGGAGCAGGGGAATGCAGCCGGCGTGCGCATTTTGATCAAATCGGCCGACCTTTCGGGGGCCGGCGGCGTCGTCGACGGCCTGGCCTTTCAGGATGCCATCGTGACCCTGGGTTCGGCGGGTTCGGACCTTCTTCGGGCCGGCCAGGTGCGGGTGTCGGGAAAGGCGCTTTTATGGGGGGAACCGGTTTGGGTGGACGGCGTTGTCGATCCGGCCCGCGGGGCCGCCCGGGCGCAGTTCAAGGCGGCGGTGGCGCCGGAGGCGCTTGATTTTGTCGGCGCCCGGATCCGGCGGGATCTGGGCTCCTTTGTAAGGCTCTCGCAGCCGGTGGGCCTGGAAGGCGGCCTTCGATTCGATCCGGGCTGGAAGTTCGCCGAGGTCGCCGGGCGGCTGGACGCGGCGGGGGTCTTCGCGCGCGGAGTGGTGATCGACGAGGTCCGGGGCGAATTCCGTTTTGACGGCAGCCACCTGTACGCGCCCGAGGCCTACGCCCGGATAGGGGAGAACTTTGCGCGCGGAAGCTTCGAGGAGGAGATGGCGACCCGCCGGTATCGCTTTCTTTTGGACGGCCGCCTGCGCCCCCTGGACATCACTCCCTGGATTGCGGGGGCCTGGTGGCAGACATTCTTCGGCAACTTTGCGTTTCCGGCGGTTCCGCCCTCCGCGAGCATCGACCTGGGCAGCTGCTGGACGGACGGAAGGCAGGCGCGGATATTCCTGTCGGTCGACGGCCCCGGAATCATCGTCCGGGGCGCCCCTTTTGACCGGCTTCGCCTGACGCTGTTCTCCCGGCCGCAGTTCAACGATGGAATCAGGCTCGAGGTGACCCGGGGAAAGGGCGCCGCCAGGGGAACCTTTGAGCGGCGTCTCGATCTCGACGCCGGGCCCCCGTCGCAGAACATCGATTTCAGCGTTGTATCGACCCTGGACCTGGCAGCCGTCGCGCCGATGTTCGGGCCCGCGGGGGCGACCCTGCTTTCTCCCTACGCATTCTCGCAGCCCCCCGAACTCGACATCAGCGGCCATTGGAACGGGCCGGCCGCGCCCGGCGGGTCCCATCAGGTCTTCCATATCGGGGTGCGCAGCGCGGGAGCGTTCCGCTTTCACGATTTTCCGGTCGATGACGCGTCCTTCACGGTGGACCTGAGGGACGACGATGTGGCGATTTCCCAGATCCGGGCGGGATTCGCCGGGGGCGCGGCCACCGGAAAGGCGAAAGTCTGGGGACGCGGCGCCGACCGAAGACTCTCGTTCGACGCGGCGCTGACCGACGCGCAGCTCGATCGCGCCATCCTTGCCGTCGGAAACTACACGGCGACCCGCTCGCTGAAGGCCGCCCCGGCGGTTGGCGGCATTCTGAAGGAAAAATCCGCCGTGAAGCTGGATGCGACGGTGACGGCCGAGGGGCGGATGGGCGATCCGTCCACCTTCCAGGGAAGCGGCAATGCGCAGCTGCAGGGAGCCGGGCTCGGCGAAGTGCGCGTGCTCGGGCTTCTGTCCGACCTGCTCCGGTTCACGGCGCTTCGCTTCACGACGGCGCGCGCGGCTTTCAGGCTGAACGGCTCGCGGCTGGACTTTCCTGAAATAAACGTGACCGGGGCCAATTCGGCCATAACCGCGCATGGAAGCTACTCGATCGACAGCCACGATCTCGACTTCAAGGCCCGGATCAACCCGTTCAAGGAAAGCAGGACATTGCCGCTGCAATTCATGGACGCCATGCTCGCCCCGGTTGCGCAGGCTTTTGAGGTCCGGCTCACCGGCAAGATCGAGAAGCCGGCCTGGATGTTCGTCAACGGCCCGGCAAACTTCCTGCGAAACCTGAACCAGCCCCCTGCGACGCCGACACCCTCTCCCCTGAAGGATCCATGATATTCCGCATTGCGGGGACGGGAAACCTCGGTTTCTACTGGAGCTGACATCCCGACGCCGATCTAACCCGCATGCATGCGGGTTAAGTCTGGAAGTCCAGGTCTTCGGTTTCAAAACAGCGTTCCGCAAGTAATGCCAACCCTGCCAACAATGCCGCGCCCCTCGTGGCTCGAGCGCGTCCTGTTCGTGGTGGCCGGAATTCTCGTGGTGATCGGCCTTTCCGAGCTGGCGGGCTGGTGGCTGAATTTCAGGCAGCCGTGGCCCGCGTACGCTCCGATGCGCCAGATCGAGGCCGCGGCGTTCGCCCTCCTCGGTCTTGCGGTCCTGGCCCGCCTGATCGGCTGGCGCGCCGCGGAATGGCTCGCCTTTCTGCCGACGGTATGGGCGCTGCCCGCCCTCGCATTCGGCGTCCTCGACCGCGGCGGGGCGCCGACCGCCGGGGCCCTGTCCGACCCGCTCTGGGACGCGTTCGGGGCGCCGGGCCGGACCGCGACGCTTACTGCGGCGTGCGTTCTCCTCGGAAGCATCCCGCTCGTGCTCCATGCGCTGAAGCCGAAATCGCGCTTTGGCGTGTTTTGCGAGGCGGCTGTCGGGTCGCTGCTCGTCGGCTTCGCGATCTCGACGCTCCTGGGCTATGAGGCCGGCCAGGCGACCGTCTTTGACTGGGGCGACGGAGCACCGATCTCCCCGGCCACGGCGGCGGGCCTCCTCTTCCTCGGCCTCTGCCTGCTGATGCTGGCGTGGCGGGACGACCGGGGAACCGGGTCCGGGGCGTGGGCGTCCATGACGGCCATCGTCGTGCCCCTCATGGTGACCTTGACGCTTTGGATCGGGCTCAGGGAGCGCGAGATTGCCTATGTCGACACGCGGACCCAGGCGGCGATGGACAAGTTTCTGCAGGCCGCCGATACGTCGATCGAGCACCAGTTGAACGCCTTTGAGCGGTTCGGCCGCAAATGGGCGGAAACGCAGTCCGAGTCGCTGGAGGCCCGCCAGCTGGACGCCGCCGCGCAAATGAACGAATCCAACCCGCTCGGGTGCGTGTCGATAGAATCCCTGGACCTGGAGGGCCGGGTACGCTGGGTCTTCCCTGCAAACGCGGCGGCGGGAACCTACAACCTGGCGGCGACCGGAGCGAGGCTTGCCGCCATGGAGCAGGCAAAGAAGGACGGGCGGACGGCGATTTCGGCGACAACTGAGGTCATCCAGATCCTGGGCTTCAACGGACGGCGGGGCCCCGGATTCGTCCTGGTGACCCCGGTCGCGCGGCCCGGGGAGGGAACGGATTTCGTGATGGCGGAGTTTCTCTACGATGCCTTCTTTTCCGCGATTGCGGCCGAGCAGCTGAAGCTCGGCGACGACTATCATTTTTCCGTCTCAATCGCGGGGGAACCCGTCTTTGAGGGGGGCGCCGCCAGGGCGCCCGGCGAACGGTACACGGTGAACCGCGTGTATCCGCTTTTCGACAGGCGCCTCTATCTGACGGCGGTGCCGTCCCAGGCCGAACTGGCGCAGGACCTGCACCCGATGGCCTCCCTGGCCCTGGTCTCGGGCCTGAGTCTTACCGCGCTGCTTGCGCTGAGCGTGAGCCTGGGCCGCGGGGCCTCGCTGGGGCGGCGCGCCGCGGAGCGTTCAAACCAGCGGTTGCAGGCGGAGAACGAGGAGCGGCGCCGCGTCGAGGAGAGGCTCAAGGTTTCCGACGAGCGGCTGAGGCTCGCCCTGGATTCCACCGAGATCGGCATCTTCGAGTGGAACGTCTCCGCGGGGCGGGTTTTTTACAGCGCCGGCCTTTGGGTCATGCTGGGCTACGATCCGGCGAAGATGCCGGCGACCCTCGAGACGTGGCAGTCGCTTCTGCATCCGGACGACCTGGCCGGCTTCTCGTCCCGGTTGAAGACGCTGCGCCAGGGCATCGAGACGACCGTGGTCACCGAAAGCCGCGTCAAGTCCGGTTCCGGAGAATGGCGCTGGATCTACACCCGGGCGAAATGCGTCACGTTCGACGCGGAGCGGCGCCCGATCCGCCTGATCGGCACGGTGCAGGACGTCACGGCCCGCGTTGAGTCCGAGCATCAGCTGCGGCGCGCAAAGTCGGAGGCCGATGCGGCTTCGCGCGCGAAGAGCGAGTTCCTGGCCTCGATGTCCCACGAGATTCGGACGCCGCTCAACGGCATCATCGGCATGGCGAGCCTGATGATGGACACGGAGCTGGTGCCCAAGCAGCGCGACTACATCGACACGATCCGCGCGTCCAGCGACGCCCTGCTCGAGATCGTGAACGAGATTCTCGATTTCTCCAAAGTGGAATCCGGAAAGCTTGAAATCGAGAACGCGCCCTTCGGCCTTGCGCCATGCCTTGAGGAGGCCCTCGACCTTGTCGCCAAGGCCGCGAATGAAAAGAACCTGGAGATCGGCTACAGCATCGCGCCGGACGTGCCGGCGTGGATAAGGGGCGACGCCACGAGGCTGTGGCAGGTGGTCTCGAATCTCTTGAACAACGGCGTCAAATTCACGCCGAGCGGCTCCGTCTCGGTCGAGGTGCGGCGGGGCGCGGCGGCGGCGCCCGGGCGCATCTGCCTGGAGTTCATCGTTCGAGACACCGGGATCGGAATCGCGCCGGATCGGATGAACAGGCTGTTTAAGCCCTTCAGCCAGGTCGACTCATCCACGACGCGTCGGTACGGAGGCACGGGCCTCGGCCTGGCGATTTGCGACCGGCTGTGCCAGCTGATGGGCGGGAGCATAAAGCTGGAAAGCACGGTCGATGTCGGCTCGGTCTTCACTTTCACCATCTTGACCGAACAGGCGGCGCCGCCCGCCGACGCGCCCGCCATTCCGCCGCCGCCCGCCCCCCTGAAGGGAGCGACCGTCCTTTGCGTTTCGGGCAATGTCACGACCCAGACCCGCCTGCGCTCCCTGCTTTCAAGCTGGGGCGTTCAAGGGCTGTTCGTACCGAGCGCGGCGGCCGTGGGCGGAGCGGCGGCGGGCCTCGCCCCGCGGCCGGCGATGCTGATCGTGGACCAGACAACCGTCGCGACCGTCTCTCCACTCGACGAGTTGACGAGGTACCGCTGCCCGACGCTGATGCTCGTCCCCTACGGAAGGGTTCCGCTGCTTTCGAGGGATCCCCGGCCAGTCGGCACCGTTTCCAAGCCGATCAAGAACGCCGCCTTCTTCCAGGAGGTGGTCCGCCTGTTTGCCGAGGGCCGCAGAAAGGAACCCGTCGAACCGCCGGAGGAGCCGAAGATAGCCCCGGAAATGTCGCTCAAGGTGCTCCTGGCCGAGGACAACATCGTCAACCAGAAGGTGGCGCTGGGTTTCCTGGCGCGCCTGGGCTATCACGCGGACGTGGCTGCGAATGGTGCGCAGGCGGTCGAAATGATAGAGAAGCATGAGTACGACCTGGTCCTGATGGACCTTCAGATGCCGGTGATGGACGGCCTGGAGGCGTGCCGCGAGATCCACGCGCGCCTGCCCGCCGGACGCATTCCGAAGATCATTGCTGTCACCGCAAACGCCCTGCTGACCGACCGCGACCGGTGCCTCGCCGCCGGGATGGACGACTACATTGCCAAGCCGGTGAAGCTGGACGAGCTCTCCGCGGCGATCAAGCGACAGTGCGGGCACCTGGCAAAGCCGGCTGAATCGGCGGGGGGCTGACCGCGGCCGCCGCTTGACACGGACGCTCTCGTCAGAGGAGCCGGGAAAGCGCCCGCATCTCCCCGGCGTGCGAGGGGTCCGAAGCGAGGTTGTTCATCTCGAGCGGGTCCGATTCGAGATCGAAGAAAAGCCAGGGGGAACCGTCCTCGTTGAGGATGAGTTTTCGGCCCGGCGTGCGAAGTCCGCGCCAGGGGCGGTCGCATTGGAGGGGAAAGGGGACGGCGGATGGCATCGAAATCAACTGGACCTCGGCCCGGGGAAAGCTCGGGGCGCACGACCCCGATTCGGAGCCCTCAAGCCCGGCCCAGGCCGATGTCCATTTGTGGAGATCGACCAGGGACACCGCCTGCCGGGTCCTTACCCCGTTCCTGGACGGCCCGCCTGACGGAAGCCTGACCAGGAGCGGCACCCGCACGCTTTCCTCGTGGGGCCAGCCCTTGCGGAAAAGCCCGTGGGCGCCGTGCATGTCGCCGTGGACCGATGTGAAGACGATGACGGCGGAAGCCGGCGCGGCGTCGATCAGGCTTCCGACGGCCCTGTCCGTCGCCTCGATATGCGCGTAATAGCCCGCCAGTTCGCGCCGGGCGCGCACCTCCGCGTCGCCCCCGCAGGGCACGTTCCCGGGCAGGACGATTTCGCGGGGGTCGCGGAAGGCTGCGCCGGGAGCCGGGGCATCGTAGGGCGGGTGGGGCGCCTCCAGGCTGACGATGCAGAACCAGGGGTGGGTGCGCTGGGAGCGAATCCAGTCCGCCGAGCGCCCGCAAAGGACGGATGCCTGGTAACCCCCGAAGCGGGTCGGTTGCCCGAGCCGGGTGCCGTGCAGCCACGGATCGTTCAGAAGGAAGCCGCTTTCGAAGCCTTCCCAAAATTCAAAGCCTCCGCGATCCTCGGGAGCCACGATCGTTCGCGCGTGGGCTTCGCCGACCATCGCGGCCGACGGATCGCGCCTGGAAAGATGCCATTTGCCGAAGAAGGCCGTCGCGTATCCGCTCCCGCCGAGCGTGTGCGCGAGGGTTCGCGCGCCCTTCGGCAGCGGATCAAAATAGTCGCGGACGCCGTTTTTGGGCGAAAGAACCCCCGTCAGGAGGGCCGCCCGCGCGAAGGGTCCGAAGGGATGGGGTGTGACCGCCTGGGTGAAATCGATGCTGCCTGCAGCGAGCCTGTCCAGCCGGGGCGTTCGCGCGTTCGGGTCGCCGGCGTAGCCGCACGCCTGCGCCCGCCATTGCGTGGTCACGATCCAGAGAATGTCGGGCGGTGCGGCCATCGAACCAATGAAAGGCGATCACGGGAGCCGGCTGCAAACCCGAACCCGGCGGCCTACTGCAGTCCGGGCGGCATGGCGCGGACGCGCGCGCCGAGCGAATCAAGGACGGCGCTCGTTTTTTCGGCGGCGACGTCGTCCCCGGTGCGAAGGGTCTGCGCGGTCGCGAAGTCGCGGACGAGGGCGCAGTAGGTGTTGTTGACCATCAGGCCCAGGAATTCGCCGGTGTGGCTGAAGACGAGATCGCCCCGCGAAGGCGCAAAATCGCCGAAGAGGCGCTTGAAGAACCGGTTGTCCAGGCGCACATACCCCGGCTGCGACGCATCGAGCTTGAATCCGACCTCCCCATAGCCGCGGCTTCCGCTGATCAGGACGGCGTCGGGAAACTTGAACGGATCGGCGGCGAGCGGATAGACCTTGACCCCGAGGGAGGCGACCTGGGATGCGTCGACCGGAACGGCGACGACGCGGGGGTCGACCGAGAGAATGTCGAGCGAGCCCGCGCTGGTCCGGTAGCCGGACGGCCTGTGGAATCGGACGCCGATCCGGTCCCAATCATAGTTCGGGGTCCAGTAGGAGAAGGCCGTGTCCTCGATATGAAGAAGGGCGTAAACGGCCTTCCCGTCCGTCACAAAGACGGTGGGCGTTTGCCTGGATCGGTTGACCTCGTTGAAGAGGCCTTTGCGGCTCGCGGTGAAATCGGTGTCGACGCGATTGGCGAGGAAGTCATTGAAGAGAATGTTGGCATTGACGGGCCGGTTGGACCGAATCTCGTCGGTCAGTTCGCCGGAACGCTCGGCCAGCCTGCCAACCCCTTGCGCGAGCTGCGCGGTCGATGCCTGCACCTTGATGCGTTCGGCGCGTTCGCTCCGCACCTGGTCCTGCAGCTGGTCGGACTGTTCCTTGAGATGCTGCCTTTCCGACTCCCCGACAACCACGGCCAT
This sequence comes from uncultured Opitutaceae bacterium, assembly GCA_964605835.1. Taxonomy (GTDB): domain Bacteria; phylum Verrucomicrobiota; class Verrucomicrobiia; order Opitutales; family Opitutaceae; genus Palsa-1447. The sequence goes on from CAZSEH010000002.1 coordinate 62,860, forward strand.
CGTCAGCCCCTCGATCTGCTTTAGGGCGTCCGCCTGCTGCTTTTGAAGATCGGTGAGAGCCCGCTTCTGGCGCTCGGCCTCGGCCGCCTTTTCCGCGAGTTCGCGCTGGAGCTGCGCGAGCTGATCCCTGGTCAGGGTCGATTCCTGGCGGGCGGCAGCCATCTGCCGGCTCAGCTCGGCGGCGTTTCGCCGGGTTTCCCCAAGCGAGGCGGACAGGCTCGCCTTGTCGCTCTCGATCGCCGTGAGGCTTTGCTCGCGCACAGCGAGAGTCTGGCCGGTCTCGGCGAGCTTTTGCTCAAGTCCCTGCCTCGCCAGCTGCTCGTCGGCGAGCGCATCGCGCATGGATTCGACCAGGTCCTGGTCCCGGCTCGCGGTGTTGGCGGCCACCGCCGGAACTGGCGGCGCGTGGGGACGGACGGGCTCGGCCCTCTCCCAGCGCGTGAGCGCTATCAGGTTCAGGAAGAGGAAGTCTACTATGAACAGAAGCAGGGTCTTGTTCATACCGTGTTCGCCAGGCCCTCGTTCTCCAGGATGAGCCGCCGCTTGAAGGCGCGCACATGCCTGATCTTGACGAGGGCGACGCAGACGATGCCGAAGAGGTTGGAGGAGTAGGCGGCGAGCAGGTTCGGCTCGATGACGCCGAGCACCTGAAGCACAAGGGCTGCGGCGGTGCCCATCATGCCGACGTAAAGGCCGCTGTCGAAGAGGTTCTCCTCATTTTCCATCAGGCGGAGCTTGAGAAGCGGGGGCATGTCCTCCCCGCTGATCGTGTTGATCTTCCTGACGCAGACAAAGTACATCGCCACCTGGATGAGGGCGAAGACGGCTATCGAGACGAGTGTCGAAGTGTTCATGTTGGAAATATCGGATTTTGAAGGGGTGTTGGCCGCGGGCAGCGCGCCGGAAGCGGCGAGCATCGGCATCCGCAGGTGGAACTGGTAGTCGGGCGATGGCGCCGAGGCGCGAAGGAGAAACGGCTCCGTGGCCACGATGAAAAGGGTTGCCAGCCCCAGGGCGACTATGCCCGCCCGGACGGGCATCGCGGCGCGGGCGCCCGGACCGGTCGCGGGTGTCACGACCAGGCGGTCGAGGCCCCTGAGGATCAGGAGAAGGCCCGCAAAATAGCCGAGGTATTTCACGGCAAGCATCAGCTGGGGATGCGCAAGGACGAGGGCGGCCGTGTGGCTGATCGCCGGGCCCGCATTGCGGTTGACCGGCACCTGGCGGAGCAAAAGCTGCTGCACGGCGCCCTGTCCGTAGGACAGGGCTGTCCGGAGGTCCTCCGAGCCCGCCTGGCCGTACTGCAGGAGATAGGCGGCCACCTTGTCGGCCGAGTCCGTGAAGAGGGCCGCCGCGTAGATCTGGCTGAAGCGGCCGGGCGCGGCCCGCGAGAGCTGCGCGAATTCGCCCATCGTGCGGATGCTGCCGGTCCGCCGCAGGAGTTCGCCCAATTGCGTCCAGTCGAGGCGGCGCCCGAGGGAGAGCAGATCGAGGAAGAAGGGCCCGAGGTCCCCGAGGTCCCGCTGCGCCGCGGCCGTCTCCGCGAGGCTCCGCAGTTCGCGCTGAAGGGAAGGGGAAAGATGCTCGCCCTGGTACAGGAGGCCGGTGAGCAGGATCAGGGCGTCCAGCGGCTGGCCGCCGGGCCGGTTCGCCGGGACGAAACGGCCCGTCGCGGTGAGTTCGCGCAGGGCGAGCAGCTCCTGCACGCCCATCGAGCCGGAAGTGGCGAGATAGGAGCGCATCGCATCGCGGGAGGCCTGCGGAATGAGAAAGGTGAGGATGGGCGTGTCGGCGCCGTGCCCGGTCGGCTTTCGCAGGTTGAAAAGGGGATCGAGGAACGGGTCCCAGCCGCCCCACGCCGCGAACGACGGCTGGCGGGACACCTGGCGGTCCAGCGCCTGGGCGAGCCCGGCCGCCCGGGGGTCGTTGCAGGCGCGCGCGGCCGACAGCACGAGCTCGGCCGGGCCGACCTTTTCAACATCGACCAGGCTCCTGCCGAACTCGGAAAGGGAGGGGGTCCCTGCTCCCGCCTCCTGCAGCAGGACCGGGCTGACCGACTTGAGGTTGGCCGGCAGCAGCCATGCGGCGGCGGCCACAAACAGGCCGCCGGCCAACAACACCGGGCTCCCGACGGGGGTCCTGGCACGCGGAAACGTTTCGCTCATTGCTTTGTGACTATTGATTTGCGAGATCGGTTGGCGAAATCCACGCTGTTGCTGCGTCACTTGACCGATGTCCCTGTCAATTGTTCACTATAACGACCCGGTTTTGCGCCGCAAGGGCGAGAAAGTCACCTCGTTCGACCCTGCGCTGGAGGTCCTTGCCGGTCAGATGATGGCCGCGATGCACGCAGCGGAGGGCATCGGGCTGGGGGCGCCGCAAGTCGGCCGCTCGCTGCAACTGTGCGTCGTTGATCTGCTGGCGAGCGAGTCCGAGTACATCTGGGAACTCGACGGGGCCAAACCGCCGCGCGAACTGTTCATGCCCCTTGCCCTTGTCAACCCGAAGGTCACCGTCGCTCCGCGGACGCCCCAGGTTGTGGTGGAGGAGGGATGCCTCTCGTTCCCGAAGATCCGCGGGGACGTCTCGAGGCCGGATGAGATCGCCGTCGAGTTCAGCGACGAGCGCGGAAACAGGCACACGCTTCGCTGCAATGGCCTGCTGTCGCGGTGCATCCAGCACGAGGTCGATCACCTGAACGGAGTCCTCTTCATCGACCGCATGGACAAGAAGGCCCGCGCGCTGGTTGACGCCGACGTGAAGGCCCTTGCGAAGAAGACGCGCCAGGCGCGCAAGCCGGTCGCATGAGCCAGGCATCGGACGGGATGAACTATGCCCCCCGGGGCAAGCCGAACCCGGTCGTCCGCCCCGGCGAGTTTTCGGTGGCCGTGGCGTACCTGGAGCACGGCCACATCTACGGGCAGTGCAACGGCCTCACGGAGGCCGGCGCCGGCCTGAAATGGGTCTATGATCCCGATCCCCGGAAGGTCGAGGGTTTCCGGGCCAGGTTCCCGTCGGTCAGGGTGGCGCGCTCATTCGACGAGATCCTGTCGGACGCCGACGTGAAGCTGGTCGCCGCGGCCGCCGTCCCCTGCGACCGCGGACCGATCGGCTGCAGGGTCATGGAGGCGGGCAAGGACTATTTCACGGACAAGACTCCGTTCACCGCCTTTGACCAGCTCGAACGCGCGAAAGCCGTCGTGGCCGCGACCGGACGCAAGTACATGGTGTATTTCAGCGAGCGCCTCCACGTGGAGTCGGCCATGTTCGCCACCGACCTGGTCCACGGCGGCGCGATCGGCCGCGTGATCCAGGTGCTCGGCCTCGGCCCGCACAGGCTCGGGAAACCCTCCCGCCCCGACTGGTTCTTTGAGCGCGCGAAATACGGCGGCATCCTCTGCGATATCGGAAGCCACCAGTTCGAGCAGTTTCTCACGTTTTCGGGCGCGACCGATGCGACCGTGACCCACGCGGCCGTCGGGAATTACGGGAACCCCGACAAGCCGGAGTTCGAGGATTTCGGCGAGGCATCGCTGCTCGGGAACAACGGATCGACCAACTACATCCGGGTGGACTGGTTCACGCCGGCGGGCTTGGGAACCTGGGGGGACGGGCGGATGTTCATCCTGGGGACAAAGGGCTATATCGAGCTGCGCAAGTATATCGATGTCGGCCGCGATAAGACGGGCGACCACGTGTATCTCGTCGACGAATCCGGCGAGCACCACCTTCCCTCGGCCGGCCGGGTCGGATTCCGCTTCTTCGGCCAGCTGATCCTTGACTGCCTGAACCGCACCGAGAATGCGATGACGCAGTCCCATGCCTTCAAGGCCGCGGAGCTTTGCCTGCGCGCGCAGGCGCAGGCAAGGAGGATCACGTGATCAGCATCGCGTCGCCGTAGCTGAAGAAACGGTAGCGGTTTGCGACGGCCTCGGCGTAGATCTCCCTGAGCCAGGCCACCCCGTCGGTCGAGCCGGGCGCCAGGAATGCCGCGACGAGGCAGAGGAGGCTGGAGCGGGGCTGGTGGAAATTGGTGATGAGGGCGTCGACGCCCCGGAAGGGGGACGGAGGCCGCAGATACAGGGAGGTCGCGGAGATGTGCGCGCCCACCAGGGGCGCGTCGTGCGAAGACAGGAAATCCTCGATCGCCCGCGCGCTCGTCGTTCCGACCGCAATCCGCCTGCCCGGAGCGGGGCCCCCGGGTCCCGCATTCGACGATCCTGGAAACAGGGCGCATTGCGCGGCGACGGGAAGCTCGTAAGTCTCCCGGTGCATGCGGTGTTCCTCGATCGTGGGGGCGGAAATGGGCCGGAACGTTCCCAGGCCGACGTGCAGGGTCAGGTCGAACTTGCGCACGCCCTTCTCCTCCAGGGCCGCGAACAGCTCGGGAGTAAAATGAAGGCCTGCGGTCGGGGCTGCGGCCGCGACGGGACGCGCCGGATCCGCGTAGACCGTCTGGTAGCGCCTGCGGTCCTCCTCCCGATGGGACGCGTCCTTTCGCTCGATATAGGGAGGCAGCGGCATTTCGCCCAAGCGGCCGGCGACGGCGACCATGGGCTCGCCGCCGGGCGTCTGAAAACGGACCCGCACCACGCCGTCGTCCCCGGTCGCCGCTATCTCCCCGCTGAAGGCGTTTCCCTCGCCGAGGAAGATGGAGCCGGCGGGCAGCCTGCGGCCCGGTTTTACCAGGCAAAGCCAGGTCTCGGATCCGGACGGGGCGCCTGGGCTGTCCCCGCCGCCGCCAATCTGTTCGAGCAGAAGGCACTCGACCTGGCCGCCGGTCGGGCGGCGCGCCCGCAGTCGGGCCGGGATGACGGTCGCGTTGTTGCGAAACAGGGTGTCGCCCTCGCGCAAAAGCGCCGGCAATTCGGCAAACACGCGATGCTGCACGGAGCGGGCGGAGCGATCCACAACGAGCAGGCGGGACTGGTCGCGGCGGGCGGCCGGTTCCTGGGCGATCAGTTCGGGCGGGAGAGTGTAGTCGAAGAGTTCCGCGGCGAGGGGAGTCACGAAGTCGGGTTTCCCTTTTTATACACAACGCCATTTATCCTTGAACAGGAAATAAGCCGCGCCCGCCCGGGCGACGGCTTGATTTTCCGTTCGAAGCCAAAGACGTCGTGTTTCATGACGGGTGGGCTGCACCCGACATACCACGTTCGCCCGGCCCGCCCGGCAAGCGTGCAAACGCAGGACAACCGATCCCGGTCAGCCTTGCAGTTTTGATCGGCGGCTCTTGGCCTCTATGAACTCGCGGATGACATCCATCCGCTTGCGCGAGCGCTCCTCCTGCTCGATCTCGTCGGTCGAGCGGATCGACTCATTCCGGTTCATCGCCTTGCGCATCTTTGTCAGCGCGATGTGCTCGAGCTGCCGGATGCGCTCGCGCGTGACGTTGAAGTGCCTGCCGACCTCCTCGAGCGTCAGTTCGTCGCGGCCATCCAGCCCGAAACGGAACCGGATTATCTCCGCCTCGCGCTTGTCGAGCGAATTTACCATCGCGTGCAGGTCCGCGCTCATGTTCTTTTCGCTCAGGCCTTCGAACGGGCTCACCGCATTGTCATCGCCGACAATCTCCCCGAAAGTGGTCGAATCGGTTTCGTCGCTGACGGGCGCATCCAGCGAGGCTGGCCGGACGCTGACCGACTTCAGGTGGGCGACCTTCGACGTCGGAATCTGCAGCTCGGCGGCGAGCTCCTCGTTCGAGGGCTCCCGGCCCAGGCGCTCCGAAAGGAGCAGCGCCGTCTTGCGCATGCGCGAAATCTTGTCGACCAGGTGGACCGGCAGCCGGATCGTCTTCGATTGGTTGGCCAGGGCCCGCTTGATCGATTGCTTGATCCACCAGGCCGCGTAGGTGGAAAGCTTTCCGCCCTTGCGCGGGTCAAAGCGCTCCACGGCCTTGATGAGCCCGATGTTCCCCTCGCTGATCAGGTCGAGCAGGGGAAGCCCGAAATCCTTGTAATCCATCGCGATCTTCACGACCAGGCGAAGGTTGGCGCGGATCATGTGATCCCGCGCCGCCTTGTCGCCCCGCCGAATGCGCCGCGCGAGCGTCACCTCCTCCTCTATGGTGAGAAGGGCGGTCTTTCCGATTTCCTGCAAATAGAGCTGGAGGTTGCTGCGCTCCAACGGGGCGGCTTCAGGCGCCGCAGGCTCGGGTTTCTCCAGGAACGAAGGCGGCCCGTCCAGGTTCGAGTTCACCCCAACCCCCTCGCCATCGATTGCGCTGTTATGCGACCCGCGATTATTCATTATGGCGTTGTACTGGTGATAACTGGAGGCCTGCCGGCGGCGGCGGTCCGGGCGGGATGCAAGTGGCTGCCCGGTCTGCGATCGCGCCGACAATGCCTTCATACCCGATGGGAACGCACAAAACCCGCCCGGAGTTGCGTCTTTTGATAAACATTAGCGGTAGTTATGCTAGAAGCCCTAGCAGTCACGTTTGGCCTTATGGCGAACTCCGGCGATTCTGCGCGCATGCCGCGCACGCTGCCATGGGGTCTTCGCCCCAGGAAAACCGCCGCCGGCGTTTCAATATAGGCGCGCCGGGGCTGGCCGCCGCTTGCCCGGGCTAAAACCGCGAGGCCATGTCGACGGCCTTGAACAAGGCGGACGCCTTGCTGATTGTCTCCTGGTACTCGGCGGCAGCATCGGAGTCGGCGACGACCCCTCCGCCGGCCTGTATGTGAATCTGGCCGTCCTTGAGGAGCGCCGTGCGCAAGGTGATGCAGGAATCAAGGTTGCCATCGTAGCTGAAGTAACCGAGCGCTCCCGCGTAGAATCCGCGCTGCACGGTCTCCTTTTCGGCAATGATCTGCATTGCCCGGATCTTTGGAGCGCCGCTGACCGTGCCCGCGGGAAAAGTCGCGCGCATGAGGTCGAACGCGGTCCTTCCGGGCGCGATCCGGCCCTCCACCTGGGAGACGATGTGCATCACATGGGAATAGCGCTCGACCACCATCAGTTCGGGAACGTGCACGGTTCCAAATGCGCAGACGCGGCCTATGTCATTTCTGGCGAGATCGACGAGCATCAGGTGCTCCGCGCGCTCCTTGGCGTCGGCCATGAGCTCCTTTTCGAGCGCCAGGTCGTCCGCCACCGTAACTCCGCGCCTGCGGGTGCCGGCGATCGGGCGGATCTCGACCAACCCGTCGGTCAGCCGCACGTGCACTTCGGGCGAGGCCCCCACGAGTGAGAAATCGCCCGCATCGAGTATGAACATGTAGGGGGACGGATTCACCGACCGAAGCGTCCGGTACAGATCGAGGGGGCTGTGCCCGAAGGGCCGCGTGAAGCGCTGCGACGGGACGACCTGGATGATGTCGCCCGCCCGGATGTATTCCTTGACGTCGGAGACGAGGCGCTCGTAGGCCTCGCGCGTGAAGTTCCCCGGAGGAACCTCGACAACTGGCGTCTCGAAAAGAGGGGCGGGGGCCAGTTCGCGCGCCTGCCTCAGGACCTCGTAAAGGCTTTGCAGTTCGGCCACCGCGCCCGCGTAGGCCTCGTCCACCCCGGGCCCGGCGGCGGCTGGGAGGTGGGCGTTGACGCACAGTCGCAGCGTCTGCCGCACCCGGTCGAACACGACGAGCGTGTCCGAAAGCATGAAGTAGGTGAGGGGGATCCCGAGCGCGTCGACCGGGGCGGCGGGAACGGTCGGCTCGATGCGGGTTATGTATTCATAACCTATATAGCCCACGGCGCCGCCTGTGAACCGGGGCATCCCGGGCAGCTTGACGGGCCTGTGCCCGTCGAGCTCCCGCTGAAGCAGCTCGAGGGGATCCTGCGGGGTTGGAATTGTCTCCGTCGGCTTTCCCGGCCTGCGGATCTCGGTCGTCTGCGGGCCGCTCGCTATCACCATGCGGGGCCGGCATCCTATAAAGCTGTATCTATAAAGATTCTCGCCGCCCTCGACCGACTCCAGAAGATAGGCCGGCCCCCGGTCCTTCAGCTTCGCATAGACGGAAACCGGCGTCTCGAAATCCGCCATGAGATCGGTGTAGACAGGGATGACGTTTCCCTGAAGCGCGAGCTTCCCAAACTCGTCTCTGGACGGGTGGACGTTCATTGTGAAAAGGGCCCTCTTATGCGGGCCGGCGGACGCGCGGGCAAACAATTTGTCAACCGGCGCACCGCTCCCCGTCCGCCACGGTTCACCGTGCGAAAAACGGGTTGTGCTCCTTTTCCTGGGAGACGGTGGTCAGCGGGCCGTGGCCGCAGGCGAGGACCGTGTCGCGGGGCAGCGTGAGGATCTTTTCGCGGTCATTCTTGTATTGTTCGGCAAAATGCGACGGGCTTCCGCCCATCGATGAGGCGAAAAGGGAGTCGCCCACGATCGCAAGGGGCCAGCTCAGGCCGGTGATGTAGTAGGTCGTCTGCCCCGGCGAGTGGCCCCACGTGAGGAGCGTCTTGATGGCGAGGGGCCCGATGTGAAAATGAGCGTTTTCAGCAAAAGCCCTCGCTCCGGGCAGGCCTGCCGGCTCCCGATCGCTCGACCACACATCGGCGCCGGTCGCCGCGGCCAGGCGCGGCAGGTCGGCGACGTGGTCCTCGTGGGTGTGGGTGAGGAAAACGTAGGCGATCTTCAGCTTTTCGGCGCCGGCGAGGTCGAGCATGGCCTCGCAGCTCGCTCCCGTGTCGAATGCCGCCGCCACGCGCGACTTCGAATCCCACACAAGGTAGCTGTTGACCGTCATGTCCCCGTACGGCGTGTTGAACATGGCGAAGCCGCTCCGGAAATTCGGCGCCTCCGGATACCAGCGCTGGTGCGCGAGGGCTTCCAGCGCGTCCGGATTCAGGCGCAGATGGCGCGCCAGCCGCCGGATCACGGCGTCAATCACCTGGCCCGACTTCACGGCCAGAAGGTCGGCAAGGCTCACCTCCGCCCGGCCCGACAGGTCCGGGTCGCTTATGCGCAGCCCGCGCTGCGCCTTGCCGATCACGTCCGTGAAATTGTCCTCGAGGGGGATGCGCGCCATGGTGGCGGCACTTTACTGTTTCGTATCGCAAAGGCGCAAGCTTGCCCACACGTTTGCCACCTATGAGCGATTTTCTCGATTCCCTTTTCTCCCTTGGCGGCAGGGTGGCCGTCGTCGTAGGCGGGACCGGTGAACTTTGCGGGGCCATGGCCGAGGGCCTGGCCGCCGCCGGGGCGGAGGTCGTGCTGGTGGGCCGCAACGAGGCAAAGGCGGCGCCGCGGATCGAAAGGATCAAGGCTGCGGGCGGGAAGGGCTATTTCCAGTCGGCCGAGGCGAGCGACAAGGGCCAGCTCCAGGGCCTGCTGGGCTCCGTCATCGCAAGGTCGGGCCGGGTCGACATCGTCATCAACGGCGCGGGCGTGAATTCGGCGACGCCCTTCCTGGACATCGCCGAGGACGAATTCGACCGGATCGTGCGGGTGAACCTCAAGGGGGTTTTCCTGGGCTGCCAGGTGTTCGGAAAGTACCTGGTCGACCGGGGGCAGGGCGGGTCCATCATCAATCTGGGCTCGATGTCCGGCATCGTTCCGCTGTCGCGGGTTTTCACATACTCGGCGACGAAGGCCGCCGTCCACAATCTCTCCAAGAACCTCGCCCGCGAATGGGCGCCCAGCCGCGTGCGGGTCAACACCATAGTGCCCGGATTCTTCCCGGCTGAGCAAAACCGGAAGATCCTGTCGCCCGACCGCGTGGCCTCGATACTCGGACACACGCCGATGAAGCGCTTTGGGGACGCGCGCGAACTCGTGGGCGCGACGCTCCTCCTGGCGAGCGACGCGGCGGGAGGCTTTATAACGGGGGCGGAGATCGTCGTCGACGGCGGGTATCACGCGATGACGATTTAAGCACGGCGTCTTTGGCTGCGAACGGAAAATCAAGCCGTCGCCCGGGCGGGCGCGGCTTATTTTCTGTCTAAGGATTATAGGCATTGTGTATTATAATAACTTGTAGACGGCACCATTATAGTCAGGTCTCACGAAAGATAATGCCTGCACGCTCTTGCCACGGCGTGCAATTTGTGGCAGAATTTGCGACATATATGGTAACTGCAAAGATAAGGGAATTGAAGGCCACGAAAGCCAAGCTCGCGAAGCTCGAGCAGTACGTGGCCGCAGGGCTTCGAAAGGAGCTGGCCGCGCTGCCCGCTTCGTACGGGTTTGACAATGTCGAGGCCTTCACCGCCGCCGTTTCGGCCGCCGCCGGCCGCCGGGCCAGGGGCGCAGGGACGGGCGGGGCCGTGGGCGGCGGGAAGAGGCGCCGCCGCCGGGCCGTCATCACGGACGGGACGCGCGCGGAAGTGAAGAAGCTCGCGGGCGCCGGAAAGACGGGCGCAGAGATCGCCGCTGCCGTCGGAATCTCGCTTCCCAGCGTCCAGAACATCAAGAAGGCCCTCGGGCTGGTCAAGGCGCGGAAGTAGGCATCCATCGGCGGACGAGTTTTTTTTGTTGGCTCGGCCGCCCGGGCGGGGCGAGTGTCGGCAGGCCATGCCGACAGTTTTCATACAGGCCAACACGAACGGCCGGCTCCACCCCGCGAGCGAACCCTCCCTGCCGCCGCTGAACCGCGGTTATCTTTACGGCGACGCCATCTACGAAGTGTGGCGCACGTACGGCGGGGTGCTCTTTGCCTGGGAGGAGCACTGGAGGCGCCTGCGGGTGTCGGCCGCCGCGCTGCATCTGGACCTGCCCTTCGAGCCCGGGCGGATTCTTGGTGAGATTGCGCGCACCGCGGCCGCGCACCGGCAGGCTGGCGGATACGCGGGGGAGCTTTATGTGCGCCTGCAGATTTCGCGGGGCGGCGGCCCGATCGGCCTCGACATCGCGCTCGCGGACACGCCGGACTTCGTCCTTCTCGTGCAGCCGTGCCCGGAACTCTCCGCGGAGAAGGCCAGGGACGGCCTGAGGCTCTCCCTGGCAAGGGACCTGCGGCGCAATTCGGCGGACACGCTCAATCCGGCCTGGAAGACGGGAAACTACCTGAACAACCTGCTGTGCCTTCGCGAGGCGCGCGCCCGCGGCGCCGACGAGGTCGTCATCCTCAACCTGGCCGGGGAGGTGACGGAGGCCGCGGTCTCGAACATCGCGTTCATGCGGGACAAGACGCTGGTGACGCCGCCGCTCCGGGCCGGCATCCTGTCCGGAATCACGCGGGGCCTTGTCCTCTCCACGGTTGCGGCGGAGGCTGGCCTTGCTGTGGAGGAGGCAGCGCTGACGGAGCGGGACTTCGCGGCGATGCGCGAATGCTTCCTCATGTCCACGACCAAGGACATCGTCCCCGTGGCCTCGATCGACGGGTGCCGCTTCGAAGTCGGGCCGGACACGGCCACGATGCGGCTCAAGGCGGCCTTTGGCCGGTACGCAAGCCGCTATGCCGGGGCGCACCGGGAGTTGGGATTATTCTGATGCGGTGCCTCGGCATCGACTATGGCGCCCGCCGCTGGGGTCTCGCATTCGGAGACGACCTGGGTGTGGCGACCCCCCTGCCGGCGCTCCTGGAGAAGGATCCCGGGCAGCGGTGGGCGGCGCTTGCCGCGATCGTTCGCGGACGCAGGATCACCGACCTCGTGGTCGGATATCCGCTCAACATGGACGGAACCGCCGGGTTCAAGGCCGCCGAGACCAATCAATTCGCCGGGCGGCTTCGCTCGGAGTTTTCGCTCCCCGTGCATTTCGTTGATGAGCGGCTGACAAGCTACGAGGCGGAGGAATTGAGCCCGAAGAAGAAGCGCCGGGCGCAGCGGTCCTCGGGTGTCGTGGATTCGCGGGCGGCGACCCTCATCCTGCAGGATCATCTGGGCCGCGTCCGGCCCCTGCCATGAGCTCCGCCGCGGCACCGAAGTCCCGGCGCTGGAGATGCGTTTGCGCGTACAATGGGGCCGATTTTGCCGGCTGGCAGAGCCAGGAGCTTCGGAACCGGCCGGCCATCCAGGACGTCATCGAGAAGCGCCTCGCCGCGATCCTCGGCGCGCCCGTGCGCATTCACGGCAGCGGACGCACCGATGCCGGGGTTCACGCCCGGGGGCAGGTCTTCCATTTTGACGCGGCGTGGAGGCACGGCCCCGGCAAGTTTCTCGCCGCCCTGCGGGTGGGGCTTCCGGCGTCGATCCAGGTGCGATCGATCCGGGAGGCGACGGGCGGCTTTCACGCGCGGTTTTCAGCCAGGGGCAAGATCTACAGCTACAATCTTTGCCTCGGGGACGCCGATCCGTTCATTCGCCCGGAGGTCTGGTCGATCTTCCGGCCGCTTGATCTGTCCGCAATGGAGGAAGCGGCCGCCTTCCTGCGGGGACGCCACGATTTCCGGGCGTTTTCGGCCACCCGGGGTGCAGGGGATGAAGACACGGTGCGCGACCTGCGCCGGCTGGAACTCAGGCGGCGGGGCCGGCGGGTGAGGATCGTCGCCGAAGCGGACGGATTTCTCTACAAGATGGTTCGAAGCCTGGTCGGAGCCCTGGTGTCGGTAGGCGAGGGCAAGCTCGCGCCGGAGCAGGTGCGCGTCATCCTGGCATCGCGCCATCGTACGGCAGCCGTGCAGACCGCCCCGCCCCAGGGCCTCTTCCTCGAAAAGGTGCTTTATTGAGGGGATGAAAATCTCCATCCCGCGCGCGTTCCTGCGCGGACTGGCCGACGTCGTTTTTCCGCCCGTTTGCGTCAATTGCCGCGGGCTCGTCGAGGACGGCCCCTACAGGCACGTGTGCGCGAGATGCGCGAGGTATATGGAGTTTGCAAGACCCCCTTTCTGCGAGGTATGCGGGCATCCGTTCCTGGGCGGCCCCGAAGGCGCGGGCCCCTGCGAACACTGCGCCGGGCTGAATCCCGCATTTCGAACCGGCCGTTCGGCCGTGCTTCTCCGGGGTCCGGCCCGCGCGCTGCTGGTCGAGCTGAAGTACCACGGCGGCAGGCATGTCCTGGAGGATATGGAGGAGGTCTTTCGCCGTTCTCCTCCGGTGATTGAGCACGTGCGCGGCGCGGCGCTTGTCCCGGTGCCGCTTCACCCGCGAAGGCGCCGGGAGCGAGGTTTCAATCAGAGTGCCCTCCTGGCCGGGGCCCTTGCAAGGGCGGCTGGCGGCGACACGGCGCCCGTGGATCTCCTTGTGAGGCGGACCTATACGCAGACCCAGACCGCCTTCGACCGGCGCTCGCGCATGGACAACCTGAAAAATGCCTTTGCACTCGTGCCGGGGTCGCGCTTGGATGCGCATCAACGTTACGTCCTTGTTGATGATGTTTTCACGACCGGCTCCACGCTCAACGGCTGCGCCCGCCTGCTTCGGCGGCACGGCTGCGTGAACCTGGACGCCGTCGTCTTCGCCCACGGTTAACCATCACCTGAGCCTGCCGAGAAAGTCGCAACGAACCCCCAGGCTGAGCCCGAACATCCATGCATTTTGACAAGCCGACCTATACGGTCAAAAAGACGAAAAAGAAGGGCATCCCGGAGGGACTTTACACGAAGGACCCGGTGACCGGGGAGATCCTCTTCAACAAGGAAATCGAGGACAACCAGATGGTGGTCCCGAAAAGCGGCCACCATTTCTCGATCGGCGCCCGCGAGCGCCTGGCACAGCTTTTCGATCCGGGGACCCTGGTTGAGGGCGATGCCGGCGTCCGCTCCAGCGACCCCCTGAATTTCGTCGATTCGCAGCCTTACAAGGACCGGCTCAAGCGTTACGAACGGGACAGCGGTCTCCCGGAGGCGGTCATCAACGCCACGGGCGAGATCCATGGGATAAAGGTTTCCGTGGCGGCCATGGATTTTCGGTTCTGCGGCGGGGCGATGGGGACGGCCGCTGGCGAGAAGATCACCCGGGCGATCGAGGCCGCAATCGACCAGAAGGTCCCCTGCATAATATTCAGCTCCTCGGGCGGCGCGCGGATGCAGGAGGGAATCTTCTCGCTCATGCAGCTGGCCAAGACGAGCGCAGCCCTGGCCCGGCTTGCGGAGGCGCGCCTGCCGTTCATTTCCGTCCTGACCCATCCGACCATGGGCGGGGCGACGGCGAGCTTTGCCACGCTGGGCGACATCATTATTGCGGAACCGGGTGCCCTGATCGGATTCGCAGGCCCGCGCGTGATCCGGGACACGACAAAACAGACCCTTCCCCCGGGTTTTCAGACCGCTGAATTCCTTCTCAAGCATGGGCTTATCGATCAGATCGTGAGCCGCGTCGAGATGCGGGACCGGCTGCGCGACCTCCTGTCGGCGCTGAATGTCAAAAGAAAGAAGACGGCCTGACCCTTCCGGGAAGATGCGGCTTGCTCCTTTCGCGCTGAGCGCGAGTCGCGGTTCGTCCAGCGCCCCAATCGCTTGAAACCAGCTGCGAATTCGGGCGGATACCAGGCCGTCCAGGAGTACCTCTACGGCCTCAAGGTATGCGGGGTGAAGTTTGGCATCGACCGAATGCGCCTCTTGGCAGGGGAACTCGGGCATCCGGAGCTCTCCAGGCCCTGCGTGCACGTGGCGGGCACGAATGGAAAGGGCTCTGTTGCCGCGATGATCGAATCCGTCCTTCGCACGGCCGGCTGGCGGACGGGACTGTACACGTCGCCCCACCTCGTGCGCCTGGGAGAACGTGTGCAGGTGAACCGGGTCCCGCTGGGAGAGGAGGAGATCATCGCCTACACCGGCGAACTCAGGCCGGTTGCGGAGCGGCTGGCGGCGGCTGGCGGACCGGGGGACGGTCCCAGCTTTTTCGAGTTCATGACGGCGATGGCTTTTCTCCAGTTCGATCGGAGGCGCTGCGACATGAATGTCATCGAGACGGGGCTCGGCGGGCGGCTGGATGCGACCAACGTGGTCCTGCCCGAGGTGAGCGTGATAACGTCGATCGGTCTCGATCATTGCGAACTGCTCGGCCGCACAATCGAGTCCATCGCCGGCGAAAAGGCCGGCATCGTGAAGCCGGGCCGGCCGGTCGTGATCGGGCGGATGCCGCCCGAAGCCGTACTGACAATTCGCGCGATTGCAGCCGAGCACGGGTCGCCCGTCATTTCCGTGGAGGAGGAGTTCGGCTCCGAAATCGGCCGTTATCCCGAAACAAACCTGGAAGGCGACTACCAGAGGTGGAACGCCGCAACCGCGGTCCTCGCGCTGCGCCGGCTCGGGAGCGGCTGGAACCTCACCGACGAGGTCGTCTCGCGCGGCCTGCTCCGGATCGACTGGCCGGGGCGGTGGCAGCGAACGCGGCTGGGCGGGCGCCTCCTGGTGCTCGACGCCTCCCACAACCCGGAAGGGGCGCAAGTCCTCGATTCCAATCTTGCCCGGCTGCGGGCGGAAACGGGGAGACGTCCGGTAATCATCACGGGCGCCCTGGGAGCCGACCGGGCTGCGGCATTGCTTCCGACCGTGGCACGCCATGCTGGCGAGATACACCTGGTTGTCCCCAAGCAGTCGCGCGCCTGCAGCCACGGAGAACTGGAGAGCCACCTGCCGGGAGATTTTCAAGGACGGGTCGTCCGTTCGACCGTGGAGTCGCTGTTTCCGGGACCGGGGGCCTGCACGGCCGGAGGGCCGGAGGATTCGATCGTCGTCACCGGCTCGATATACGTCCTTGGCGAAGTGCTGGCCCGCATCGAGCCCGGCCGCGGCGCGGAGGAGAGCCGCCTGCAGGATTTTTGATTTGATCTCGGGCGGTCGGCCGACTCTTTAGTCTTCCGCAACAGGGGCACTCGGCTTCGGTTGCCACGCCAACCATGTCGCTCCTGCCCTTTTCAAGCCGGCTCATCGCCGACGTCGGGATTTCCTTCGGCGACGAAGGCAAAGGCCGTCTCATTCCCGAGATTGCCGAGGAACTCCGGGGCACGCAGGCCCGGGTCTCGGTCGTCCTCAAGGTGAACGGGGGCGCAAACTCCGGGCATACCGCTGCGGGGATCAAGCTGAACCTCCTTCCCGCCGGAGTCGTCGAGCGGGACATACCGCACCTGGCGATCGGAAGCGGCGTCGTCGCCGATCCCCGGAAGATCGGATGGGAGACCCGGCCGCTCGAGCGGAAGGGCTATTCCGTCCTTTCCCGGCTCCTCATCGACGAACGGACTTTGGTCTCGGATGTGACGCACCGCCTGCTCGACCTCGCGTGGGAGGACTACCGGGTGCAGCATTTGCAGGAAGAGCCCCGCGGTTCCACCGGGCGCGGGATCACGCCGGCCTACCTCGACGAGGTCGGGCAATGGCAGATTACCTTTGCGGACTTTCTGGCGGGCCCGAACTATTTCGCCCGGAAGCTCGGGCAGCGGATCGACCGTGCCGTGCGGACGATCGAGCATGTCTGCCGCGTCCGGCCCGAAACGTGGGACGGGTTCTTCGAAAAGCTCAGCGCGGCCGAACGCCGCGCGAATGCCGAGGCGATCGAACTGGGCGTGCTCGCCCCGGGCGACGTCGATTTCATGCAGTTCCGGGGGGATCGCCCGTTTTCCCTCAACGTCGATCGGCTGGTCGAGGTGTACTGGAAGGCCGGAACGGACCTGGCGAAGAACATCGGAGACGTGCGCGAACTCATCCGCTCCGAGGTGCGCCTCGGCCGGACGGTCATCGGCGAGTTCGGCCAATCCTACTGGCTGGACAAAAGGCGCGGCTACTCGCCCAACGTCACCGCCTCGCACACTTTCACGCCCGAGGTGTTCGAGAGCGCCGGAATCCCCGTCCAGCCCGTCCACACATTTGGCGTGGCCAAGGCCTACGACACCAAGGTCGGCACCCACACTTTCATCACCGCCATGGAGGAGGGCCACCCGCTTACCGGCCGGCTCAAGCAGATCGAGTACGGCACGAGCACCGGACGCCAGCGCATGGTGGGCTGGTATGACGCCGTGGAAAAAGGCGACGCCCTGCGCTACGGCGGATTCCAGGACGTGATGATCAACAAGCTGGATGCCCTGACCTGGGGCGGCGATTGGAACGGCGACCTGCGCATCTGCACGGCCTACGAAGACGCCCAGGGCCGCCGCCACGCGCATGTCCCGCGAAACGAGGCGGTCCGCAAGTCCCTGCGGCCGGTCTACGCTTCCCATCCTGGGTGGCGGGAAAGCCTTTCCGGCATCCGGCATTTTGGAGATCTCCCCGTTGCGGCCCGCCGCTATGTCGCCGCAATGATGCGGAGCATCATCGAAGTCGCCTATGAGGGCGAGTCCCGGCCCGCCGTTCTGCCCAATCTCCGGTACCTCGGCGTAGGGCCCGATCCGGCCCAGATCATCCGCGACATCCCGGCCACCGAGGAGCTGATCAAGACAGCCTGAATGCCGGGAAACCGGCCCTTTTTTGGCGGGCCGGGAGGATTACTGCTTGCGGGTCGAGACCTCGACCACGTCGTGGGTCTCCGCTTCCTTCCGACCCGCGGAGCTGACCCGGACGAAGCGGGCCTTGGCGCGGAGTTCGGCGAGAGTCGCCGCCCCGAGGTAGCCCATTCCGCTCTGTACGCCGCCGACCAGCGTGGACAGCGCGTCATCGACGGAGCCGCTGACCTCCTTCAGGGCCTCGATCCCCTCTGCTGCGAACTTGCGATTCCGGTCGGCCTTGTCGTGGCCGTAGCGGGCGGCGCTTCCGGCCTTCATGGCGGAGAGCGAACCCATGCCGCGGTACTTCTTGTAGGTCTTTCCGCCGATTTCGATGATCTCGCCCGGGGCCTCGCGGCAACCGGCGAGGAGGCCGCCGCAGATGACTCCGTCGGCGAGGGTCAGCGCCTTGACGATGTCGCCGGATTTAGCGATTCCCCCGTCGGCGAGAATCCGGACATTCCTTTTCCTGGCCGCCGTGCCCGCCAGATAAAGGGCGGTCAATTGGGGAATTCCCACTCCGGCGACGACGCGGGTCGTGCAGATCGACCCGGGGCCCTGGCCGATCTTTATCGTGTCCGCCCCGCACTCGGCCAGGAACTCGACCCCCTCGGCGCTCGTCACGTTTCCGGCGATGATCGTCAGCTGGGGAAAAGCGGCTCGGACCAGGCGGACAACGTCGCCGACGCCCTTCGAGTGGCCATGGGCGGTCGAAACCGCCACCGCATCGACGTTTTCGGCGACAAGGCTGCCCACATTCGCAAGGACACCGTCCTTGTCGAGCGTGCCATCGGGCTTGCGCAGGGGCGAGACCGCCGCCCCGACGACGAGCCGGAACGCGCCGTCGCGGGCCGGCTTCCTCCGGGTCTTCGCCTCGCTCGTGATGCGCTCGACGTCCGAGGCGGTGACGAGCCCCTTGAGGCGGTTGGAGCCGTCGACGACCAGCATCTTGTTGATCCCGAGGTGACGGCTGAAGAATTCGTCGGCGACCTTGATCGGGTCCGGCCCGACGACGCTTGCCTGCTCGGTGATGAGGTCCTTCCGGGGCGTCATGACCTCCGCCACGTTCTTGGCCCGGTAGCGCTCCTTGAGCACATTGCCCGACAACAGTCCCTCAAGGTGTCCCTGTTCGTCCACGACGGGAAAGGTCGAGAAGGCAAACCGCCTCGCCTCGATCATCAAAAGCACATCTCCCACACTCTGGCCGGGCTTGACCGTGATGGGGTCCTGGATGAGGCCGTGAACGTGGCGTTTGACCCGTGCGACCTCCTTCACCTGGTCGCGGGGAGACATGTTGTAATGGATGAGGCCCAGACCGCCGTTGAGGGCCATGGCGATCGCCATGGGCGACTCGGTGACCGTATCCATGTCCGAAGAGACGATCGGAATCGGAAGCTTCAGCGTCTCCGACAGGGCCGTCGATGGGTCGGTTTCCCTCGGAAGAACTTCCGAATACAGCGTCGCGAGCGAGACGTCGTCAAACGTCAGGGCCGTCGGAAGATTGGCCCGGAAAAAAGCGTCGGCGGGCAGGTAAAATTCGGTATCGGTGGACATGGCAACCTTGGGATGAGTTGCCACAATCCGAATAAGCCACGTTTCAGCCAAGGCAAACAATTTGTCGGCGGCTTGCCATAATTGCGCGTGGCTCAACGATAATTCCTAAACCTGTGAGTTTCCGATTTGAATCCAGGCGGTACCGAATCCCTTTCCGCGCGCCGATGCGCACGGCGGGCCGGATTTGGGGGGAGCGGGAGGGGTGGGTTGTACGACTGGAGGGGGACGGCGCAAAGGTCGGCTGGGGAGAGGTCGCGCCGATCCCGGAATTCGGGACCGAAAGCCCGGAGGAGGATGCGGTGGCGATTCAAGCGCTCGGGCCGTTGGTTACGCGGGCCGAGATTGCGTCCGTTCCGGAAAAGCTGACCTGCCTGAGGGCGGCCCTTGGGGCGGCGGTTTCGGAAGCGTCGGCAGTTCAACCGGGGCAGGGCCTCCCCGAATTCCTTCCAGTTGCCGCGTTGCTGCCTGCCGGGCGCCCGGCCCTCGCAACGGTTGCGCCGCTGGCGGAGTCGGGATTCCGGGTCTTCAAATGGAAGGTGGGCATGGCGGACATCGGCGACGAACTCGGTCTTCTCGACGACCTGTTTGCGGCACTGCCCGCCGGTTCGAAGCTCCGGCTTGATGCGAACGGAGCCTGGGACCGGCGCCGCGCCGAGCGCTGGCTCGAACGGTGCGCCGACCGTCCGATCGAGTTTGTCGAACAGCCTGTCGCCGCCGGAGCGCCGGGTGCGGCGGATTTGCTGATGGGCCTGGCGGGCGACTACCCGACGCCGCTGGCGCTCGACGAATCCCTTGTCCGGGCCGGCGATGCGCAGCGCTGGCTCGGCGCGGGCTGGCCGGGGATATTCGTCATAAAGCCTTCGCTTTTTGGGGATGCTGGCCGGGTTCTCGACCAATTGGCCAAGGCCAATGCCCGCGTTGTTTTTTCTTCGGCGCTCGAGACCGCCGTCGGGGCACGCTCGGCCCTCAGTGTGGCCTTTGCATGGCCCGGGACGCAACTCGCCCTGGGGTTCGGAGTCTGGCCGCTGTTCAAGAATCCGGCGTTTGACGGCCCTGCCGCGGCGCCCTTCATCCGGCGCTCGGATCTTGAGCGAATCGACCCGGAGGCCGTATGGAACGCATTGAGCTAGCACGGCTTCTTCGAGCCTCCCCAATCATCGCCGAGCCGTTGCGCGGCGTGACAGTCATCGATGAACGCGATCCGGCGGCGTTTATGGGGGCTTTTTCGAAGGCTGTTGGAGAAAGTGATCGGATCTTCCTGGCCGACCCAGCCTGGGGTCCGCGCGAGCGCTCGGCCCTGGCCGAACTCGCCGGCGCCGAGCCGATTTCGCCAGGGCCCGGCTGGCTCATGGTTCCGAGCGGCGGGACGAGCGGAGGACTGAAGTTCGCCCGCCATGACGAGGGGACGATTTCCGCTGCGGTTCGGGGATTCTGCGGACACTTCGGCATTGAGCGTGTGAACAGCATGGGCGTTTTGCCGCTTTGCCATGTGAGCGGCCTCATGTCCTGGATGCGGGCGGCTTTGACCGGCGGCCAATTCGTGCCGTGGGATTGGAAAAGGCTCGAGGCCGGCGAGTTCCCAGCCGTGCCCGTTTCACCGGAGACCGGCCGGGGCCCGCGGGAGGGCTGGTACCTTTCGCTGGTTCCGACCCAGCTGCAGCGCCTCCTTTCTCCGGCGGCGCCGGCAGCCGCGGATGCAATCAAATGGCTGCGCGCGTTTGACGCGGTGTTTCTCGGCGGCGGTCCGGTTTGGCCCGAACTGACCGATGCAGCGGCGGCGGCATCGATTCCGATTTCACTCGTCTATGGAATGACGGAAACGGCGGCGATGGTCGCGGCCCAGCGCCCGGCCGAGTTTCTCGCCGGGGACCGGAGTTCGGGATCGCCGATGCCCCACGCCAGGATCGAACTCACCGCTTCCGGGCTTGTGCGCGTATCCGGAGAATCGGTCTTCCGAGGCTATCATCCCGGCTGGAGCGATTCGCGCGAAATTACGACGGAAGACCTGGGTTCCATCGACGAACGGGGACGGCTGCGCATTCTGGGCCGCTGCGACGCCGTCATCATCACGGGCGGAAAGAAGGTTGATCCGTTGGAGGTCGAGGCGGCGCTCCGGGCGACGGGCGAGTTTTCCGACATCGCGGTCGTCGGTCTGCCGGACCCCGAGTGGGGTCAGGTGGTGACGGCCTGTTTCCCGGCGGTCGGCAGTCCGCCCGATCTCGCCCGCTGCGCAGCGGTCCTCGGCTCACTTGCCGCTTTCAAGCGGCCCCGGCGCTTCGTCCCGATTGCCGACTGGCCCCGCAACGCGCAGGGAAAACTGAATCGGGCCGAACTCGTCCGGCGCGCTGTCAGCCAGCCTTAACCCAGGCGGCCAGGGCGGCGGGGAGGGCCTGGCGTTCGCGGGACTTGGAGCCGATGCACACGTGCTCCGTCCGGACCCGGCCCGCGACTTTGGCCGGGGGGCCGAGCCGGGTGATCTCAAATCGGATCTCGTAGGAATCTTCGGAAAGAGCCGCTGGAGCGCAGCTTACGCTCAGCCTGTCGCCCGGGAAGAGGGGTCGAAGGTAACTGGCTTCGCTCTTGGCGATCGGAACCATGACACCTGCTTCGGAAAAGAATGACTTCAGCTCGATGCCCGCCGCGGCGAGAGCCGCCTCATAGGCCTCGTGACAGATCCTCAAATAATTGGCGAAGAACACGACGCCTGCGGCATCGGTATCGGCGAAGTGGACCGTGCAGGGATAGGTGAACGGCATCTACATTCGAGTATCCCGACCCGGCCGCCAGGTCGAGCGGGAACGAGGTGCCTGTCCCTCACGGGGGACAGGCACCTTTTGAGTTGTCGGGTTTACCATCGCCGGGTTTCTGTGTTTATTGCACCATGACCAAAACGGAGATCGCGGACGTTCTCGGCGAAATCGCGACCCTGCTGGAACTGCAGGGCGAGAATCCGTTCAAGGTCCGGGCGTACCAGGTGGGCGCGCGAGCGGTCGAGGCGATCGAGGAGGCTGAG
Organism: uncultured Opitutaceae bacterium; assembly: GCA_964605835.1. Lineage (GTDB taxonomy): Bacteria > Verrucomicrobiota > Verrucomicrobiia > Opitutales > Opitutaceae > Palsa-1447. The sequence goes on from CAZSEH010000002.1 coordinate 84,666, forward strand.
CTGAGGCGCCTGGTGGATTCGGACGAACTCGACGGCGTGAAGGGGATAGGCGAGGCGCTGGCCAAGAAGATCGCGGAACTCCACCGGACCGGCCGCCTTGAGTTTTTCGAAAAGCTCCGGGCATCGATCGAGCCGGGGCTGGTCGAAATGCTGCAAATCCCGGGGCTTGGGCCGAAAAAGATCAGGGCCCTGCACACCAAACTCGGCATCTCGGGCATCGAATTGCTGACGGCCGCCTGCCAGTCCGGCAAGGTGGCCGAACTCGACGGATTCGGGGAGAAAACCCAGGAAAAAATACTTGCCGGGATTGCCAACCGCGCAGCCTACGGGCGGCGGCATCTTTGGTGGGATGCCTGGGAGACCGCCGAGCCTATCGTCGGGGGTTTGCGAAAGCTGCCCCAGGTCCGGCAGGCGGAGGCGGCAGGGAGCCTGCGGCGCTGCCTCGAGACGGTGGGCGACCTCGATTTTCTGGTCGCGGCGGACGAGTCGGGGCCGATTGTCGCGTGGTTCACGGCGCTGCCCGAGGTCAAGGAAGTCACCGCCAAGGGTGAAACGAAGGCCAGCGTGCGATTCACGACGGGCCTGCAGGCCGACCTTCGAATCGTTCCGGAAAAGCAGTTTGTCTTCGCGCTCCACCACTTCACGGGTTCGAAGGATCACAACGTGCAGATGCGCCAGCGGGCCCTGGCCCGCGGGCTCAGCTTGAGCGAATGGGGGCTCGCCCCAGCCGGAGGCGAGGAAAGCGTCAAGCAGAAGGTGGCGGGCTCGGCCTCCGCGGTGACGCAGCCTTCGAACGAAGCTGAGCTCTTCCGGCTGCTGGGTCTTTCGTACATTCCGCCGGAGCTTCGCGAAGGGATGGGGGAGATCGAGGCCGCCGAACGGGGGGAACTTCCGCACCTTGTCGAACTGGCGGACCTGCGGGGGGCGTTTCACAACCACACCACCGCTTCGGACGGCCACAACACGCTGGCTGAGATGGCGGCTGCAGCGGAACTTCTCGGCTGGAAGTATCTCGGAATCGCCGACCATTCGAAGGCAAGTTTCCAGGCCCGGGGCCTGAACGAAGGCCAGCTGATGAAACAGGTGGGCGAGATCAAGGCGCTGAATCACTCGGGCCGGTGTGCAGCGCGCATTTTTTCCGGCGTCGAATGCGACATTCTGCCCGACGGCCGCCTCGATTTTGAGGACGATGTCCTGGCCGCCCTGGATTACGTGGTTGCCTCCGTCCACAGCTCCCTGGGCCAGGACGCGGCCACCATCACGGCCCGCACGATCCGGGCCATCGAGAACCCAAGGGTGACGATGCTCGGGCACCCGACGAGCCGGCTCCTGCTGCGCCGCGAGCCCAGCCAGATCGAGCTCGGCAAGGTGATCGACGCGGCCATCGAGCGGGGCGTCGTCATCGAATTGAACGCCGATCCGCATCGGCTCGACCTCGACTGGCGGCTGTGGCGCCACGCGGCCGAGCGCGGCCTTCTTTGCTCGATCAACCCCGACGCGCACGACTGCGAAGGGCTGAAGCACGTGCGGGCCGGGGTGGGGATCGCGCGCAAGGGCTGGCTGACGGCCGCCAACGTGCTGAACACCCGTTCCCTCGCGGAGATTGCAAAATGGCTTGGGGAACGAAGAAACCCGACAGGGTGAACAACCGGTTGATCAGCAGGGGTTTTTTTGTACCGACCATTGCGCTCGCGATGATGTCGCTGGGCGGCTGCATGACTGCGATTCTCACCAAGACCATCGTGGAGGCCCCCAACATTCGAACAACGCCCGAGGTGTTGAAGCCAAGGAACCACGATTTGCTAGTCCGCGACGACGAGACGTATGCCCTGGTCTGGAGCGTTCCTGTAGGCCCGCCGCAGGCCGTTCTTTCCGCAGCCGTGATCGCGCCCGGCGACTATGGCTATAGCCGAACGATTCGTCAAAAGCCGTTGGCAAACGGACGGGTCTCATTGGAGCCAATCTCCGCCTGGACAATCCCCGCAAACCGTCCCGATCCGCATGCGCCGGCGAAGGCCACAATCCTCATCCTGCACGGCTACCAGGACACGAAGGAAGATCAGCTGCACTGGGCCTTCTTCCTGGCCAAGCTTGGCTACCGTTCGATTCTTGTGGATCTGCGCGGCCATGGCCGCTCCACGGGCGATTGGATCGGCTACGGAGCGTTTGAGGTGCA
>CAZSEH010000003.1:0-78746 GCA_964605835.1 uncultured Opitutaceae bacterium
CGAAGGTGCCCACCCCGGGACCCGTCACCGTTACGAGGTCGCCGGAAAAAGGAGAGATTGTCGCCGTGCCGCCAAGCGTCGCACCCGTCGTTGCATTATAGACCTTGTCGGCTGCGGTGACTCCGGTGACGCTTAGCGGTGCGGGGCTCACAGTCAGTGTGCCGCTGCCGTAGCCGATGATGTATCCCTGCTGATTCGAGTACAGCCCGCCCGGCGTAATGACATAACTGCTGGCACTTATTGCGCCCTGCGACGACCCGCTGTAGCTCGCAGCACCGAGCAAGTTGCCATTGGGGATGGTGGAATAGGTGACGCCGTTTCCGCCGGAATAGGCATGCGCATCATAAGTCTTTGTGAAGTCATTGGCCGTCACCGTTATAGGTGTCATGAATGACCTCAGAAGCGGATTCGTGACCCCGTTGTAAATGACCCATATGCTGGCGAAGTCCCATGAGGTAAAATTGGACCGTTGCAGCATCTGAGCGCTGGTAAGCCCTATGCCATCCGCTGAAAATGCCTGCCCCGATGTCGTGGTGTTCCAGTAACTGTTGGTGACAAGGCCCGTGCTGCTTCCCAGCAGCCCGCCGAAGGCGCTCGTGCCGGTTACGCTGCCCGTGGAATAGCTATTGGTGATCGGGCCCACGCTGCTCCCGATCAGGCCGCCGACGGAACTCGTGCCGATGACGTTGCCGGTCGCGTAGCTGTTGCTAACCGCGTTTGTGGAAGTCCCCATCAGGCCTCCGACGGAGCTCGTTCCGGTTACGTTGCCGGTCGCGTAGCTGTTGCTAACCGTGCCTGTGGAGCTTCCCATCAGTCCGCCGACATTGCTGGAACCGCTTACGCTGCCGGTCGTGTAGCTGCTGCTAACGGCACCTGTCGTGCTTCCCATCAGACCTCCGACGCTGCTGGAACCGCTTACGCTGCCGGTGGTGTAGCTGTTGCTGACCGTACCTGTGGTGTTACCCAACAGCACGCCGACCGTGCTGGCGCCGATGACGCTGCCGTTGATCAATCCCACGTTCAGAATCGCTGAGCCCGTGCCAGCGGCTCCAAACAGACCGACATAGGTCGTTGTCGGCAGGTTTATGGTGAGATTGCCAATGGTATGGCCCAGCCCGTTAAACGTTCCAATGAATGGGGACCCCGTGTCCCCGATTGGAGTGAAGCCCGCGTTGCCGTTCCATGATTGCGTTGCCGTGGCGTCGATGTTGCCGCCCAAGGCAATGGGCCTGCCCAGATTGACTGCTGCAGCGATCCCTTGCAGGGTCGGTGTGGCCGGTGCGGTCGTCGCATCCCCAGGTGCGCCCAGGCTGTTGATTACCTGGTAGCTAATGCCCGAAATGGACAGGCTCGGATTTGCCCCTGGCAGGTTCACGGATGCGCCGCTGCCAAGGTTAAATGCGCCCGTTCCGCTCGCCGTTTCGGATCCGTTTGCGGTATTGGGATTGATGACCAATCCCGCTGTATCCCCGGTCGCCGTGATGTTGGCGTTGATGTTGACGTTGTTCGAGGCGGTGAGCGTGAGCGTTGTGTTGGCGCTCCACGACACCGGGTCATTCACATTTACGTTGCCGGATCCTACTGTGCCGCCGCTGCTGCTTTGGAGGGTTATGGGGGTCGTTCCGAGATTGGCTGAAAGCACCGCCCCGGTCATGTCGCCGCCGCTGGAAGCCACGGTGAAATCTTTAGGGTCGATCAGCCACGACCCGTACAGTCCCAAGGATGCGGCAGTCGTCACGCTGGTGCCGATTGCAACATTCACATGGGCGGCCGAGGTTTCGATCGAGCCGCCATTGCCGCCATTCGGGGCCGAGGCATCGAGGGTGCCGCCTACGTTGACGACTCCCGTCGTCATTCCGCCAAGCAGGAGGATCGTCCCTTCGTGGTTTTCCATTGTCCGGGCTTCGATAACCCCGGTGTTGTTCACAACGCTTGCGAGCAACGCATCCTCGGCGCCGGCGGTCATGACGGCCATTCCGCCGTTGGCCCGGATCAATCCTCCGTTTTCGGCAAGGCTTCGCAGCACGCTTTGATTCACCTGCATGTGAACCAGGCTGCTGCCGCTGAAGGTCAGGGTGATGTCACTTCCGGCCAAAAGCGCTACGGTGCCGAGCTGCGCGGTGATGGCACCCTCGTTGCTGACATGATTGCCGAGCAACGCCACATAGCCGCCATTTGTTGCGTTGATCGCACCCTCGTTGACGATGCTGCCCGACCCACCGTCGCTGAAGGATCTCTGATTGCCATACAGGCTGGCATTATTGAGATCCAAAGTGGATGCGACCAGCCCTCCAACATTAACCTGGGCGCTTTGCCCGAACAAGATGCCGTTCGGGTTGATCAGGAAGACCTGGCCATTGGCGTTGAGCTGCCCCAAAATCAGGGAGCCGTTGGTGTCAAAGATACGATTGACCGCAATTGCGGAAGACGACGGCTGCAGGAAACTCACCGTTTGTTGCGGCGCGATATTGAAGCTTCCCCAAGTGAGCGACAGGTTCTGACTCGATTGGGTGATCGTGGTCGTCGACCCGGATTGGGAGATGCTTCCCTGGCCTGAAACCACCACTCCACCGCCCGGGGTTGCATGGACTGTGGCTAGGGAAAGCAAAAGGACTGCCGCGACGAGCTTGCGGATCGATCCACGGCACCAGCCAGGCGGCGCTTCCGCTGCTCCAATCCAGCCTTTCATCGGCGCCGAATTCCAGACCAGGCGCCAAAGGCGGTCACTTAGCGAAGAGAATCGTCGACGACGGACATAGTTTGCTGAAAAGAGATTGGCTTCCATAGATCGGGCACAGCGGCTTTTTTCGAGCTGAGTGATCCACTTGTTGATAGTAGCCCGCGCCCACCCGAAAGCTATGGGGTGATAACCGCACCGGAGACCTGTGCATGGCGCTGTCAGTCGCGGCTTTATGGTGTAAGCACCCGGCCCCTCCGCTCCTTGCGGCATTGTCCGGCGTCTTGCACCGCGCGTGAAGGATTCTGGCTTGTCGTTTAAAACCGCTTAGACCATGCCCGAAAGCACAATAGGATTGAAAAAGACACCATGAAGACCGCCGCCTCAGCCACGATCCCGCGCCGCAATTTCATCCAAGGCCTGGGAGGTCTTGTAGTTGCGGCAGCCTGCCTGGCGCTCCCCCGCCCGGCGCGGGCCGACGCCCGCGTTGCGCGCGCCGCCGGGCTGAAGCTCAAGCTGGCGCTTAACGCCTATTCCTTCAATGGCCCTCTCCGGACCGGCAAGATGACCTTCGACGACGTCATCCATTTTTGCGCCGAGCAGGGCATCGACGGCCTGGACGCCACCGGATACTACATGCCCGGGTATCCAAAGGTTCCGGAAGACGACTATATCCACCGGCTGAAGCGGACGGCCTTCGTCAACGGCGTCTCGATCAGCGGAACCGGGGCGCGCAACGATTTTACGAAGCCCGATGCCGCCAGCCGCAAGGCCGACGTCCAGCTGATCAAGAACTGGATCGAGGTCGCTGAAAAGCTGGGCGCGCCGGTCCTTCGCATCTTCTCGGGCAATTCTGTGCCGGCAGGGCACACGTTCGACGAAGTGCTGGCCTGGATGGCGGACAATATCAGGGAGTGCGCGAATTACGGCGGCAGGCACGGGGTGATCGTCGCGGTTCAGCCCCACGACGACTTCCTGAAGACGGCCGACCAGGTGATCCGGCTCGTCGATGCCGTGAATTCGGAATGGTTCGGAGTCATCCTCGACATCGGCAGCCTGCGGCAGGGCGACCCCTACGCGGAGATCGAAAAGCTGATGCCCTACGCCGTCTCCTGGCAGGTCAAGGAGCAGGTCTACTCAGGAACGACGGCGATGCCGGTCGATTTGAAAAGGCTGAAGGGTTTGATCGACCGGTGCGGCTACCGCGGATACCTCCCGGTCGAGGCGCTCGATGCAAGGAACTCGGCCGACAGGGTGGCGAAGTTCATGGCCCAGGTGAGGCAGGAATTCGCGCTGTAAGCGGGCCAGGTCCCAGGCACTCTCCCGAATGATTCGGTTCATCCTCGCATTCGTAGCCCTGTGCTCCTGTCCGTTCCTCCGGGCGCAGGACGCCGTCCGAGGGTTTCGCATCCCAACCCTCTATCATGTGGGCTACTGGGTCCGGGATGCCGCAAAGGCCAGGGACTTCTACGAGAAGTACCTGGGGTTCGAGGAGCCCTATGTCCTGAACCACGCGGACGGAACGCTTCAGATGGTGGTCATCAAGGTGAACGAACGCCAGGTGATCTACCTTTTCCCCGACCCGTCCCGGATAAAACCCAACGGAGACAATCTCGATCATCTCGGCCTCCTGGTCGACGATGTCTCGGCACTGCACGACACCCTCGTCGCCCGCGGCTTGAAAGTCGGAGCGCCGCATTTGGGTCACATTGGCGATCTGCTGATGGGCGTCTTCGATCCGGACAACCACGGCTTTGAGGCGACCCAACTTGAGCCGCAGGGCCAATTGCTGAAACACCAGGGGAAGAACTTGCCCGTCACCCGCATTGCCTCCCATCTGCGTTCTGCGACCATCGTCGCGTCCGATCTGGCAGCGTCGGTGGCGTTCTACCGTGACAGGCTCGGGTTCAAGGACATCGGGACGGTTGGCGGCGCGATCCGCCTGCAGGTGCCGGACGGGCCCGACTTCATCGAACTCTTGCCGGCGGACAGGAAACCGGACGCCCCGGGGGCGCGCTCCGTTCCGCAGTACACCTTGGTGGTGCCTGACGCCGGGAGAGCTGCCGAGGTCCTGGCGGCCCGGGCGCAATCCGGAGGATTTCCCGCCCCCTCCCCGGTCAGCACGGCAGCGGATGGCCGACGGCAGACGAGTGTCATCGACCCGGACGGAACGCGGGTCATTCTTTCAGAGTAAATCCAGCTCGGGCCGGCCAACGGCGGAATGCCAGGGGAAGATCTCACCCCGAGCCTTGTGATCAGAGGATTTGACTCGGCGATGATGAGCCCTCCTCTTTCCCACCTCCCCCAAAAATCCATGAAGATCCCCAACCTTGTGCTGGGCCCGGTCCTGGGCCTGTTTCTCGCCACGAGCGCTCTCGCCGGCTCGACCGACGGCCGACTCGACGTCTATTGGAATGACGTCGAAGGCGGCGGCGCCACGCTGATCGTCACCCCAGCGGGCGAATCCGTACTGATCGATTCCGGAAACCCGGGAACGCGCGACGCGGGCCGGATTCATCGGACGGCCGTGGCTGCGGGACTGAAGCGAATCGATTACTACATAACGACGCATTTTCACCTCGACCATTTCGGCGGCGCGGCGGCCGTGGCGGCACTGATGCCGATCGGCCAGGTCTATGACCGGGGAATACCCGGCCACGATCCCGACCACAACCCGAGCGACGCAATGTGGATCATGACCAGCCGGCCCTACAGGGATTTTCCGGCCACCGGCCGCAATCTTGTGACGGCCGGGCTCGTTATGCCACTGAGGCAGGCTGGGGGCTCCGCCCCCCTTCGGCTCCGCTGCGTCGCAAGCGGCGGGAGGTTTGTCGACCCAGCCGCCGGGGTCGGACCAAATCCCCTGGCCGGGGAGAACTCGGCCAAGACGCTGCCCTCGACGGACAATGACCTGAGCAGCGCATGGGTCCTGGACTTCGGGCCCTTTCGCTTCTGGGACGGGGGCGATCTGACCTGGAACATGGAGGGCCAGGTCGTGACGCCGGCCAACCGGATCGGGCAGGTGGACGTGTACCAGGTCGACCACCATGGCCTGGACCTGAGCAACAATCCCATCCTCATCCACAGCCTCGCTCCCACTGTCTCCGTGATGAACAATGGGATCAAGAAGGGCACCGCCAAGTCGACCATTCAAGGCCTGCGATCGTCCCCGGGGATTGTGGCGATGTACCAAGTGCACAAGAATCTCCGACCGGAGGATCCCGAGGACAACACGGAGGACGCATACATCGCCAACATGGGCTCGGACCCCAACAAGTGCGACGGGAACGGGATCAAGATGTCGGTCGACCCGACGGGAGTCTCCTACACGATTTCGATTCCCGCGACCGGCTTCAGCCGGACTTACGCGACGAGGATCGGCAAACCCTGATCCGGCTACGGAAAGAAGATTTGGGATTGGGCGGGCGGCTCCGGTTTCTTTTCGAGCCGGCGGAAAATGCGAATCGTTTCATTGTCCCGGTCGAACTTCTCGGGAGCGGCGAACGCGTGGTGGATCACCGCAGGACGGTGGATATTCGCCCAATACCGATTCACCACTGCCACCTCGGCGTAATCGACGCCTTCGCCGCGCTCGCGCGCGATCACTTCTTCGACGTCCCGGATGTAGGGCCCGAAGGCGATCATATAGTCCGGGGGAATGGCGCCAAAGAAGTGGATGGCGTCCAGGCCGATGAATTGCAGTGCCGGAGGATTCGCGAGCTGCCAGGCGTACACGAACTGCGGCGCATGATACATCAACGGATAGTTGGCCCAGCCCGGCAGGACCCAGACGGACGTCCCCGGCGGCATGTTGGCGGTCATCCATTCCACAGTGTCGGCGTAGGGCCCCGGCACCGGACTGAGCAGCTCCCTGACGAAGAGAACCGGGGTTGCGTGAAAACCGTCGTGGTTTCCCTCGTGGGAGGGGTCCTTCAGGAGCGGCCCGAGGTTGAACAGATTCGTGCCAAAGGCGATCAGGCCGAGCGGGAGGGCGAGCCACCGGCGATTCCCAACGGCCGCTCGCAGGGTCAACACGCCAAGGGCCATTGACAGCGGAATCAAGGGCGCAAGGTAGCGGACATCGGCAAACGGCCAGCCCAGCCGAAGCACCTTTGGGGAGATGGCTGCGATCACCGCGCAGTAGACGACAATGGCGAGCGGTCCCCTCCAGAAACAGGAGCGTCGAAACCCTGCAAGGAAAAGGATGGGCGCGGCCACGATCAGCAGGCTGCAGCCGAGCTCATTGGCGTTGAAGTCGCGAAGATTCCAGCAGAACAGGATTGCCCTTTCGCCGAGCGAGTTCGCGAAAAGCGCCTGCCCCATGTTTGTGCGGAACGGATTCCAGACCGACAGGACCGCCGCTCCCACGACGATCTGCGGCAGGAGGAGCACCGCCCAGTCGGACCATTTCAGCGGCCTCTCCCTCCGGTGCCAGGCCAGATAATCGACGAAAAGGGCGGAGACGACGCCCGCGTAGGTTATGATGTGCGTCGCGAAGATGCAGATGAGGAGAAGGGAGATCGCCAGCAGCGCCCTTCGAGATCCGTTCCAGCGAAGATACAGATAGCCGACCGCCAGCGAAAATAAAAGCGTCATCGCGAAGTAGCGGGCCTGCCTAAAAAGCAGAAAAAGCGCCACGTTTCCGAGGATTGCCATGCTGAAAAGGAGCCAGGTCGTCCCATCCACTCTTGCCCTCCAAAGCAACCCGAGGAAAAGGCCGATGAATGCCAGCCCGCAGACGGCGAAGGGCAGCCGGGGATGGAGCGCATCGGTGCACTCACCGCCGATGAATGGCGCCAGAAAGTAGAAGGGCAGCGGCGAGTTCGCCCGGTCGTGGAGGTTGTGCAGCTGAGCGCCCTGATTATAGGCAATGATATTGGTGCCGACGAGGGCCGAAGTGTCGCCGGTCCGCCACACCTGTTCGGCCAGGATCGCCTCCTCCGCCTCGTCGTCCCAGAGCCGGTAGGTTCCCAGGTTCTTAAAGAGAAGAAAGGAGGAGGCGGCCAGAATCGCAAAGAACGCAGGCAAAAGCCACCACCCGCCGCCAACACGTCGCGCGGTTGCGTTTGACGCACTCCCAACTGTTTCCACACGTGCGTTATAGTTCGCCTTCGAAAGGGTGTCAACGCGACCCGTTGGACGGGAGGCAAATGCGCTTCAGTATGTGCGTGGCACGTTTCGCGCGGCTGAAATTCAATGCGTCGGATTTGACGGATGGATGGAGTCCAAATATTCTCGCCTGCCCAGCCCCGGCGGCCGTCCGGCCCAATCGCATAACATAAAGCACCCAAGGAGATAATCATGACCGTATTGCACACCCTCTGGCTTCCGATCCTGCTGTCGTCCGTCTTTGTATTCGTCGCCAGTTCCATCATCCACATGGCGCTTCCGTGGCACAAGAGCGACTACAAGAAGCTGCCTCAGGAGGACAAGGCGATGGACGCCTTGCGTCCCATCGCTATCCCGCCGGGCGATTACATGGTCCCGCAGCCTTCCAGCCACGAGGACATGAGATCGCCGGAGTTCAAAGAAAAGATGAAAGCGGGCCCGGTCATGGTGCTGACCGTGATGCCAAACGGCCCTTTTGGCATAGGCAACAGCCTCGCCCTTTGGTTCCTCTATCTGGTCGTGGTCAATTTCTTCGCGGCCTACGTCGCCTGCCATGCGCTTCCCGGCGGAGCGCCCTACCCCGAGGTGTTTCGATTCGCCGGCGTGACCTCGTTCCTGGGCTACTCCGCCGCGATCTGGCAGATGTCCATCTGGTACCGCCGCTCGTGGGTCACGACCCTCAAGACAACGGTTGACGGTTTGATTTACGCCGGATTGACGGCCGGGACGTTTGGATGGCTCTGGATGCGGTGATTCGAGTTTTTGGGTGGCATTCGCGGCGATTACCGCTTACCGATCGCCGCCTTTCCCGCTTCAGCCAAACTGCCATCCCAATGCCCGCCATCCCTCCGCCTGCCGACTCTGGAACCCGCCCCCGCATCGAATTGGCTTCCGGCCTTCTGCTGGCCGCCCTCGTTTGGGCGCTTTCGCCGCCGGCCCGCGCCGATGACCTTCCAAAGTGGGATCCGGTCACGCAGGCCGACCTCGCCGGCACCCAGTCCGCCGCGTATCCGGACGCGCCCGCCGAAGTCCTATCCTGGAAGCTCGGGATCGACGACAGCAATCTGACCCACGAGCGCGCCGTGACCGAGTACATCCGGTACAAGGTCTACGATCCCTCCCGGGCCGCGGACATCACGCGGATCGCCGCCATCGAGGCGTCGGTCGAGGATATCAAGATCTCCGACGTCACGATCCACGGCCGGCTGACCCTGCCCGATGGAACCGTTCGGGAGATCGGCCAGGACTCGATCCACAAGCGGCCGCTTGTGAAGCGAGCCACGGAAGAGACCTTCGTCCAACGCATGTTTGGCAACGAGGGGCTGGTGGCCAACGAGCAGTTCGTCGCCGTGGAGGGGATGAAACCCGGCTCGGTGCTGGAGTTCCAGCTGGTCTCCAAGTTGGAGCTTGGGCCAAGTTTCATCCAGACCCTGCAGAAGCCGAATATTCCGGTGCGCCGCGTGGACTGCACCGTCCACCTCTATCAAGGGCGGGAATTCGACGGCGCCGCCTTTGTCGTCAATCCGGGCGGCCTGCCCGTCGATCAATCGTTCGACAAGAGCCATGGCATCTACCATGTCTCCGCGGCGAATCTGCCTCCCCTGGTGGACGAGCCCCTGTCCCCGAGCATCATCAGCCGGTCCGTGACGGTGTTCGACTATGAGGATTCCACGATGCTGCTGACCCGGCACCCGAACAAGCTGAGTCCGGTGAAGGTGGATGCCGGCGATGGTCCCTGGGCCCCGGTGGCCGCAAAAATCAGCCTTATCGAGGAGGACGCCACGATGGTCCCGACCGAATCGGTGGCGAACCGCGTCAAGGGCCTCATCGCGGGGGCCGCTTCCGAAACCGAGAAGGCGAGGCGGATTCACAATTTTGTCCGTGACGTGTACACGCGTTTTCGCGCGGTTCCCGCGGGCAGCCGCCCCTTGGTGTCCCATTACGCCGACATGCCGCTCGATCTGGTGATGAGTTTCGACGAACATCCAAAGGCCACGGTCACCGAGACCGACTTCCTATGGCTCGAGCTCGCCATGGATCGCGAGGCCGGCCTCGAAGCCGAGGCGGTGCTGCTGCCCGACCGAAATGTGATGCCTTTCAACCCCCGTTTGCATTCCGCACTGTTCCTGCCTCGGCCCGCCGTTCGGGTCCGCGTAGATGGCGCATGGCGGCTCTCACTTTCAAATGTGCCGCAATTGTTCCCTTTCGGCTGGATTCCCGCACGCTACCAGAATGGAGCCGGACTGATCGTCAAGCGCGGCGCACAGGAATTCGTCGAAGTGCAGCCCGCATCCGCGGCGCAATCGACCGTTGAGCAGACGGGGACTTTTGCGCTCGCTCCCGATGGCAGCCTCGCCGGCCACGGCCGCCGGCGCTTGACGGGGGCGCCGGCCATAGCGTTGCGGCCGCGGGCCCGCAATGCCTCCGAGGCGCGGTTCAAGGAGACCCTCCTCGCCCACCTGAAGACCCAGTTCCCAGGGGCCGAAGTCAGCGTGACCTCGGTCGCCGGAATGAGCGACCCCGATGTGCCGGTCGAATACGAATTCGACCTTAAATGGCCCGACTACGCGACCGCCACCAAGACGAGGCTCATATTCAAGCCCTTTGCAACGCACGGACAGGCTCCTTCCCCGTTTGACGCCGCAGTGCGGAAGAATTCGGTGCAGTTCCCCTTCCGCTGGCGGGAAATCGACGATGTTTCGCTCCAGTTGCCGGAAGGCTATGCCCTCGAGGCCCCCTCCGCGCCCCAGTCGGCGCTTGTCGGCGATGTCCTCGCCTACAAGGTGGCGATCAGGCCGCTGGCGAAGGCGAACGGGATCCACATCCAGCGCGATTTCGTATCCGACGTGGACGATGTTCCCGCGAAGGCCTATCCGACCCTCAAGAAATGGTACGAATTGGTCGCGCAGGGCGACGCGCACGAACTGGTCCTGGCCAAGTCGAAGCCGGCTGCAGCCCCGGCTCCCGCGACGTCCCAATGACACTGGCGGCCTTGAGCCGGCATGCCCGCCGCATGGCCGCGGCCGTCCTCGCGGTTTCCGCCGCGATGGGCGCGGTTCCGGACTGGCTGCAAACCTGCCTCAAATCCAACCAGCCGCCCTGGCGCCCGGATGAGAACGCCGTCCAGCTGCTGGACTCCACCCAGGTCAGTTTTGCCACGCCCCAGCAGGTTGTCATGGTCTACCGATCGGCGCGCAGGCTGCAGAGCGACGAGGGCCTGCCCCACCTTGTGTTCGCGGCCGCCTACAATGCCGACAACGATCGCATAGTCAGCGCCCAGGCATGGACGGTGTCGCCGGATGGAAAGCAGGTCCGCTCGTACCCTCGCGGCGCCTTCGTTGACCAGGTTTTGCAGTTGAATCAGTATTTCTGGGACTCGGAACGTGTCCTCCGATTCGACGGAGGGGGCCAGACGCAGAACGGGGGCACGGTGGCCTGGGAGGTGAAGATCGAGCGCAATCTGGGATTCGCGACCGTGGAGACCGAGTTCCTGCCGCGCATGCCCACCCTTCGCTCGGTGTTCGAGGTGACTCCTGCTCCCGGCGCCAGGCTCGAGTGGTCCGCGGACGCGCCAAGCCTTCGCAGCCCGGGCGCCGGCCCAGGAACCGGTTCGCTGCGCTGGGAACTAAGCCGCCTGTCGAAACTGCCCAGCGATTTGCCGACGGGGTTTCACCCCAACCTCCTGCGCGTGTCCGCGCGCTGCGTCTTTGCGGAGCGCGCCGATACCTGGGCGGACTTTTCCAGGGTCGCCGCGCAGATAGCGGACCCGCGCCTGGACTCGGGCGGTGCCGTCAAGGCCCAGGCGGAGCAGCTTGCAGCGGGCAAGACCGCCCGCTGGGAGCGGATTCGCGCCCTTTGCGAATTCGTGCAGGAGCAGATCGTTTATCTGGCAATCACCTTGGACAAGGACTCGGTCGCCGGGTATCGCCCTCACCCGGCGGGGGAGGTGCTCGGCAAACGGTACGGCGACTGCAAGGACAAGGCTACCCTGCTGGTCTCGATGCTTCGCGCGATAGGCGAGGACGGACGCATGGTCCTCCTGATGGCGGAGAACCCGGGCTTTGTGCGAAGCGACTGGCCTTCAAACCAATTCAATCACGCGATTGTCGCGATTCCCGCGGATGCAGGCACGCCGGCCGGGTGGCCGGTGGCCGATGCGGGCAAGGCCGGAAAGTGGGTGATCTTTGATCCGACCGACCCGACGACGCCGCTGGGTGTGCTGAGCCCCGGGGACCAGGGCGGATTCGGCCTCGTGGTTGATCGGGCGCAGGGTGCGCTCGTCCGCCTGCCGGCCGCCGACCCGGAGACTACCGGGACGACGCGCAAGGTCGAGGCGGCCCTGGATTCCAACGGCGGGCTGTCCGTGAAGGTCGACGAGCAGCTCTCGGGCAACGCGGGCGCCGTCTGGCGGCAGAGGAAGTGGGCGCTGCCGAAGGACAAGTTCGAGTCGACGATCGAGCGGCGCATCCACGAGGCCAATCCGCTGTCCGCCGGCCTGAAATGGTCGGACGAGTGGAACGCCGTCGATTCCCGGTACAGGCTGTCGTTCGAGTTCGCCGTTCCAACCTACGGCCGGACGCTGGGAGGAGGCCTGGTCGTGCTGGCCCCGGGCATTCTGCCGACCGCGTTCAAGCTCAACCATTGGCAGGGCCGCCGGAACGGCACCTGCTGGCTGGCGGCCGATTCGCTGAAGGAGGAGGTCCGGCTGGCGCTGCCCCCGGGTTGCAGCGTGGAGGAGCTGCCGGATCCCTGGAGCGAGGAGGGCAAGACGGTGTCGGGCCAATTGTCCTACCGTACTGAGGGCAACGTCATCATCTTCCAGAACAGCTACCGGCGCCAGGCCGGATTCTATGGCGAAGCCGACTATCACCTCCTGGAAACGTTCTACCAGCGGCTGTCCGAAGCCGGGCGCCGGCCGGTAATCGTTCGCCGGCCCTCTTCGTCCTGAAAGCCCCGCAGCGGAAGCGCGTCAGGCGCCCTGCTGCTTCGGAGTCTTGTCCGACACGACTTTGATCACCTGGTAGGAGGCGGGAGCCGTGCCGATGTTCTTGAATGTGCGCCCGTCGTTCGGGGCAAAATAGAAGAGCGAACCCGCCTTGATGCGGCAGGTGACTCCGTTGCACTTCGCCTCGATCACGCCCGACTTGACTATGAAAAGCTCGTCACCGTTGTCGCGCATGTCGGGGAGCGTGCTCTGGCCTGCGTTGAGCGTCGTGATGTGGCTTTCGAGCCTGAGAAAGGTGAGGGTCGGGGAGTCGACGACAGAGATGCGCGAGCCGGTCTTTGTGGGCGTCGCCGGGAGGTGTTCGCAATCGATGACGGAGGAGGGAAGCATGCCCGGCACGGCCCGCCCGGCGGCCGGCTGGTTCGCAACGGTGTGCACTGCGTCGGTGTAGAAATTGATGACGTAGTACGTTGCGGGCGTACCCCCGACATTCACCACGTTGTGCACGTCGTGCGAAGCGAAGAAGATCAGGGAGCCGGCCACGGCGCGGTGCTTCTGGCCGTTGAGGGACACATCGAGGGTCCCCTCCTTGAGGAGGAGCATCTCCTCCCACGGGTGGTGATGCGGCGCGTGCGAGGGCATCCCGAGCCGCAGAGTCGTGATGTGCACCTCGAATTTCTCAAGAGTCGGGGTCGGCGCGTCGAAAACGGCCCTGGCCTGGCCCACGGGGGTGATCCGCGTCGTGAGCGAGTCGAGATCGACGAACGTCGTGCCGAGCGGGGTTGATTGGCTCGGCGGCGCGTAGGTGAGGGACGGCGATTGCGCCATCACGGCCGCGGCGGACAACGCGGCGAAGGCAAACGGTAGTTTTCGGAGTAACGATATCATGAAGGGGAGCGGGAGACTGGAGCCGCGCGCCGGCAAAAGCAAGGGGGGCCCGGGCGACAGACGCGGACAGCGGGAAAAAAAGCCCGCTACGATGCGACCAATACCAGGCTCACCCGCTCAAACTCCTCGCGCACAGCCACGTACAATGCCTCAAAATCGTACTCCCCCATCCCTATCACCTTTCGAATCTCCTCGGAGGGCATCGCCGGAAACTTGGCCGGGACCGTGTTCAAGGAGGCGGCCTGCAGCCATTTTGCGACATGCAGGAGGCAGGCAGGCCGCCGGTTCACGCCGGCTGAAAGCGGCGAATACTGCCAGCGCACGGCTTCGCAGACGCTGGACTGAAAACTCCAGGATTTCAGGAGGGCGGCCGCCGTCGTCGCGTTTGTGAAACCGATCACGCGCTTCTCGTCCTCTATTGTCTCGTCGGGCAGTCCCTTCGATTCGACGGTTTGCGTCATCTCCTCGCGCTTGAGCCAGGCGTCGATTGCGACCATGCCCACGGAGTGAAACAGGCCGATCGTGTACGCTGTGTTCGGATCGATGTCGCAGTCGGCGGCGAGCAGGGATGCGCTAATCGCACACACCACCGAGCGGCGCCACAGATCCTCCGCCTCCATTTCGTAACACCCGAGCTTGCGCATGAGCAACTGGGCCGAGACGGCAAACGCGACTATCTCGTATATCTTGAGGGAGCCGATCCTGCTGACAGCATCGTCGAGGCTCGAGCAGCGCCCTCCCCTGCTGCTGTAGTAGGCGCTGTTCCCCATCTGCAGGACGCGGGCGGCGACGCCCGGCTCGAGCTTGATCAGGGTCATGACGTCTTCCATCGACGCCGTGTAGTCGTTCAAAATCCTGAGCAGCCGCGGAAGGACAGCCGGCGCGGACGGCAGATCGTGGAGGTCCTTTATGATATCCCCAGGGCTTAACAGATCGCGCCTCTTGGGTCTGAGGGGCTGGCTCATCGCAGCTCGTTATGATGTCCCCAGACGCCCCGTCAAGGTCGGCCATGGGCCCGCGCAATGGGCGGCGGCTGTGCCGCCATCCCCCAAATTGGCGCCAACGCGGGCATTTTTTGGGTTCATAGGGGCGCAAATCGGGTCGATTACACCCCCATGGGACAAGCAGCTGCCGTACCAATCAATGAGGTGCTCGGTCCGGACGACCTCGTCCGGGACTTGGGCCGTCTGCCCTCCTCTCCCGCCGTTCTGCCGCAGCTTATGTCGCTTCTGAACGAATCATCGACCGCCCTGCATGAGGTGGTCGACCTGATCCTCCTGGACACCGGCATCGCGGCGCGGGTGCTGCAGGTGGCGAATTCGGCGTACTACGGGCGCGGGATCCGCTGCGAGGCGGTCGATGAGGCGGTCTATCGCATCGGGTTTCTCAAGACCTACGAGATGGTCTCGTTCGCGGTGGCGAGCCGGCTGCTGATCCGGCCCCTGGTGACATACGGGATTTCGGCCGAGGAGCTCTGGCGGCGCTCCGTCGCCGGCGCTGTCGCCGCCGAACTCCTCGCCCGCCGCTGCGACCAGAATGCAAATCTCGCCTACACTGCAGGGCTCTTTCACGGCGTCGGCCTGGTTGCGATCGACACCTGGGCCCGGAACCGGGAGTCCGCCCCGCGGATCTATTCGGCGGGATATCCGGCGGAAACGACTTCCTGCGAAATCTCCACATTCGGCTTCACCAACGCGTCCGTGGCCGCAGCGCTTCTGCGCTCGTGGAAGTTCACGGATGCCCTGATCGAGCCCATCCGCTGGCAGTTCAAGCCCGCCGAAGCTTCCGCGCGCCACCGACCCATGGCCTGCGTCCTGTCGGTCGCCAGATGGCTCCGGGACGCGGTCGCCCTGGCCCCTGGATCGGCGCAGCCTCAATCGCCCGATCCGCAGGCGATGCAGCTGCTCGGGCAGTACCCAGCCGAACTCGAATCACTGATCGACGAAACCCGCCAGGCCTTCGACAGGGCGATCTTCATCCTGGGAAACATGAGCGTCGCCGGAGGCGGCACTTTCCTGCGGGCAGGTTAGCCCGGTCACTGGGGTTGGGACTTCCGGATCCTGTCCAGGATCTGCCGGGCGCGCTCATTGGCGGGCTCACGAAGAAGGACCGTCTCCAGGTGCGCCCGGGCCTCGCCGGCGCGGCCGGGAATCCTGAGAAGCGCGACCGCCAGGTTGAAATGGGCCGCGGCATCGTCCGGCTCCAGGCGCAGCGCCTCTTCATAATGGGAGACCGCCTCGAGGGTCCTCCCTTCCGTGTCCAGGGCATTGCCCAGGTTGATGTGGGCTTCGGCATCATCCGGTTTCAGGCGCAAAGCGATCCCATAATGGTCGATGGCTTCATCCAGCCGCCCGGGAACCCTCTCCAGGGCATAACCCAGGTTGTTGTGCGCCTCGGCAAAGTCCGGCCTCAGGCGCAGCGCCTCCTCGTACCGGGCCACGGCCTCGCGGGTCCGGCCCTCGGCATTCAGGGCATTTCCCAGGTTGAAATCCGCATCGGCAAAATCCGGCTTCAGGCGCAGCGCCGTTTCCAGTTCGGCAACCGCCCGGGGAAGAGCGGCCGGTGAATTCAGGCTCACCAGCACATTTCCCAGGTTATTGTGCGGCCCCGGATTGACCGGATTCTTCGCAACGGTGTCGCTCCAGAGGCTCAGGGCCGTGCGGTAGTCCCCGTTGCGCTGCACGGTGACCGCGAACAGGCCAGCGGCCAAGGCCAGGCTCGCCGGAAGGGCCGCGCGGCCCAGCCGCCGGTGCATCCCAACCGCTGCCAGCGCAACCACGGGAACAAGGGCCACGTACATCCGATGTTCGACCGCCGTCTGCCGATTGCCCGGAATCAGGCTGGTCGGGGCGAGAATCGCAAAAAACCAAGCTCCGGCAAAACCGAGGGACCTCCAGCCCGGGCCCGGACGAAAGAGGGCCCATGCCACGGTTGACATCAATCCGACCACGACAACAGCGGACGGCAGGATCGTCCGAAGATTTCCGATCCAGGCCATTCCATAGTCAAAGATGAGCGGATGCGGCCACACGGAGAGCCTGAGGTAGCGTACGATAGCCGGGAACTGGGTCAGCGCATAGCTCCACCAGGAAATGCCGCTTCCGAATCCAACGGTTCCGCCCCGCCCGTGAGTCGAACGGACCAGGAAGAAAAGGACCGGCCACGTCGCCCCGAGTCCGGCATACACCCGCCACCGGCGCCGGAAAGCCCCCCGAAAGTTTCCGGCAAGAAACGTGCGGTCGTAAAGGAGCACGATCAGCGGCGCAGAGACCATCACCTCTTTTGTTGCCATGCCGAAAAGGCAGGCCAGGACCGACAGCACGGCCCAGAAACGCAGGGATGCCGTCTTTCCCTCCCCTCCTCCGCTCGATGGGAGCGGGATTCGGCGGGCGAACGGGTGCTCGCATTCGGCATACCGGATGAAACAATAAAGGGTGAGCAGGTAGAAGAGCCCCATCAGCGACTCCGCGCGCTGAACGATGTAAGTCACAGATTCGGTCTGCAGGGGGTGCAACGTCCACAGGAGGGCGGTGGAGAAAGCGATCGAGGAAGCGCAGTCCGACCGCGGCTCAAGGGTCCGCCGGACGATTCCAAACAGGGTCAGGCCAGCCAGAACGTGAATCAGCAGGTTTGCAGCATGATAGCTCCAGACGGCGTTGCCGCTGATGGCATAATTGAGCGCCAGCGAAAGATTCAGCAAGGGGCGGCCGCTCGCAGTCGTGTTGATCGGCGGAAAAAGCGCGCTTCCCAAATGCCGGATCGTCGGGTTGCCCGCGATCGTGGGCAGGTCGTCGAAAAGCAGGGGGACCTTAAAGGTTCCGAAATAGGCCGCGATCGCTCCGGCGGCGATGATTCCCGCGCACGCGAGCCGGGCCCGGTCGGTTCGCCGGGCGGAAACGATTCCTGGAATCGAAGTTTCCGCGGGCGGAATTTGCACGGCGCCTTAGCCTGCATCCATCACAAACTCCGACGAATCCTGCCCAATCTCGTCGGCGAAAAGGTCCTCTGGCTCCCTGCGCTGTGCTTTTAGCACAGCTCGGTCGCCTTCGGCCCTTTTCGCTCGACGATCTTGGGCAATCTTCATCGGTTTTGTGATGGATGCAGGCTAGTTCTTCCCCTTTGCGGCGAGCGCGGCCAGTTCGCCGAGGAGGCGCTCGTTCTGATCGGGCGTTCCCACCGTTACGCGCAGCCACTCGGGCAGATTGTAGGGCGCGAGCGGCCGGACAATGACCCCCTTGCCTTGAAGCGCGGCAAACCAGCGTGCGCCGTCGCCGACGCGCACCAGGATGAAATTGGCCGCGCTCGGCACCCATTGGAGCCCGATCTCGCGCAGGCCCGATTCGATGCGCCGGAGGCCGGCCCGGTTTTCGCGCGCGCAGCGCCCCACGAATTCCACGTCATCCAGGGCCGCCGCCGCGGCCGCCTGGCCGATGGCGTTCACGTTGAATGGCTGGCGGACGCGGTTCAGGAGGGCCGCCAGTTCCGCACCAGCAAAGCCATACCCCACCCTCAGGGAGGCGAGGCCGTAGATCTTGGAAAAGGTCCCAAGGCAGATCACCTTTCGGCCCTCCTCGATCAGCGGCCGCAGATCGGGTGGATCTTCCTGATACTCCGAGTAGGCCCCGTCGTAGACGAGAACAACGTGGTCGGGCAGCCCGCGGGCGAAGGCCAGCAATTCAGTCTCGGAATTGGCCGTGCCGGTCGGGTTGTTCGGGCACGCAGCAAACACAAGTTTGGTTCGCGACGTGACGGCCCGCGCCATGGCGGCCAGGTCGTGGCGGAAATCCGCCAGAGGCACTTCGACCGGCTTCGCGCCAAAAAGGAGAGTGACCAGCTTGTACACGACGAACGCCGGCGACGCCATCACGGCCTCATCGCCCGGACGGAGGAAAACGTGGCCGAGAAGTTCGAGGAGCTCGTTCGAACCGTTTCCCACGACAATCTGACCGGCGGCGACGCCGCGAGCCTTCGCGAGTTTTTCGCGAAGAACGACGCAACCGCCGTCGGGATAGAGTTCGCCCTGTTCCAGGGCCCTCCTCGCAGCCGCCACCGCCTTGGGCGACGGTCCGAAGGCGTTCTCGTTGGAGGCGAGTTTGATGATCTCCGCCGGCTTGAGGCCCAATTCCCGCGCAACATCCTCTATCGGCTTGCCGGGCTCGTAAACGGGCTGAGTCAAAACACTGGGATTGACCAGGGATTCCAAGTGCATCGGCTCATTGGATCACAGTTGTGGAGGAAGGTCAGCCCATAAGGTTCGTGCGGTGCCCGGCCCCCCTCCGAGGCCGCGCCCAAATAAAAAGGCGGGGATCGGGCGCAAGCCCGTCCCCGCCCCGGTTTGGAACTTGTCCCCGCTTACTTTGTGCTGAACGTCACGCTCGAGAGCTTGACGGTCGTGCTGGCGGTCGAAGGGGCCGCGTAGCTCACGTTCAGATCGACATCCGCACGGTATTGGTTGGCTCCGGCAGCCGTCGGCCAGTTGACAAGGTAAACGGATCCAGAGGTCGAATATGTGGGGAAGGTGGAGTACGAATAGAGGGTCAGCGCGCCCGCGAAGCCATTGACCACCGGGTAGAGCGCCACCTGGATATTCTTGTCGACGATGACCTGGCTGTTGGTCGAGTTGACGATCGTGAAGGAGACGGGAACCGATGAGCCGCCCGTGAAGGTCGTGCTTGTGGAAAGCGGGGCCTTCCAGACGACTTCGTCCGTGACAGGCGGAAGGGTCGGAGGAAGGGCTACCGTGAAAATCGTTGTCACGGTGGTGGACCCCGACGCATTCACAGACGTGAAAGAGAGCGTGTACTGGCCGAGTTGGGTGGCGTTAAAGGTGCCGTCGGAAACCACGTCAATTGTGCCAAGGCCGGAGCTGGTCAGGGCGACGAGCTTGCCCGAGCTGGGGAGCCCGGGACCACTGACAAGAGCCGTGGCCGACGTCACCGGGTAACCGCCGCTGGCGACGATGGCTTCAAATCCGAGCGGAATGGCAACGGTGAAGGGAGTGCTCGGCACATATATGATCTCGCCGTTTGAGGGAAAAGTGATCGATGACACCGGCTTCACGTTGGTCAGCTCCTGGAGATTGACGACGCATCCGGAATTCTTGACGGCCGCCGGCCATCCCGTCGCGAGGACAAGCCACTGGTAGGTTCCCGTTGCCTTTGGGGGGGTAACCGTCACGAGCACATTGGCCTGCTGGCTGGGCCCGGTGAACGTCACTGACGAAGGCGAGACCTTGATCGCCGCGGCGATTGTTGCCGCGGTCAAGCCGGTGGGAGCGGCCGTATTCGTGGCGGCAATGGAAATTACCGCTTTGGATCCTTTGGCCAGGTTGGAGGGGCCGAAAACCGAGAGCTGAAAGCTCTTGGTTGAGGAACCTGTAATAGTCTGTGAAGCAGGAACATAGCTAACCGATTGCGCTTGCAACGGCAATGCCGTCAAGGTGGCGCCAACCGCCAGGGCGGCAGCCAGAAGTGAGTTTTTCATGAAGTTGAGGTTTGGAATGAATCCAGACTTAGAGTCGATGCACCGGTGCGCAACCGGTTTCTGCTACGTAGTTTCACGCCCTTGCAGGGACACGAATCCCCCGACCGGAAGGCCTCAAACTAACGGCTGGTCACCCGCAAACAGGTCCGCCGGCTCAAGCAACCTGACACCCGCCACTTGCAGCGCCGCCATTGCACGGTCGACGTCGTCGAAACACGTGATCATGACCGCGTCGCCTGTTCGCCGGGCAAAGGCGTACATGTACTCGACCGACAGCCCTCGTAGTCCCAGGTGTGCCAGGACGGCGGCCAGCCCTCCCGGCCGGTTGGGCAGGCACAGGGCGAGGACCTCGCTTGAGATTGTCGCGAAGCCGGCGGCTTTTGCCACCCGTTCGGCCTTTTCCGGTTCGGAGGTGATGAAACGCAGGAGACCGAACTCGCCCGCATCGGAAAGAGTCAGGGCTGCCAGATTGACGCCCGATTCAGCAAGGGTGAGGCAAAGGGCCGAAAGCCGGCCGGGTTGATTTTCGAGAAAAACGGAAATCTGTCGGATTTTCATGGCGGCCTGGTCTAGGGTTTGGGCTCGCGCTGGTCCAGGACGCGCCTGGCCTTGCCCTCGCTGCGCGCAATGCTGCCGGGCTGGACAAGGGTGACCGCAATATGCAGGCCGGTGACCTGCTCGATGCTGCGTGCAAAGCGCTTCTGCAGCTGCTCCATCGCGCCGACGCGGTCCCGAAGCATCTCGCCCGTGATCTCGACTCGCACCTCCATCTGGTCCAGTCCGGAACGCTTCGTGAGCACGATCAGGTAATGGGGCAGGCTCGCCTCGGTCCTGAGCAGGGCGGTCTCGATCTGCGAAGGGAACACATTGACTCCGTGGATGATGAACATGTCGTCGCTCCGCCTGCAGATGCGGCGTATGCGCCGGAGCGTCCGGCCGCAGGAGCAGGGGCGCGGGTCGATCGCCGTTATGTCGCGGGTGCGGTAACGGATGGCGGGCATCGCCTGCTTGCTGAGCGTCGTGAAGACCAACTCTCCCTCCCGTCCGTCGGGCAGGGGCTCGAGCGTGTCCGGATCAATGATTTCGACGAGGAAGTGATCCTCGAAGATGTGCGGCCCGTCCCGGCATTCGCACTCGCAACCGACTCCGGGTCCGACGATCTCCGATAGCCCGTAAATGTCGTAGGCCTTCACCCCGGAGGTGTCCTCGATGTACTTCCGCAGGCCGTCGGACCACGGCTCGGCCCCGAAAAGCCCTCGCTGCACCTTGAGATCCCGCTTGAAGTCGATCCCGAGCTTCTGCGCCACCTCGATCAAATGGACAAAGTAGCTCGGCGTGCCGCATATCGCGGTCACACCGAAATCCTTCATGAGCATGATCTGGCGCTCGCTGTTGCCGCCGGAGGCGGGGACGACGGTCGCTTCCAGCGCCTCGAGGCCCGCGTGCAGGCCGAGCCCTCCGGTGAACAGGCCGTAGCCGTACATGTTTTGGACGATGTCTCCGCGGGTGAATCCCGCGGAGAGGAGCGAGCGCACGATAACCTGCTTCCAAACCTCCATGTCCTGCGCTGTGTAGCCGACGACGATCGGCTTGCCGGTCGTGCCGCTGGAGGCATGAAGGCGCACAACCTCGGTCATCGGCACAGCGAAAAGCCCATAGGGGTACGTGTCGCGCAGGTCCGCCTTCATTGAGTACGGAAGCCGGCGCACGTCATCCAGGCACCGGATGTCGGACGGTTTGATCCCGCGGGCGTCCATGCGCTCACGGAAGAGCGCCACTCGCCCGTAGGCGAGCGAGACCACGGTCTTGAGGCGCTGCAGCTGCACCTCCCGCAGGCGGTCGACAGGCATGAAATCGAGGGCGCTCTCGGGGAAGAAGGTGCCCTCCAGATCGTTCCAAAGACGCGAGATCACGGGTTCCTCCCGAGTTCGAAGGCGGCTGTGTTTGCGGCATGGAGCCTCGCGGGAAAATGAGCTCTCAGGCTCTCGTTCCAGACTGCCTCGGGAAAATCAAAGTGGCGGCTGAGCCGGCCCAGAAGGGCGACATTGAGCGCCTTGGCCGAGGGCAGCCGGGCAGCCGGTATGTCGGCCGGCGTCAGCAGCACCCCGCCCGGCCGCAGGCCTGCCCGCACCAGGTCAGCCTGCGAGGGCTCCAGCACCACGAGGAAATCGCAGCAGCCGTCGGGAATCATCGGACTGTGGACCTCGGCGCCGAAGCGCACATCCGATTGCACCGAGCCGCCGCGCTGGCTCATGCCGTGGAC
Organism: uncultured Opitutaceae bacterium; assembly: GCA_964605835.1. GTDB lineage: Bacteria > Verrucomicrobiota > Verrucomicrobiia > Opitutales > Opitutaceae > Palsa-1447. The sequence goes on from CAZSEH010000003.1 coordinate 22,366, forward strand.
CTCGGCCTTCCTGACCTCATGGCCCGTGCGAAAGGCCACGTCGGCCAGGACGTTCGACGCGGTGATCACGCCGGTCCCTCCGAGGCCGGCAAAGCGGATGTTAATTGCGGATTTGACTGTCGCTTTCATCGGGACGCTGCCCATCAGGCGGGAGCGGGTTCGCCGGGCGGGCTGGCGGCCTGCGCCTTCCTCCGCTTCTCCCACGCGAGAATGCGTCCGGCCGCGAGGATGCAGGGGCTGCAGGCGATGATCACGGTCAGCTCGTCCCGGCGCAGGGCCCCGGAGAGCAACTCCTTGAACTTGCTCTTTTCGCGGACCGGATTGACGGTGAAGACGCGCTTCACCCCCGCCGCCCGCGCCATGTCCTCATAGTTGACCCGGTAGGTGGCCGTCCCATCCAGCCGGCGGCCCGTGCCGGGATGCTCCTGCTGACCCGTCATGGCCGTGGTTCCGTTGTCGAGGATGACCAGCACGTGTCCCGTGGACGGCGGGTTGTAGGCCATCTCAACCAGTCCGGGCAGCCCGCCGTGCAGGAATGTACTGTCGCCGATGACCGACACCACGCGCCGCGCCTGCTCGGGCGGAAGCACGTGCCGAAGGCCCAGGCCCATGCCAACCGCCGCTCCCATGTCTATCATCATGTCGATCGCCGCGATCGGCGGCAGCGCGGCCAGCGTGTAGCAGCCGATGTCCCCGGCCACTATGCAGTCGAGCTCCTTGAGGACTTCGAAACTGGATCGATGCGGGCAGCCGGAGCAAAGCTCGGGCGGCCTGCCGCGCGGCGGGACGGGCTCGGGCCTGCTGTCGCGGGCCAGGATGCGCAGCACGCGGTCGACATCGAGTTCGCCAAAACGAAAGATGGAGTCGTCCTTCGCCTCGACGGCCAGCCCGGCGGCGGCGCACCCGGCGGCGAGCCAGGGGTCGTTTTCCTCGATCACCACGCACCGTTCGACAGAGGCCCTGAAATCGGCCAGCGCCTTCAGGGGAATCGGATGGCACATTCCCAGTTTCAGGATGCTCGCGTCGGGCGCCGCCTCCCGCACGTGATGGTAGCTGACGCCGGAGGTGATTATGCCGAGGAGGCTGGAGCGCCTCTCGACCCGGTTGGGCCCTTCGGCGTCATTCCACAATTGGATCTCGTCCAGCTTGGCGCGCAGCAGCCGATGGGCGGGCCTGGCATATCCGGGAACCATGACATGCGCGGCAATGTTGCGGACAAATGCGGGAACGCCGGCGAATGCGGCCCCGGGCGGCAGGGCGGCCCCGAAGGGAAACCTCGGGCGCACGGGCGATTTCGAGTGGCAAACCCGCGTCGTCATGCGGAAGAGCACCGGAATCCGCCAGCGCCCGCTGGCTTCAAGCGCGATGTGCAGCAGATCGTAGGCATCCTGCGAATCGGACGGCTCGAACAGGGGCACGCCTGCGGCCTCGGCATAGCGCCGGCTGTCCTGCTCGTTCTGGCTTGAGGCCATCCCGGGATCGTCGGCGACAATCAGGACATAGGCTCCGTCAACTCCCGAGTAGGCCATCGTGAACAGGACGTCGGCCGCCACATTGAGGCCGACATGCTTCATCGTGCAGATCACGCGGGCGCCGGCGAATGCGGCCCCGAGGGCGACTTCGGCGGCCACCTTCTCATTTGGCGCCCATTGGGCCTTCCCTCCCAGGGCGCCGAAATTCTCCAGGATCTCGGTGGACGGCGTTCCGGGGTAACCCGTGCCGAGAGCCACGCCGCAATGCCACGCCGCCAGGGCCGCGGCCTCGTTTCCGCTCAGCAACAACCGGCCGGAAGGATCCTGGGAAGGTTGCATGGGGAATCAGTAGTGCGGAATAGTCGCCCGCGCGTAGCGAGCAAGAATTGGGCGGTTGGACGCTGCATAAGGCGGTTGCCGCAGTGCTACATAAAGATCTTATGATTTCCGCCGCCGACCCATCGTTGAAAATTCAATGACGACACAGAATGGCCGCTTGACTCAGCATGGGTCATCGGCCGGAACTAGACTAGCTCCCCTGCCGTTATGCATAAAACCCTGGGCCGGAAGAACTGGATCATCGCAATCGCCGCCGCAGCCGCTTCGCTTGGCTGCGCGGCAAAGGCCGCGGACGCCCCGGCGCCCACTCCCCCGGCTCCGCCTTCCTTCGGGGCGGACTATCAGCGGATGCTGACGCTGCTCCACCTGCCGGGACCCGGCCCGCTGCCGCCGATGGCCGACGATCCCGGCAAGACTCCTGGCGCCAGGCTTCTGGCCGACGGACGCCATTGGGCGGATGCGGCGGGAAATGGAGTCAACCGTTCAGCCTGGGGCACCTGGACCAACTACGACGAGGCCAAGGCCAATCCCTTTCCATTCACCGATCCCCTGCGGCTCAAGAGCGGCGAAAAGGTCGGGGACGCCGCGGCCTGGTGGCAGCTGCGACGGCCGGAAATCGTGCGCGACTTTGAATCCGAAATCTACGGGAAGGCTCCCAGGCCCGCGCCCGCCGTCACCTGGGAGGTAACCCAAGTCGATCCGCAAGCCCTCGATGGTAAGGCGATCATGAAGACGGTCGTCGGGCACATCGATAATTCGGTGTACCCGGCCGCAACGCCGCGCATCGAGCTCACTCTGTGGATCCCGGCGCGCGTCACGGGTCCCGTTCCGATGATGGTGGCCGTCGAGGGCGGTCCGCCGCCGGCGGGCCGGCGCAACACCGCGCCCCCGCCACCTCCCGCGCAAGGACCAAGTGCCATGCTGCAGGTTCTCGACCTTGGCTGGGGTTACGCGACCTTTGCCGCAACCACGGTGCAGGCGGACAACGGCGCAGGACTTCAGTCGGGCATCATCGGGCTCGTGAATCGCGGCCAGCCGCGCCAGCCCGGCGATTGGGGCGCCCTCGCCGCCTGGGCCTGGGGCCTGAGCCGCTCGATCGATTATCTGCAGACCGACCCATCCGTCGACTCCTTGCGCCTGGGCGTCGAGGGCCATTCGCGCTGGGGAAAAACCGCCCTCCTTGCCGCAGCCAGCGATCCGCGCTGGGCAGTCTGTTACGCAAGCTGCTCCGGCGAGGGCGGCGCCAAGCCGTCGCGGCGCGACTGGGGCGAGACGCTCGACGATGTCGCCGGCATGGGTGAGTCCCACTGGATGGCCGGGAACTTCCTGAAGTATGCGAAGCATTGGGGCGACCTGCCGGTGGATTCGCCGGAACTGATGGCGCTGGTGGCGCCGCGGCCCCTCTTCGTCACGGGTGGGACAAAGGATCAATGGGCGGATCCCCATGGCGAATTTCTGGCCGCCGTCGCCGCCGGACCGGTCTACCGGCTCCTCGGCAAGAAGGATCTCGGCACTGACGTCATGCCCGCTCCCGATGCCGGACTGACCGACGGCGACCTGGCATTCCGCTACCATGAGGGAGGCCACACCGATATCTTGGACTGGCCGGTCTTCCTCAAGTTCGCCGACCGGCATTTTTCCCGAGTGTCCCTGACCCCGTTCATCCTTCCCCAGTGGCTCCGGAACACCACCCCCAATGGGCGAAATATCGTGGATTTCAGGCGCTACGAAGACTTCGATTTCGGCTGGCGTTTCAGCCTGAGCGGGCCCGCAGCGGCGATGCTGCCCAAGTTCGACGATTCGGGCTGGCGGTCGGTCAACCTCCCCCATGACTGGAGCGTTGAGGGGCCGTTCAGCGCGGAGTATGGCGCAGGCAACGGGTTCGCGCCCGGCGGCATCGGCTGGTACCGGAGGCATTTCCAGATGAATCCGGCGGACCGGAGCAAGCGGGTGACCCTTGAGATCGACGGCGCGTACGACCATGCGGAGGTATGGCTAAACGGATACCTGGTGGGAGGCCGTCCCTACGGCTATGAGAGCTTCACCTGCGATCTGACGCCGCTGCTGAAATTCGGCGCCGATGAAAATGTGCTGGCGGTGCGTGTGGACCACTCACGGCTCGGGGACTCCCGCTGGTACACGGGCGCCGGAATCTACAGGAACGTGCGCCTCTGCGTGACCGATCCGCTGCATGTCGGCCAATGGGGCACCTGCGTGACCACCCCCGTCGTGAAGGAGGATTCCGCGACGATCCGCGTCGAAACCGTTGTTGAAAATGAGTCCGGAAAATCCCTGACCTTCAGCCTTGCATCCGACCTCGTCGATCCGGACGGCCAGGTCGTGGCCAGCACCGCAACCCCGGGCACCCTCGATGGCGGGAAGAGTCAGGCCCTGATTCAGAACCTGACCCTTGTCGGCCCCAGGCGGTGGTCGCCCGATTCGCCCGTTCTCTACACCCTTCGCAACCGCCTGAACTCCGGGGCAGGGGAAGTGGACGCAACGACGACCGATTTCGGCGTGCGCACGCTCGAGTTCGATCCCAATCGCGGCTTCTTCCTGAACGGCGTCGAGACGAAATTCAAGGGCGTGTGCATCCACCAGGACGGCGGAAGCGTGGGGGTTGCGATACCCGTCCAGGTCTGGGAACGGCGGCTGCGCGAACTGAAGAAACTTGGCGTCAATGCCATTCGAACGAGCCACAATCCCCCGGCGCCCGAGTTTCTCGAGCTCTGCGACAGGCTGGGATTCCTCGTCATGGACGAGGCGTTCGACGAGTACACCCCGGGAAAGAACAAATGGATCGTCGGCCACAATATCGGCGCGCCGGGCCGGTTCGGCTACAGCGAGTCCTTTGTCGAATGGTCGGTCCGGGACATCCAGGACATGGTGCGCAGGGACAGAAACCACTCCAGCATCGTGATGTGGAGCATTGGCAACGAGATCGACTATCCAAACGATCCCTTCACCGACCCCGTCCTGGGGAAGGGATACCGCCCCGGAAACCCGCCCGGAACGGACCTGGTGAAATGGGGTCGCCCGCTGGCGGATGCCGTGAGGCAGCTGGACCCGACCCGGCCGGTGACGGCGGCCCTGGCAAGCGTCCTGATGTCAAACACGGTGGGTTTTGCCCAGATCCTCGACATCGCTGGCTACAACTATCAGGAGCCCCGCTATGCGGAAGACCACAGGCAGTTCCCGAAGCGGGTCATTTACGGCAGCGAAAACAGCCACAGCTACGACGCGTGGGCGGCCGTGCGGGACAATCCCATGATCAGCGGCCAGTTCCTGTGGACGGGCATCGATTATCTCGGCGAGGCGAACACATGGCCGGATCGCGCCAACTCCGCCGGGCTGATCGACCTTTGCGGATTTGTGAAACCGTTGGGCCGGTTCCGCCAGAGCCTGTGGAGCAGCCAGCCGGTTGTCTATTTGTGCGCCTCGATGAGTGGACAAGCGGCCAGGAGGACCGAAGGGGGCGGCGGCAAAGAAAGCTGGAACTGGCCGGAGCGGACAACGCTGTCCGTCTTCTGCTATACGAATTGCCCCGATGTGGCGCTGGCCCTCAATGGCGAATCCCTGGGGACAAAACACAAGGACGAGACAGCGAAGGGCGTCCTGCGCTGGGAGGTGCCCTACGCCTCGGGAGTGCTCAAGGCCACGGGTCTGAAGGACGGCCGCGCGGTTTGCGAATTTGCGCTGAAGACGTCCGGACCCGCGAACCGGATCGAACTGCACCCCTCCGGGACGCGGCTTCGCGCAGACGGAAGGGATGTCTGCCAGATCGAGTTCGACGTCGTGGATTCGCAAGGCCAGCGCGTACCCGACGCCGCGCAGGAGCTGACCTTTGAGATCGGCGGCCCGGCGCAGATCATCGGCCTCGGAAACGGCGATGTGACAAACATGGAGCCGGTGAAAGGTCCCGCCTTCCGGGTCTACGAGGGACGCGGGCTTGCGATCGTCCAGTCCTCGCCAAATCCCGGCTCGATCGCATTGACGGTTTCGGCGCCCGGACTCCAGCCAGCCATCTTGACGCTGCAGAGCCAATAGACGATCGCTCCGCGGTGCCGGGTATAGTCTGAGGCTCCCAACTCGGGGGCCATTTAACGCATTTTCATGCGTTATTTATGCAAATGCCCCCTTCGTTGTCTCGGCATTTACACATCAGGGCACAGTCGCTGCTCCAACGTCACCCCTTGCCAGCAACTGCGCCATGAAATCAATCGAAATAATCCAGATCGTACTTTTCTTCGGCTTGGGGATCGCCCTGACGCCGGTCGTCGGCCGCTACATGTTCAAGGTCTTCAAGGGGGAGAAGACCTTCCTTCATTCGCTTCTGTTCCCGTTGGAAAAGCTTGTCTACCGGCTAACCGGCATCGACTCCAATGCGGAGATGTCCTGGCTCACGTACCTTTGGGCGGTTGTGACCATGACGACTGTCGGCTTCGCATCGCTCATGGCGATACTGATGACCCAGAAATGGCTGCCGTTCAATCCGCAGGGCCTGGACAATCTTTCCTGGCACCTGGCGTTCAACACAGCCTGGAGCTTCACGTGCAACGCCGACTGGCAGTCCTATTCCGGCGAGGCGACGATGAGCTACCTTGCGCAAACGCTCGGGCTTTCCGTGCACCAGTTCATCAGCGGTGCCGCGGGCCTGGCGGTCCTTGTGGCCGTTGGGCGGGCCATGGCACGGGCGAGCGTCAAGACGATCGGAAACTTCTGGGTCGATCTGACCCGCTGCACCCTCTACATCGTGATTCCGCTCTCGGTGATATGGGCGATACCGCTCGCATGGCAGGGCGTCCCGCAGACCTGGAAGGCCTATCCGACCGCGACTCTCGTCGAATCCTATACGGCGCAGGTCCAGAAGACCGACGACAAGGGCCAGCCCGTGACCACGTCCGTGGCAAAGCTGGACGACAAGGGAAAGCCGGTCCTTGGGCCCGATGGGAAGACCGTCATGGTCGACCAGCCGGTCATGATCGACCAAAAGGTGGATACACAGCCGATTCCCGTCGGCCCGGTCGCCTCCTTCGAGTCGTGCAAGCAGCTTTTCACCAATGGCGGCGGCTGGTACGGGGTGAACAGCGCGCATCCCTTTGAGAATCCCACGCCGCTCGCCGGGTTCCTCGAGATGCTCGCCATCATCGTGGTGCCGATGGCGCAGGTCTTCATGTTCGGACTCCTGATCGGCAACAAGCGCCACGCGTGGTGCCTGTACTCGGTCATGCTCGCGCTGTATCTGCTTTCATTCGCCGTGGCCTGGTACGCGGAATCCCAGCCAAATCCGGTCACCGACAACATCCTGCCGCACATGGAGGGCAAGGAGCAGCGCTTCGGCGTGATGAACAGCGTCCTGTGGGGCATCTCGTGCACGGCCATCGACAACGGCTCGGTGAATTCCATGCACGACAGCTGGATGCCGATCGCCGGCATGATGCCCATGTGGAACATCCTGATCGGCGAAATCATGTTCGGAGGCATCGGCTGCGGCGTGTACTGCATGCTCTTCCATGTCCTCATCACCGTATTCATAGCCGGCCTGATGATAGGGAGAACGCCCGAGTACCTCGGCAAAAAGCTGGGGGCCTGGGAGGCGACCTGGGCGGTAATCGGCGTGCTCGGGCCAAACGCAGCATGCCTCATCCCGACCGCAATCTGCGTGATGCTGCCCGCGGGCATCGCGAGCATGAACAACGCCGGCCCGCACGGGCTGAGCGAGGTGCTCTACGCCTACGGCGAAGCCGCGAACAACAACGGAAGCGCCTTCGCTGGGCTCAATGCGAACGTGCCCATATATGACGTCCTCCTCGGCGTCTCGATCATCATCGGGCGGTTCGCGCCGATAGCGGCAGCGCTCGCCATCGTCGGCCGGCTCGCCTCGAAGAAGACGGTCGAGCCGTCAGCCGGCACCCTTCCCGTGCACGGCTGGACCTTCGGCCTCACGCTGACCGGAGTCATCATCATCGTGGCCGCCCTCACCTTCTTCCCGGCGCTTTGCCTCGGGCCTCTCCTCGAGCACGGCCTCATGGCCGCCGGACGCGCGTTCTAAACCCGGCGAAAATCCAGTTCAATGAGCTCAACAACATTCAAAATCGAATACTCGTCGCTCGTCCGCCAGGCGGTCTTCGGCGCCTTCAAAAAGCTTCATCCGCGCGATGAGATCAAGAACCTGGTCATGTTCGTCGTGTGGCTCGGCTCCATCGCGACGACGATCTGGCTGTTCTTCGACTTCTCGAGCTTCAACCTCCAGATCTGCCTCTGGCTATGGTTCACCTGCCTTTTCGCCAACTTCGCGGAGGCGATGGCGGAAGGCCGGGGAAAGGCCCACGCCGACGAGCTGCGCAAGATGCGCACAAAGACGACGGCGCGAAAGCTGGTCAACGGCGGCCGCGAGGTCACTGTTTCGAGCAGCGAGCTCAAGATCGGCGACCGGATCGTCTGCACGGCCGGCGACCTGATCGCGGCCGACGGAGAAGTCGTCGAAGGGATCGCGACGATCGACGAGTCCGCAATCACCGGCGAGTCCGCCCCGGTCGTCCGCGAGAGCGGCGGGGACCGAAGCGCGGTCACCGGGGGCACTCGCGTCACGAGCGACCGGATCGTCATCCGGGTGACTGCGGAGGAGGGAAACTCGTTCCTCGACCGGATGATTGCCATGATCGAGGGCGCCCGGCGCCAGCTGACGCCGAACGAGATCGCGCTGAACATCGTCCTCGTCAGCCTGACGGCGCTTTTCATCGTCGTCGTATTCGTGCTCCCGCCGATGGCTATCTACGACCAGAAGGCCTCTAACCAGACCGGTGCCGTCCTGACCTCCCTGCCGGTCCTGCTCGCCCTGATCGTCTGCCTGATTCCGACGACGATCGGCGGACTGTTGAGCGCAATCGGCATCGCCGGCATCGACCGCCTGATGCGGCGAAACGTCCTGGCGACGTCCGGTCGCGCGGTCGAGGCGGCGGGCGACGTCGACGTCCTCCTCCTCGACAAGACCGGAACGATAACTCTCGGCAACCGCATGGCGACGGAGTTCGTGCCCGCTCCGGGTGTCGCGCTCAACGCCCTAGCGGACGCGGCGCAGCTCGCGTCGCTCGCGGACGAGACGCCCGAGGGACGGAGCATCGTCACCCTGGCGAAGGAGAAATTCCAGCTTCGCGGACGCGAGATCGCCGAGCCGCACGCGACCTTCGTGCCGTTCACAGCCCAGACGCGCATGAGCGGCGTTGACCTTCCCGGCCGCCAGATCCGCAAGGGCGCGGCCGAGAGCGTGAAGGCCTGGGTCCTCTCCCAGGCCGGCACCTATCCCGTAGAAGTCGCCAACGAGGTGGACAGGATATCCCGCCTCGGCGGAACTCCGCTGGTCGTCGCCGAGAACAGCCGCGTCCTCGGGGTGATCCTCCTCAAGGACATCGTGAAGGGCGGGATCAAGGAGCGCTTCGAGCAGCTGCGGGCGATGGGCATCCGGACGATCATGATAACGGGCGACAATCCCCTGACGGCCGCGGCGATCGCCGCCGAGGCGGGCGTGGACGACTTCATCGCGCAGGCGAAACCCGAGGACAAGCTGGCCCGGATCCGCAAGGAGCAGGAGGGCGGAAAACTGATCGCGATGATCGGAGACGGCACCAATGACGCCCCGTCGCTTGCGCAGGCTGACGTCGGCGTCGCCATGAACACGGGCACCCAGGCGGCGCGCGAGGCCGGAAACATGGTCGACCTCGACAGCAACCCGACGAAGCTGATCGAGGTCGTGGAGATCGGCAAGCAGCTGCTGATGACCCGCGGGGCCCTGACGACCTTCAGCATCGCAAATGACGTCTCGAAGTACTTCGCGATCCTGCCGGCGATGTTCGGCCTGCTCTATGCGACGGACAAGGGCGGATTCGGACCGCTCCAGGCCTACAACATCATGTTCCTCCACTCGCCGCAAAGCGCGATCCTGAGCGCCGTGATCTTCAACGCGCTGATCATCGTCGCCCTCATCCCGCTTGCCCTGCGGGGTGTCAAGTACCAGCCGCTCGGGGCAAAGGTGATCCTCCAGAAGAACATGCTCATCTACGGAATCGGCGGGATCCTCCTTCCCTTCGTCTTCATCAAGCTGATCGACCTGATTCTGGTCGCCGTCCACCTGGCGCCCTGACCCCGCCACCCAAAATATACAAAAGGGAAATCCATGAAACTCATCCTCCAATCGATCCGGCAGACCCTGGTTTGGACCGTCATCACCGGCATCCTTTATCCCCTGGTCATGACCGTGCTTTTGCAGCTCGCCTTTCCGCGCCAGGCCAACGGCAGCCTGATCGAACGCGACGGAAAGGTCGTCGGATCGGAACTCATGGCCCAGCAGTTCACGGGCCCGAAGTATTTCTGGCCAAGGCCGTCCGCGGCGTCCTACGGGACGGGCCCCTCGGGCTTCAGCGCCGGCAGCGGCAGCAATCTCGGGCCGACAAGCGCGCAGCTCCAGACCAATGTAAGAACCAACGCCAAGGCGCTTCGCGACGGGTCCAAGCTCGCTGCCGACGCTCCGGTGCCAGCGGACCTGGTTTATGCCTCCGCGAGCGGAGTCGACCCGCACATCAGCCCGGAAGGGGCGGCCTTCCAGGTTTCGCGCGTCTCTGCGGCACGCGGGATGGGCGAGGACCAGGTTAAGGCGCTCGTAGAGAAGTTCACCGAGCCGTCGCAATGGGGATTCCTTGGGGAACCCCGTGTCAATGTTCTGCTTCTGAACCTGGCCCTGGACGCTGCGGACGGGAAGAAGTCCTGAGAACCCGTCCGTCATGCTGCGGCTTTTTTGATGTTTTTTTGAGGGTATTGGCGCCAGGATTTATTACCTGGGCTGGATGAGATTCCGTATTGTGGCACCGTGCCACATGAACTGCGCCATGAAAACCCCGCCGACCATGAATTCACCGCTCCCTGGACTGTCTCTCAATCGTTTCGGGATTAAGGCCGGCCGGTTATTGCTTCCGATCGATCTCGCGAAATGCCCGCCTGAAGTGTTCCCGGTGGCCAACGACATCGTTCCGCCATTCAAGGGAGAGATCGTTCTTCTGCACGTTCTGGATCGCCGGACCAATGCCGTGCCGTTTCGCGGCAACGGCACCAACTTTCGCCGGGCGGAGCTGCTCCTTGACCGCATCGGCAATGAATACGTGCGCGCCACGGTGGGGACGTCGGTCCGGGTGCGCGTCGGAACGCCCCATGAGGAAATACTTGCTGAAGCCTCGGCCAACGACGTTGATTTGATCCTGTTGCCGACATTCACCCCTTCCATCTGGAGAAGGCTCCTCGGCCCGAGATGCGCCGAGACGGCGCGGAGCCTGGTCGCCGAAGCTGCCTGCCGGGTCCTCGTCGTCGACATGCGCATGCATTTCAACTGTTTTCGCCGCTGGCCTGGAGAGGAGCCCGAAGACCGATGGGCGGCATGACCCGGAATGAAACCGGCGGCACCGCAGCCGAGTCGCCGCTGGCCGACGTCGCGTGCTGCCAGGATCTTCCCGAAGGCCGCGGCGGCTTTGAGCCCTCGCCTGAGCCGCTGCTGGGCCCGGACAAGCTGCTGGACGGCCGGTTCCTGATCCGGGAAGCCATCGGACGCTCCCGAATGGCGACAATCTACCGCGCGGAGGACATGCTCCAGGATAGGAGAAACGTGGCGGTCAAGCTGCCGTTGCGGGCCGTCGAGAGCGATCCGGTCTGCTTCACGCGCTTCCGCCACGAGGAGGAGATCGGTCTCAGGCTCCACCACCCTTTGCTGCTCAAATTCATCCCCGTTTCGGGCGGGAAATGCCAGCCATACCTCGTGACGGAGTTTCTGCTGGGCTGCACGCTCGACCATATCGAGCACGGGAACCGTCCCCTTCCCGAACGCGACGCGCTGAAGATCGTGAGCGTCGTTTGCGAGGCCGTCGGCCACATGCACGGGCAGGGGGTGATTCACCGCGATCTCAAGCCTTCGAACATCATGATCTGCCGCGACCGGACGCTGCGGGTGATGGATTTTGGGCTCTCTTCCCCTCCGGTCAGGCAGCGGAATGTCCTGGCCAAGCTGACGCCGATATTCGGCACCGCCGAATACATGGCTCCCGAGCAGGTCGACAACGGACCCGTCGACGAACGCACCGACATATACGGACTGGGCGCAATCCTCTATGAGCTTCTGACGGGGTCGGTTCCGTTCAAGAATGAGGATCCGTGGCAATCGGCCTTCCAGCGAACGACCGGCGATCCGGTAGCGCCGCGAACGCTCAATCCCGGGCTCTCGCTTCAGGCGGAGGAAATTGTGCTCCACGCGCTGCAGCGCAAGCCGCAGGACCGGTACGCAAGCATGGCGGCGTTCAAGGAGGATCTCGACGCGCCTGGGAGCGTGCAGGTGACCGGCTACAGCCAGAGGCTTCGCCCGCCCCGTTGGAAACTGAGCTTCCAGGCGACGCCGGTCCTTGCGGGTTCGCTCCTCGGCGTCGGCGCCCTGTTGTTTTTCGTCCTCCTGTTTTTATTTCTGCGTTTTGGCATGACTGCGAGGTAAGGAGTTGGGGGTCAGGTTGCGGGATTGCGGCCGCGAATTCCCGCAATTTCTTCAACCTGACCCCATTTTGACGCCCCGCGTTAACGCCGTTTTGATGGATTCCCTGCCATCTTTTACTCCATCCGTGTCCCCGACGGGACTATGATAATGGCATGAAAGAGTCGGTTGAGTATCTCCAAATTCCAAGCGATCCCGGCGCCCCCCCGGTTACGCAGCAAAGGGACGGTCCCTCTCGCCATTCCGCATATTTGGCAATAGCCATTGTCTCCTTCATTGCCGGCCTGATTCTGGGTCAATGCCGCGCGCCGGAAACGCCCAGCTCGCGGATCGACTGGCCCTCTTCAGCGCCGGTCCAGCCGCATCCGCGTTCGCTTTAAGAGTTCGGGTTGAAAAACTTGCGGCTGTCGGCCGCAATCTTCACAGCCCCGGCCAGTTTTTGCATTTGGCATGGGGCGCGCGAGGGGAGACAAGAGGCTATCCGGAAATCGACAATGGCCGTTGCCAGTTTTCGGATAGCCTCTAGTTACAAACCGTCCACCCATGCCCACTCGCAAAGGATCATTCCGACTCTTCCGCTTCGGCGGAATCGATGTCTATCTTCACTGGTCATGGTTCCTTGTGGCCTACTACGAAATCTTCCTTCGTGGGATCGGGCAATACGAGTCCCGCTTTTGGGGCGTCCTGGAGTACGTCTCGCTCTTCCTCATCGTGCTGATGCACGAGTTCGGCCATGCGCTGGCGTGCCGGAGCGTGGGCGGGGACGCGGACCAGATCGTGCTCTGGCCCCTGGGCGGCGTCGCCTACGTGGCCCCTCCGCCCAGGCCGGGTGCCACCCTGTGGACGATCGCGGCAGGGCCGCTCGTGAACGTCATCCTTGTCCCAATCCTCTTGGCGGTCGGAATCGTGGTCCGGACGACGGGGCTTGTTTCGGAACACCCGGACCTGCAGATCTTCATCCGCTCCCTGCTGACCATTGATGTAGGACTCCTGATCTTCAACCTGCTGCCCGTCTATCCGCTGGATGGAGGCCAGATTCTTCGGTCGCTCCTGTGGTTTCCCTTCGGCCGGGCCCGCAGCCTTCTGGTCTCAAGCGTGGTCGGAATCATCGGTGTAATCGCGCTCTTCATTTATGCGCTGCTGGGCGAGTCCATCTGGATGGGAATCGTCTGCCTCTTCCTCCTGATGCAGTGCTGGAATGGCCTGACCCGGGCGCGCAGCATGGCCCGGGTCGCCGACGCCCCCCGCCGGGCCGGCGCCGCCTGCCCTTCCTGCCACACAGCGCCTCCCGTGGGCGAATTCTGGACGTGCCCCCGGTGCAGGCATTCCTTCGACATGTTCTCGTCGGGGGGCGTGTGCCCGATCTGCAACACCCAGTTTGGCGGAACATCGTGCTTCGAATGCGGCCGCAGCAGCGCGCTCAAGGACTGGCTGCCCGCGCCGTCCGCACCCATCGACATCTGAGGCGCCGGGAACCGGTTCCTCCGCGCCGTCCGCCGCAGGCCGATCATGCTCCGTCAAAATATTCCGGCCAGTCTCGCCGGCTCCACCGGCCCTTCCCCCGCGACGGTCGACGGTTCGGAACACTATCTTGCGATCACGCTTCCCTCGCGGGAGCACAGGAGCTACCCGGCCGTGCTCGAGCTGCTCAGGCGCTGCGGCTTTCTCGCGGAGCCGTCGAACGGCAAATGGTGGCTCCGCGACCGGCACAAGACACTCAGTTTTCTCGCGGCTAACGGAGAGCGCTTCCGCAATGAGTTTGCCGCGCGCTTTACGGCGAATTTCGAAAGAAACACCTCCCACCTGAAGCCCGCGGAAATTGTCTGCACCGCCGCCGAGGCGGGGAAGGATTTTGAGGTCACGCTCGGCCTTCGCGCCGGAGGAGCCAGCGAAGCCGAGATGCGCTCGGCCCTCGTTTCCGGCCGCGGCTACCTGGAATCGGGAGGCATGATCATCCTTCTCGATTCCGACAAGATCCAAAGGCTTGGCGATGCGCAGCGGGCCCTGGCGGGGGGCCCGGCGGGCGGCGTCTCAACCCGGCGCACGCAGCGGATCAGCGGCGCGCGGGTGACGGAGATCGAGGCCCTGGTAGAGCCCCTGGCGGCCGGATTCCAGCCGCCGGAGACGTGGCGGGCCCGCAGCGCCGCCTTGCGCAATCTCTCCGCCCTCAGACCCGCCCCTCTCCCGCCGGAATTCGACGCGAGGCTGCGCCCATACCAGAGGCTCGGCGCCGCTTGGCTGTGGCACCTTCACCGCAACGAGCTGGGCGGGATCCTCGCTGACGAGATGGGCCTGGGAAAGACGATCCAGGCGCTTGCCCTTTTGCGCGCCGCAAGCGAGCCCGCGGCGGCGCACGGCGCCAGCCTCGTCGTATGCCCGGCTTCGCTCCTCGAAAACTGGCGCCGGGAGGCGCTGAATTTCGCGCCGGGGCTTCGCACAGTCGTTCATCACGGCGGGCGGCGGCTTTCCGATCCGGCGCAATTCCGGGAATTCGACCTGATTGTGACAAGCTACGGGACCCTCGTCCGCGACGAGGGCGTATTCGCAGCCTGCGATTTCCTGTGCGTGATCGCCGACGAGGCCCAGCACATCAAGAACCGGCAGTCCCAAAACGCACGGGCCCTGCGGGCCTTGGGGGCCCGCAGCCGGTTTGTCCTCACGGGCACGCCGGTCGAGAACTCCCTCGATGACTTGAGATCCCTTTTTGAGTTCCTGCTGCCCGGTTATCTCGATCGGGTCCCATCCGGCACAAAGGGCAGCGACAGGGCCTGGCTGGATCAGAGGCTCCGAGTTCAGGCGGCGCCCTACATTCTCCGTCGAACAAAGGGCTCTGTTGCTCCGGAACTGCCGGCAAAGATCGAGCAAACCGTCTGGTGCGAACTCACCGGCGTCCAGGCGGCCCTCTACCGCGCGACCCAGGAGCGCGCCGAGCGCGATCTGATCGATCTGGCGGCCGGTGGCGCGAGCGATGGGCGCCTGCGGTTCGCCACGCTTACCCAGCTGCTAAGGCTCAGGCAGATCTGCTGCGACCCGAGGCTGGCCGAGGGGGCCGCGCGTCCCGCCCAGGGCGGTGCGGCCCCGGCATCGTACGGGGATTCCGCAAAGCTGGAGGCTCTCCGGGAACTCCTCGAGGAGGCGTTGGACGACGGACACCGCGTGCTCGTTTTCTCCCAGTTCACTTCCCTTCTCGACCTGCTGGCAGGAGACCTATCCTCCCGGGGCATCGGCTATTGCCGCCTCGACGGCTCGATGCCCGTAGGCGCCCGGCAGGCCGAGGTGGACCGCTTCCAGTCCTCGCGCGAGATCCCGGTCTTTCTTCTCTCGCTCAAGGCGGGGGGCTCGGGGCTCAATCTGACCGGAGCCGACATGGTGGTGCATTTCGACCCGTGGTGGAATCCCGCGGTCGAAATGCAGGCGACCGATCGGGCCCACCGAATCGGGCAGACCCGCGTGGTCACCAGCTACAAACTGATCGCCTCCGGCACGGTCGAGGAGAAGGTCCTCGGACTTCAGGCCGAAAAACAGGCCCTGCTCAAGGACGTATTCGAGGCGAGCGACGCCGCATCAGCCCGGCTTTCGCTGGCGGACCTGCGCTCGCTGCTGTCAACCTGACCCGGCGCCCGCGATGTCGCGGGGCACGACCGTCGTCGTCACCAGGGCGACGCCTCGCAGGATCCTGACGGCGGTCCGGGCTCCGATCCGCTCGCCGGTCAGAAGCTTGTGCAGCGAATCCACGGTCGGAGTCGGGTGCCCGTCCAGGCCGATGATGACATCGCCGATTTCGAGCCCCGCCCCCTCGCCCGGGCTCGACGGCTCGACTCCGGCGACGAGAACCCCCGTGTCCTGGCCGACGTGATGGTGCAAAACGAGCTTCCTGAGGAGCGGAACGGTCTGCCCGGCCACGCCTATCATGCTCCGGCCGATCCGTCCGTCCTTTATGAGCCAGCCGGCCACCCAACGGGCCGTGTTGCTGGCGATCGCAAAGCAGATCCCCTGCGCCGGCCGTATGATCGCCGTATTCACCCCAATAACGCAGCCGCGCGAATCGACGAGCGGCCCTCCCGAATTGCCGGGATTGAGGGCCGCATCCGTCTGGATGATGTTGTCGATCAGCCGGCCGGATGCCGCGCGCAGCGAGCGCCCGAGGCCGCTCACGATTCCGGCGGTGACCGTCTGCTGGAATCCCATCGGGCTTCCGATCGCAATCGCAATCTGGCCCGGCCTGATTCTGTCGCTGTCCGCGAATTCCAGGTGATCGACCGCCTCGCCGGGGCTGACCCGGAGGACCGCCAGATCCGTAAAGGGATCCTCGCCGACAAGGTCGGCATCGAGCCGCCCGCCGTCCGCCAGGGAGACCCTCATCGTCCGGGCGCCGTGGACCACGTGGCTGTTGGTCAGCAGGTAACCGTCAGGGGAGATGAAAAAGCCCGATCCGCTGCCGCCCTCCTGCGGACTCCCCGCTCCGCCTCGCCCGGAAACGCCGACCTCGATGTGAACGACGGCTCCGCGCGCCCGCTCCGCGGCGCCGGACACGGCGGAAGAGTAGGCGTCAAGCAGGCCGCCATCAGCCCCGGACGCGTATCCGATTCCCACCATCGCACCGGAGACCCCGACGTCCGCCGGATCATGGTTCAATTGCGCGATCATAATCGGGAAAAGGTCCCCGAAGACCGCCAAAATGCAAGTTAGCCGGGCCCAGGGGTCGCATGAAGCGAACACTGGCCGCTTCGGAGTCGTGTCGCCCGGATTGGGGCATTACTCCCCAAGAGGCCTGGTCAGGACGAGATCCGACCATTCGCCCATCGTCCGGGAATCCGAAGTCCAGCCGGGAGTGGCTGCGGCGAAGGCTGTCCGGACGGAATCGAGCTCCATGGCCAGGATGCCGCTCAGGATCAGCGTCCCCCCCGGAGCGACGGCGGCGGCGAGGCCGCCGGCATTGCGGGCGAGGATGTCGGCCTGGATGTTTGCCAGGACAATTCCCGCGGGCGGACCGGCGAGCCCGGAATGCAGGTCCGCGGAAAGGAATGCGACCCGGCCGGCGAGTCCGTTCGCCGACGCATTCTCACGGCTGACGCGCACGGCCTCCGGGTCCAGGTCGAATCCGACCACGTTTTCGAATCCGAGCAGGGCCGCCGAGAGGGCGAGAATCCCCGAGCCGCAGCCGGCATCGACCACCCGCAGGCCCGCCTTTTGCGGCGTTCCCGCCACCGCCGCCTCCTTCTCCACCAGCCGCTCGATGCACAGGCGGGTCGTCTCATGATTGCCCGTGCCGAAGGCAAGGCCGGGGTCCAGCCAAAGGACGGCGTGGCCTGCCGGCAGTTCAAAGGCTCCGCGCTCCCAGACGGGCACCCAATGGAGGCGTCCGAACTGCCATGGCTTGAAGTGTACCTTGTAGCTGTCCTGCCAATCGGCGTCGGCAAGCGGCTCCACCGAGGGTCCGGCGATCGGCGCAGCCGGAAGGAGGGGAGCCAATTCGCCCCAGCGGGCGCGGGCCTCGCCCTCCGCCGGGAAGATCCCGACAATCCAGGCCCTGCGGGCGACGGCGTCCTCAAGGATGCTCCAGTTCTGGATGCCGAGCTCCAGCAGAAGCTCCTCGGCGGCCTCTGTCGAGGCGATGGGCATCTCGGCCCTGATTTCAAAAAGGGGCACCGCCTTGGGGATTGATTCAGCCTGCCAGCCGCGCAACCACGGCCGGCAGGAGGGCGTGCTCGGCCTCGTGGATCCTGGCCGCCAGCGACTCGAGAGTGTCATTCCCTCCGATATGCACCGCTGCCTGGTCGATGATCGGGCCGCCATCGACCTCCTGCGTCACGTAGTGAACCGTGCATCCGGTGACCTTCACGCCGCGCCTCCACGCCTGTCCGATGGCGTCGAGCCCGGGAAAGCTCGGAAGGAGGCTCGGGTGCAAATTGACGATCCGGCCGGCGAATGCGCCCAGAAAGCCGGGCTTGAGGACCCTCATGAAGCCGGCCAGGACCACGAGATCGGGCTTCGCCGCAGCCACGGCGGCAATGAAGCGGGCCTCGCCCTCACCCTCGAGTTTGGTCCTGAAAGGGGCGGGGTCGACGAACCGCGCCGGCACGCCGAAACGGGGCCCCAGGGCGAGAATCCCCGCCTCAGGGTTGTCCGACAGGAGAGCGACGACCCGGGCCTTTCCGAGGCGTCCCGCCGCCTGCGCCTGGAGTATCGCCTCGGCGTTGCTGCCGCGCCCGGAGCCGAGGATGACGACGTTCATGGTGTCGGAAAGCGATCAGGCGGTGCACAAGGGGCTAGCCCGCCGCCCGGATCCGGGCGATCAGCTTGGTCGTGCTGAATCCGGGCAGGAAGGGCAGGAAACGGACATCGGCACCCGCCTTCTCCAGTTCGGCGCGCTCGGCCGGATCGAGACTGGCCAGCGAGTAATCGCCGGCTTTGACATAAACGTCCGGCTTCAGGGCGCGGATCTCGCGCGCAAGGCGCTTGCGCCGGAAGAGCACGATCCCCTTCACCGCGGACAGCTGCGCCAGGGCGTAAGCCCGCTCCCGCTCGCCGAGGATGGGCCGGCCCGGGCCCTTCAGGGCCTTTACGCTTCGATCGGAATTCAGGGCCACAACCAGTTCGCCGAGTTCGCCGGCCTTCTGGAGAAAGTGGAGATGTCCCGGGTGGAGCAGGTCGAAGACGCCGTTTGTAAGGACGAGCTTGCGTCCGGAGCGCCGGATCCTGGCGCGAAGCCTGACGGCCTGCGCCAGGCTCAGGAGTTTCGGGTTCTGCAGTTTCATCGCGACTGGAGGCTAAAAGAACTTCTTGGCCTTCTCGAAAAAGCTGCGCGACGTCGGCTCGTTCGCATCGCCGCTCACCCGCGCAAATTCCTCGAGAAGCCTGCGCTGTTCGCCCGTTAGTGAATCGGGGACCTCGACGTGCACGCGCACGAGCTGGTCGCCCTGCCGGCCGCCGCGGAGGCTCGGCATGCCCTTGTCGCGCAGCCTGAAGGTCGTGCCGCTCTGCGTGCCCGCCGGAATCTTGAGGGAGCCCTTGCCGAACAGGGTGGGAACCTCGATCGACCCACCGAGGGTCGCGAGAGTGAACTTGATCGGAATCTCGCAGAAAAGATCGTCCCCCTGGCGCTCGAACAGCTCGTGCTCCTTGACGGTCAGGACCACGTAAAGGTCTCCCGCCGTCCCGCCCGCGGTTCCCGCCTCGCCGTTGCCCGCGGAACGCAGCCTCGATCCCGTCTCGACCCCGGCCGGAATGCGCAGGTTGAGCTTGGTCGTCTTTGGGGTCCGCCCGTCTCCCCGGCAGACCGAGCAGACCTTCTCATATTTCTTGCCCGTGCCGCCGCAGCTCGGGCAGGTCTGGGTGAAGACGATGATTCCGCCGGAGCGCCGGATCTGGCCCGCGCCGCGGCAGGTTGGGCAGGTCACCCGCTTCGTGCCCGGTTCGGCGCCGGAACCCTCGCAGCGCTCGCACGCGACCAGCTTCCTGAACGAAATCTCCTTTTCGACGCCGCGCGCGGCCTCCTCGAGGGTAATCTCCAGGTCGTACCGGAGATCGGCGCCCTCCCTGCCCTGGTCGCGGCCGCCCCCCCCTCCGAACATTTCCTCGAATATTCCGCCGCCGCCGCCCTGTCCGAACACCTCGCGAAAAATGTCAAACGGGTCGTGGAAACCACCCGCCCCTCCCGGGCCCCGGGCACCCGCGCCGGCTCCCGGCCCCTGGAAAGCGGCATGGCCGTAACGATCGTAGGCTGCGCGCTTGTCGGCATCCTGCAAAACCTCGTAGGCTTCGGAGATCTTCTTGAACATGTCCTCGGCCTGCTTGTTGCCCGGATTCTTGTCCGGGTGGTGCTGCACGGCCTTCTTGCGATAGGCCTTCTTCAGCTCTTCCGCGGTGGCGCCGCGCTCGACTCCCAGAAGTTCGTAGTAATCCTCTTTGGCCATTGTGGTCAGGTCCCGGCCGCGCCGGTTTCAGCGCGGTTCATTGCGTTCCGGCGGGCCGTGTCAGCCTTTCTTCTCCTTGGGGGCCGGGCCGCTGGAAACGACCACGGACGCCGGCCTGAGCAGCCGGCCATTGAGCAGGAAGCCGTTTCTGACGACTGTGAGCACATGCTCTGCTGCGACGTCTGAACTGGGCTGGTGGGAGATCGCCTCGTGCTCGTGCGGATTGAAAGGCCGCCCGACCGGATCGATTTCCGCAAGGCCGTGCTTCGCCAGGGCCGACTTGAGCTGCTGGAGCACGAGCTCCACACCCCCGACCAGCGTCTTCACGTCGGCCTTGGGCTGGCGCGCCGCATTCAGGCCGAGCGCAAGATTGTCCAGCACGGGAAGGACATCCTCGACGATGCGCAGTCCCGCGCCAATCCGCAGCTCCTCCTTCTCGCGAATCGCCCGCCTGCGGTAATTCTCGAGATCGGCGACGGCGCGAAGAAAACGGTCCTGGGCGTGCGCCGCTTCCGTCCGCGCAGCGGCGAGCTCCGCGGCCGGGTCCGCCCCGGCGCCGGACCCCGCTGGGGGAGGCGTTCCCGCGCCATCCTCTTTTGGGTCATGGCGCGGCTGGGCCGTTCCGCCCGTCGGGCGGCCGGCACTTTGGTCGGAATCGGCATGTGTCATGGAAAAGAGGGAGACTAAACCACCCCTTCCTCCATACTTCAAGCGCGCGGCGCGCCCAGCCCGGCGAAATCTTCGGTCACAAGCACTATCGCCGGGGAATCCGCAACAAACCTGAACCCGCCCGAATGGGGAATAAGGACGTTCGATCCGAGTTCGAAAACGCGGCCGGCGGATTCGCCCTTTGCGTCGTCCCGTTGAATGGCCGAAGCGGTCACCGAGCCGCTCACGACGCTGAGCAGGCGCGGTTGCTCGCCGGCGGCGATCGTCAGCCGCCCGCCGGAATCCAGCATAACGCGGCGGATCAGGAACCCGTCGCATTTCGCAATCACGCCGGATTCCGGAGCGGCGCGCACGAGCTCCGGCTCGAAGTTGTCCCAGGCGATCGACTCAATTGTTTCGGCGACGTGGAGCTTGCGCGGCCTTCCGTCCAGGCCCGCGCGGCCCCAGTCATGCACCCGGTAGGTCGTGTCCGAATTCAGCTGTATCTCGAGGATCAGGTTCCCCGCGCCAATCGCGTGGATCTGTCCGGCCGGAACCAGGATCGAGTCCCCGGCTGCCGCGCTGAAATGACGCACGCAGCCTTCGAGGGTGTTTCCGGCGAAGGCCGCCTCGAACTGCGCCCGGCTCGTGCCCGGTTTGAGCCCGACCATCAGTTGCGCGCCCTGGGCGGCGTGTGCGACGTACCAGTTTTCAGTCTTGGGTTCGCCGTGCAGCCGCTTTGCGACGTCCGCGGGCGGATGAACCTGGAGGCTCAGGCGTTCGCGGCAGTCCAGCCACTTGACGAGGATTGGAAAGGGGTCCGACGGCCGCCATCCGGGTCCCATGATACGGGCGCCGTCGCGCTCCAGCACGGTCCGAAGGGTCAGGCCCGCGAGGGAACCGCCTGCGACCACGGACTGGGCCTCCGGACGGTCCACAACATCCCAGCTTTCCCCGATCGGCATTCCCGTGGGGATCGCGCGGCCAAGAACGGCCTCAATCGCCCGTCCACCCCAGATCCGTTCCTTGAAAAGAGGCTGAAATGACAGAAGTTCTCGCATCAGTTTGTTTGGGTGCCCGGGCTACCAATCCCAGGGTGTTTACATTTGACCGGTACGGGCGTTAGGATGAGTTCTGATCGGCCCACAAAAATGCCCAAGACAGAGAGTTCAAACCCAAACGGAGGTTCGCAGTCTGCGCCACGGCCGCGGCCCAACTGGGCGGCGGCTGTCGTCTGCTTCGTATGCGGCACGTTTCTAACCGTGGCGCTCCTGGACTTCGATGTCACGCAAAGCAAGATCCACCAGACCTCCCCCGTTTCAAGAAACCTGATGGGCTGGGTGGGCGCCGACCTGGTTTCGGGCCTCTTGTATGTGATCGGCATCAGCACGTGGCTTTTGCCCGTCTTCCTGTACTGGACCCTTTACCTGGCGCTTCGCAACGTCCGGCGCCTTGTCGCGACCCGGGCCGCCGCGATGCTGGTCTGCGTCGTGTCGCTGGCGGGGCTGGCCCCGATGCTCGACGAAATCTTCGGGACCAACCACAACTACTTTCCGCAGGGCCTCGGCGGCGGAGTGGGCGTCATCCTCTACCAGGATTTCCTTCAGAACGCCCTGGGCGGCGTCGGTTCCTTTCTCCTGCTCGGAACGACCTACCTGCTGGGCCTGCTGTTCATCTTCACAAAGGACATCGGCGCTGAGTTTGAGCGCGCTCTCGCCGGGTTCTCGGCCTGGCGGGAGGCACGGGCACGGCGAAAGACCGAACTCGCAGCCCTGGCGGCCGGCCGCGGCAGGCAGCCGGACGAGCCGAGGGCCGCGCCCCGGCCCCTCGTCCTCGAGCCGATCGGGCCGGCCAACAAGAACGTGCTGGTCCCCAGGGGCGGCGAGGCATCCTCGGTCGTCGCGCCGAGGACCGCGGCCGGGCGCGCCGCGGCCCAGCAAAGGGCCGGCGAGACGGAGGGCTCCCTGTTCCCCGGCGTGGCGTCCCCTGAGAGGCCCAAGCCGGCCTCGGATTCCGCCTCCTCCAAGCGGATTGAACTCAACATCGTCAAGCCCGAGGAATTGAAGAAGGCGCGGGCCGCGGTGCCGGCGAGCGGGGACGACAACTACAAGCCATTTCCCATCAAGCTCCTCAAGGAGCAGGTCCGGGCCTCGGCCGCCAGCAGCGAGGAGGAGCACCGCCGCAACGCGGAAAACCTCCTGAGGATCCTCGGTGAATTCGGGGTCGAGGTTTCGCTCGGCGAGATCCACGTCGGACCCGTCATCACCCGCTACGAGGTCGTCCCGGCGCCGGGAGTTCGCGTGGAAAAGATATCCGGGCTCGACAAGAACATCGCCCTGGGAATGCGCGCGCAGTCCGTCCGAATCCTCGCGCCCATTCCCGGCAAGGCCGCGGTTGGCGTCGAGGTGCCAAACCAGCATCCGACAGCCGTCGGGCTGCGCGAGATCCTCGAGAGCGAGGACTGGGCCTCGATGAAGGCGGAACTCCCGATAGCCCTCGGCAAGGATGTCTCGGGCAAGCCGCTCATCTCCGACCTGTCCAAGATGCCGCACCTCATGATCGCCGGCGCCACCGGGTCGGGCAAGTCGGTCTGCATCAATGCCATAATCTCCTCGATCCTCTATTCGAAGAGTCCGAGGGACGTGCGCCTGCTCATGGTCGATCCGAAGGTCGTCGAGCTGAAGATCTTCAACCAGCTTCCCCACATGCTGATCCCGGTGGTGACCGAGCCGAAGAAGGTGCCCGGCGCCCTCAAGTGGCTCCTGAGCGAGATGGAGCAACGCTACCAGATCTTCGCCAAGGCGAATGTCCGCAACATCGTAACCTTCAATCACCGCAAGAAGATCCCCGCCTCCGAGATGCCGCTTCCCGCGCAGGGATCGCTCGAGGGGCTCGATCCGCTCGAAGCGGACGACGGCATAGTGATTCCGGAACGCCTCCCGTACATCATCGTCATCATCGACGAGCTCGCCGACCTCATGATGATCGCGCCCGCTGAGATCGAGACCAATGTCGCCCGCCTGGCCCAGCTCGCGCGCGCTGCGGGCATCCACCTGATCATCGCGACGCAGCGGCCCTCCGTCGACGTGATCACCGGCGTCATCAAGGCGAACCTCCCCTCGCGCATCGCCTTCCAGGTCGCCTCCCAGGTCGACTCGAGGACCATCCTGGACCACAAGGGTGCCGAGACCCTGATAGGCCGCGGCGACATGCTCTTCACTCCTCCAGGCACCTCCCGCCTCGTGCGCGCCCAGGGCGCGTTCGTGGCCGACGACGAGGTCCAGGCCCTTGTCGATTTTCTCAAGGAGAACAACGATCCCCCCGTCTACGCCCACGAAGTCCAGGCCCGGATCGACCGGGCGGCCCGCGAGGACGACGAGGACGGCGAAGAAGGGGAGGACGAACTCGGCGACGACGAGGCGCTTTACCTGCAGGCGCTCGACGTCCTCCGGTCCAGCCGGCGCGCCAGCACCTCCATGCTCCAGCGCAGGCTCCGGATCGGCTACAATCGCGCGGCGCGGATCATGGAGATCATGGAGGAAAAGGGCATCGTCGGCCCCGAGAATGGGTCGAGTCCGCGCGAGATTTTGGTCGATTTGGACAACCTCTGACGCAATCGTCGGCGAAGGCGCCCCGGCGTCCCCCCGGGGGCGCCCAGCGTTTTCGTGCTGACTTAACCCGCTTTCACAACCTTAATAGACCTGATATGCAGACCATAGGCGAACGCCTCGAGGAAGCTCGCAAGAAGAAGGGCATCTCCGTCCGGGAGGCGGCCGAGGCGACAAAGATCCGCGGGGATTACCTGCAGAAGTTCGAGGGCAACCAATTCGACATCGGGCTCACGGACATCTACGTGCGGGGCTTCCTGAAAAGCTACGCCGCGTTTCTCCGGATTCCCGCGGACCGACTGCTCAGCGACTTTGGAGACCTCGGTCACGGCGAGACGCGCCCGCGCCAGCCGAGCCGCGAGGTTTACGGGCGCATGGACGTTTCCGTCGCCTCGCCGGACGAGCAGACGGAGCGCACCGCACCCGGCCCCGAGGCAGCCCCTCCGGAGCCCCCGCGCCACGCCCCGCACATTCCCCACTCCCCGCAGGTGCCCCATGTCCCGCGGAGCCACGCGAGCGGCCTGCCCGCCACGCCAAGCATAAGCCCCGCCGCCGTTTTCAAGGGCGGAATCCTCCTCCTGTGCCTGGTGTTCCTTTTCCTGGTCATCTGGGTCGTCAAGTCGCTTTTCAGCTCCGTCGCCGCGACTCCGGCCGAGCGGACCCCGCCGCCCCCCCAGGCCGTCGTGCAGGCAGCCGAATCGACCTTCAACCTGATCGCGCTGGACTCCGTCGGGGTCCGCGTCAGTTCGCTTTCGGAGGACGGCAGGCGCGTCCTGTCCGTTCTCTTTGAAAGCACGCTGGGGCGCGGCCGGATCCAGCCGGTCCCGTGGCCCGGAAAGGTCTGGATCCAGGCGAACCCCGGCACGAATCTGAATATCGAATACAACGGGCGCCGGATCGCGATGCCCCTCGACGCGAAAACCCAGGCCGTCTCGAACCAGGTCATCCTTCCCGGCCCCGCGGAAATGAGGTAGTCGGCCGGGCCCGGCGCCTAACGGCGCAGCCCGACCGGCGGACCGAGGACTTCCCGAAGGACCATCGCCCGGCGGGCGCCCTGGCGCTCCCGCAGCTCCGAAAGCCATGCGAAGGACGGCGGGGAGGCGGGCATCACCGGCTCCAGCTGCGCCAGCATTGCCGCGGCGCCGCCGGCCGTATAGCCGCCCGCCTCTGCGGATGCGGCCAGGGAGGCTGATTCCAGCCGGCGCATCTTCTCCCCGAGCCCGCGCTGGCGGTCGAGAACGGCCTCCAGATCCATCGCCCGCGTGGGGAGCTCCTCCTCCCGGGGCTCGCCGGATTGCGGCTCAAGGACATCGCCCCATGAAACGGGCGGCGGGGCCGCGGGGCGGGGCGCGACGACCGGAGGCGCAGGCTCCCTTCCAAGGCGCGAGGACGGGAGCACGGGGGGCGCCACCGCCCGCCTTTCGGCGATCTTGCGGCGAATCTCCTCCTGGACCCTGCGGGTCCGTTCGGCCTCGTCGTTTTCGGACGCCGTCCCCTTTGGGCCGGCGCTCTTCACGGCCCTTTTTTCCTTCGCGATGCCCAGCTTTTGCGCAAGCCAGGCGAAGGCGACGAAAAGGACCGCCAGAACCTCGCGGTTGCCGAGGAGCCAGTTGACCGGATTTTCGCGACTCGCCATTCCGTTTGGGGCCGGGGAGGCGTTACTTCTTGACCTCGGGCTGCGAGATGCTCGTTCGCATCGCGGTGTCGGACTGGATGTTCTCCATGCGGTAATAGTCCATGACGCCCAGCCGCCCGCTGCGGAAGGCCTCGGCCATGGCAAGGGGCACCTGGGCCTGGCTCTCGACGACCTTCGCCTGCATCTCCTGGACGCGGGCCTTCATTTCCTGCTCGAGGGCCACGGCGGCGGCGCGGCGGATCTCCGCCTGCGCCTGGGCCATGTTCTTGTTGGCCTCGGCCTGCGCAACCTGGAGCTTCGCGCCCACGTTTTCGCCGACATCGACGTCGGCTATGTCGATCGAGAGGATTTCAAATGCGGAACCGACGTCGAGACCGCGCGCAAGGACGGTCTTCGAGATGCTGTCCGGGGATTCGAGGACGTGCTTGTAGCTTTCGGCGATGCCGATCGTCGTCACGATGCCCTCGCCCACCCGGGCGATGATCGTCTCCTCCTTCGCTCCGCCGACGAACCGGTCCAGATGCGTGCGCACGGTGACGCGCGCCTTCACCTTGACCTGGATGCCGTCCTTGGCGACGCCGTCGATCGTCGTCCGCCCGCTTTCGGGGTTGGGGCAGTCGATCACCTTGGGATCGACCGAGGTGCGAACCGCCTCGAGGACCGACTTGCCGGATCCCTTGGTCGCGAGGTCGATCGCGCAGGCGCGGTCCCAGTCCAGCGTGATGCCGGCCTTCTGGGCCGCGATGAGCGCCTGGACGGTCGCCAGGACATTGCCGCCGGCCAGGAAATGGGCGGCGATCTTGTCGGTGGAGACCGCGATCCCGGCCTTGACGGCGGTGATCCGCACCGAAACCACGAGCCCGTAGGGAACGCCGCCGAGGCGCATGCCGACGAGATTGACGATGCTAACCGGGGCGCCATTGAGCTTCGCCTTCAGCCAGGTGCCGAAGTACGACAGGAAAATGCCCACGATGACGAGGACGACGACTCCAATGATAATGATGAAAACGAGGGGGATATCGGGCATGGTAGTAGGATTTAGATCTTGTTTACGATCAGGCGAAAATTGTCCACTCCGACGACCCGCAGCGCGGTGCCGCGCTGCACATGGCCGGACTGCGAAAAGGCCTCATACCGCCTTCCCTCCACGAGCACGTAACCGCTCGGCGCCAGGGTCGTCAGGGCCTCGGCCGCCTTGCCGACGACGTCGGCGGTGGCCACGACCGGGCTCGCCCCCCCCGAGGTCGATTCGACAATGAGGCCGCGGCCGAACCGGGTCCGCGGCAGGACGACGAGCTCGAAGTAGATCGTTCCACCGAGCAGGATCAGGGCGGCCGCCCCCGCGCAGCTGGCGGCAACCACGCCGAAGCGCTGGTAGGCCAGCGCGCACCCGCCGAGCATGGCGGCGCCGCCGCAGATCGCCAGGATGAAGCTTGAGACGAAGACATCCGCGGCCAGCAGGGCAACGCCGAGAAGGAAGAGAAGCAGGATAGCGGTCATGGATTCAAAGGGGTCACCCGGCCTTCTCGACGATCAGGCCGAAATCCGTGCGGCCGCGCACCACGACCGGCGTCCCGGCGTCGACGGTCCCCATGCCGACCGCCGCCTCGTACCGGCGGCCGTCCACCTCGACCTGCCCGCCAGGCCTGAGGGTCGTCGCCGCGACGCCCTGCCGTCCGACCAGGGCATCGAGGTCCAGCCCCGCTCCCGGAAGCGACCCGGCCTCCTGGGCCGAGCCTCCGATCGTCGCCTCGACGACGAGCCTGTCCCAGATCCAGCCGCGGGGAAGGAAACGAAGAAGCGCGGCTCCGAGGCCGACCGCTATCACAAGTCCCAGGCCCAGGTTCACGGCGGGCTTTTCAAAGGCGTCGCCGGACCAGGCGATCGTCAGGGGCTCGTTCGGCCACAGATCGGACATCGACCAGAAAAGGGCGGCAAGCATGAGGGCCCCTCCCACTATGCCCAGGAAACCGGCCGAGTGGAAAAAGATCAGCTCGAGAAGGAGCATCACGACCCCCAGCGCGAAGAGAAGCGCCGGCTCGTGCCCCGACAGCCCCGCCAGCGAACTCCCCAGGAAGACCAGGGCGAGGAGGCCCACCCCCGCGATTCCGAAGACGCCGAAGCTGCCGGTCTTGTATCCGATGAAAAGAGACAGAAGCCCCAGGCCGAGGAGCACGGGCGCGATCAGGTTCAGCCCGACCGCGAGCCGCTCCGACCAGGTGATTTCGAGGCGGCGGACGGAGTATCCGCGGGCGCCGAACCTCTTCGCCAGCAGGGCGTCGATGTCCGGGGCTATGCCGGACCCGAGCAGCGGCCGGGCCGGATCGCCGTAGGCCTTCATCGCCTCGGTGGCCGTGAGCGAAAGCAGCTCCCCCTTTTCCTTCAGCACCTGTCCGCCGATCTTCAGCTCGAGGTCGGCGTCGATCATCGCGGAGATCACCTGGCCGCGGTAGCCCTTGCCCTCCGATGTCGCCCGCATCCGCGCCTTCAGGTAGCTCACAAGCTTCTGCTTCATCGTCGCGTCCACGTCCTGGCCGGTGGACGTGACGGGGGCCGCGGCGCCGATGATCCCGTCGGGCGCGAACCAGATCTCGCCGGTCACGGCCGACACGAACGCACCCGCGGACATGGCCTCGTTGTCGACGTACGCGATCGTCAGCCCCGGGTATTTCTCAAGCGCCTCCATCATCTCCATCGTCACGTCGATGGCGCCGCCCGGGGTCTTCAGGTCCAGGACGACGACATCCGCCTTCCCGGCCATGGCCTCCTTCAGCCCGCGCCGGAGAATGTACAGCGCAGGCTCGGCGATTTCGTCGCGGACGGGAATCACGACCACCTGCTTCACCTGCGTGGCCGCCTCAGTAAGGGCACCCGCGGGGAGGGCCGGCACTGTGGAGGCGGCCAGTATAAACGGAAGCCATTTCCGTAGCATGGGAGGGCGATCCTGACAGGCTTTCCCGCCAGTGCAAGCGCAGCGGGTGCAAAGGCAGGCCGGTCAGGGCCTTTCGGGTCGGAGTTGTTCGCTGCCGCGCCCAGAGGGCACCCCGGCAGCTCACCCCTCAGCTTCGCTTCGGGGCTGAAGCCCTCTTCGCGCTGCGCGCTACGTGGCCAAACCCCGGCGTGCCCGCCAAACCGGCCTGGGGGCCATCATGGTTTTGCCATGATGTCCCTCCCGGCCACAGAGGAGGGCATGAGGCCGGCAACTCCCCTCCAGGCCCTGACCGGCCTGCCTTTGCCAGCGCCACCATGATCGAGAGATAAATATTTTGCCCAATTCCCTTTGGGTCGCTTGGCTGTCGGAGTCGCATGGAAAAAATACCCTACCTCGGCCGCGAACTCCTTCGCTGGCGCACCGGCCGCTCCACCTTTCTCGCGCTGCCGGAACTCGGGGCGCGCCTCATGAACTGGAACATCACGCTCGGCGACGGAACCGTGCGCGATGTGCTGTACTGGCCGGAAATCGCCACGCTCGACGATTTCGCCAAGGTGCGGGGCGGCAATCCGATCCTCTTCCCGTTCACGGGCCGGTCCTTCGACCGCGGCGACATCCATTTCTGGCGCGACGACGCCGGGGTCCGCCGGCCGATGCCGCTGCACGGGCTTGCGCGCCAGGGCCAGTTCCAGGTCGTGCGGGCGGACGACCGCGGATTCATCGCGCGTTTTGTGCCGGGCGACGAGGCGCGGGCCTGCTACCCTTTCGAATACGATTTCACCGTCACCTACCGCTTTGAGCCGCTCGGATTCGCCTGCGAGTTCTCGTTCGAGAACCTGGGCCGCGAGCCGCTTCCGTGGTGCGCGGGCCACCATTTCTACTTCACCGTGCCCTGGAGCGAGGGTTCGAAGCGCGCGGATTACATGATCCGGATCCCAGCGGAGCGGCGCCTGCGGCAGGACGCGGCGGGAAAGCTCGTGCCCGGCCCGGTCCTCCGGGAGGAGGAGAGCCTTGGCCAGCCGGGCCTGATCGACACCTTCCATGCGTCGCTTCGCGGCAGCCAGGCCGCCTTCGGCGAGAAGGGCCGGCCGGGGGACGTAATCGTGCAACTGGGGACGGAAAGAGTGCCGCCGCAGGATTCGATCTTCGTCACATGGACCCTCGCGGATGATTCGCCGTTTTACTGCGTCGAGCCGTGGATGGGCCCCCCAAACGCGATGGAAAACAAGGTGGGACTGCAGACCATCCCGCCGGGGAAATCGGCCAGGTTTGCCGTGAGCGTCCGCCTAAAGTGACCCCGCTCCCTCCCATGCCAAGTCGCGGCGAGGCCCTGTTTACTTTTCAGGGAAACCCGTCCATTTTTCCCCGATGGACATGACGTTACCGCCATTGGCCTTTTTCGGTGTCGGCGACTATGAAATGCTGCTGATCATGGTTGCCGTCCTGATCCTGTTCGGCGGAAAGAAGATGCCGGATTTTGCGCGGGGCCTCGGCAAGACGCTCAAGGAGCTCCGAAAGGCCACCGGTGAGGTCGAGCGCGAATTCAAGAGGGTGATGGATGAAGCAGAGAATCTACCCCCCAAGGCGCCCCTGCCGGCACCGTTCGCGCCGGTGCCTGCGGCCCGAATCGAACCCGCTTCGGAGGCCCCGAAAAAGGAAAGTCCGGCGCCCGCGCCCGAGATCGACCCGCCCCACCGTTTTCCCTCTGAGGAGGGAAGCGACTACCACTCGGACATCTAATTAAAAGGGCCCGGAGTTTTAAACTCCGGGCCCCGTTATTTCCTGACCAAGTTGCTTGCAGTCTAGCGGCCAAACAGCCGTTTGAAGCTGACCCGGTACTCCAGGCCGGCAATGCCGAGCAGCACGATCACGGAGCCAAAGCCGACCAAACGGTCGGCGCGTTCTGCCTTGAAGGGGAAACAAACCAAAAGCAAGAAGGCGGTCAGGGCGATCAAGCCGGGGATGGCCGCTTTTCTTAGGAGGTTCTCTTTCGTCATGGTGTTGTCCTTTTGTTTCGGTTTCTGCGCCCCACTAGCGGGCACGTCAGGAGTATACGGCACCCTGGCAATAGTTGAAGTTGATTTAAACTATGGATATGATAGTTTTTGTCTATGGAACTGCAGCAACTTCGCTACTTCACCGCCGTAGCCGACCTGGGCAATTTCACCCGGGCGTCCGCACGATGCAATGTATCTCAACCTACTTTAAGTCAGCAGATTATAAATCTTGAAAAGGAGCTTGGTCACAAGCTTTTCCACCGACTTGGCCGCCGTGCCGTGCTGACTGAAGCAGGGACAGCCTTTCTTGGGAGAACCCGGCAAATCCTCTTCGAGGTGGAGAATGCCACGAAGGAGTTAAGTGATTCCCCCTCCCTCGATCGTCAGATTTCGGTGGGTGCTATTCAAACTCTTGCTCCATATATACTTCCAGCTTTGATCGACCGCTGCAAGAAACGCTACCCTAACTTGCAAATTCATATTCAAGAAGATTTTAGGACAACACTTATCGCCGCGATAATCGAGGGGGAGCTGGACCTGGCTCTTGTGTCCCTCCCCGTGAGGGACGATCCAAGGCTCCACGTGGAATCCCTTCTCCACGAACCGCTGCTCCTGGTTGTCGGAAAAGGGCATCCGTTGACGCTGCGACCGACGGTGACTGCTGCGGATCTCGCAAATGAAAGCTTTGTCATGACCGGGACGGCAAGTTCGCTGACCGAGCAGGTGAAGAGCTTCTGCGGAGACCACCACTTCGAACCGCGAATCGGCCACCGGTGCTCCCAGGTGCCGACCGTAAAGTCCCTGGTCGCCATCGGGGCGGGCATTTCGATCCTGCCCCGGATCGCGCGCGCCCCCGAGGATGACGAATCGCTTGTCTATCTCCATCTCACTGACGCCAAGCCCTCCAGGGAGATTGCCGTCGTGCGCCACATGCAGCGCTACCAGAGCCGCGGGGCGGAGCAGTTCCTTGCCGTCCTGCGCGAGCGCGCCAAGGAACTGGTCTCTCCATAGTGAAAACATTCTGGAGCTGGTGGACGCGCAACTTGGCTAAGGCGGTCCTTGAGGGGAGTTGCTGGCCTCATTGACCGTCTCCGGGCCGCCTCGCACGGGGCGGCCGGTTTGACGGTCAGATCGGGTCTTGGCCAGCCCCGACCCGAGGGGACCGCCTTAGCCAAGCTGCGCCTCCGCCATGAAAGCGGCGCCGTTTACGTTTGCCCGCCCATCATTGAAGGATTATGTTCCAACCCATGATCGACCTCATAAAGAAGACCCTTCTGGCTGGCGTCGGCGCCGCCGTTGTAACCAAGGACAGGCTCGAGAAGACGATGGACGAGTTTGTCCGGGAGGGAAAGGTCTCCGCGGGCGATGCGAGGATCATGGCCGAAAAGATCGCCGAACAGGGCAGGCGGGAATTTGACGAGGTCTGCACCAGGCTCGGCTCCAAGCTGCGCGACATAACCGCCCACGCGGACGAGTCGACGATGGCGCGGCTCACCGCCCTCGAGCAGCGGGTCCGGGTGCTGGAGGAAAAGCTCGCCCCGCCCTCGACGCGCGCCGGCGAGCCGTGAAGCCGTTCAACTTCGTCAGCCACGCCGTCCGCGCGAAGGAAATCGTCAGCGTCCTGGCGCGGCACGGTTTCGCCGATCTGCTCGACCAGTTCGATCTCCCGGCCGGGCTGCGCCGGCGGCTGGTTTCCAATCCGAGTTCCGAGCGATCGCAGTGGGAGCGCGTCCGTCTGGCGCTGGAGGATCTCGGGCCGGCCTTCGTGAAGTTCGGGCAGCTGATGAGCATGCGGCCGGACGCCCTCCCCGCCCCGCTCATCCTGGAACTGCGCAAGCTGCAAAACGATGTTCGGCCCGTCCCGTACGCCGAGATCCAGCCCGTGCTGGCCGCCGAGCTGCCGGGCGAAATCGCGCAGGTCTTCAGCGAGTTTGACGAAACCCCCGTCGCCTCGGCGTCACTGGCCCAGGTGTACTATGCGAGGCTCCGCGCCGACGGGCGGCCGGTCGCCGTCAAGGTCCAGCGGCCGAACATCGCGCGCACGGTGCAGATCGACCTTGAGTTTGCCGGCTGGTTCATCGGGCAGCTGCACCAGCGGATATCGGCCCTGAAGCCGTACGACCTGCCGGCCGTTTTCGCCGAGGTGAAGCAGGGCATGCGCCGGGAGCTGGATTTCGAGAACGAGGCCAGGAACCAGCAGTACTTCAATACGCTCAACCCGTATTCCAACCTCGTGTTTGCCCCGGCCGTCCTGGCCGACCTTTCGAGCTCCCGTGTGATCGTCATGGAGCGGGTGGAGGGAAAACCGGTCGGCCGCGACTCAACCCCGCCCGAACTCGCGCGCCTCCTCGCCGGCGCGGGCGCCAAGTCCATTGTCCACCAGATTCTGATCGCGGGGTTTTTCCACGCCGATCCGCACGCCGGCAACGTCCTCGTCACTTCGGATGGCCGTCTCTGCTTCCTCGACTGGGGCCTGGCGGGCCACCTCACCCGGCGCCTGCGCTATGCGCTGGCCGACTTCTGGATGGCCGCCGTGGACCAGGACGCCGACAGCGTCGTGCAGATCGCCACGCGGCTCGCCCCCACGGACGCCCGGCTGGACCAGAGGATCATGGAGAAGGAAGTGACCCTCGCCCTGCGCGAGGAGCTTAACTTCGCGATCGGGCGCCAGCAGCTCGGCCGGGCGATGCTGAAGCTCCTTTTCATATTCGGCCGGAACGGCATCCCCCTCTCGCGCGACTACTCCCTCATGGCGAAGGCGGTCCTGGCCATCGAGGAAATCGGCCGGGCGCTCGACCCGCAGTTCGACCTGCGCGAGCACGCCGGACCCATCCTGCGCGATCTCTACCGCGAGCGATCGAGCCCGCGAACCCTTATCCGGCATGCGCGCGATTTCCTCCGGTCGAGCTTCACGACCCTGCAGGACCTGCCGGAGGAGCTTCACAGGCTGGTTCGACGGCTGGAGCACGACAACCTGACGATCAACCTCCAGCACCGGGGCCTTGAGGAACTCGACGAGGGAATGCGCACGGCCGCCAATCGAATCGCCCTGGGCACGATCGTCGGCTCCCTGATCATCGGCTCGTCGATGATCGTCAATTCGCGCATGCCTCCGCTCGTGCACGGCTATTCCCTCCTGGGCATCAGCGGCTATCTCCTCTCGGCCGCTCTCGGGCTGTATGTGATCTGGGACATCATCCGGCACGGCCGGCATCGTTAGGATCCGGCATCCCACGGAAGAAGGAAGTGGAAATCGCAGCCCGTTCCGGGACTGCTCAAGCAGCCGATCGTGCCGCCGTGGGCGAGCACGATTTCGCGGGCGATGGCCAGGCCGAGACCGGCGCCGGTTTTCGACTGTCCCGGCACGCGGTAGAACTTTTCAAAGATGCGCCCAAGGCTCTCCTGGGGGATTCCCGGACCCTGGTCGCGCACGCCAAGGCGAAGAAAGCCGGCGTCGGCCGGCTCCGCATGGAGCGTCACAACCCCGCCTTCCGGAGAGTACTTGATCGCGTTTGAAAGCAGATTGATGAAGACGTGGCGCAGCCGGTCCCGGTCGACAAACACCGTGGCAGGGCCGGTAATCGGCCTGACCTCGATGCGCAACCCGTGGGTTTCCGCGATTCCGCGGACCTCGCGCGCCATGTCCTCGAGAAGGCCCGCGACCGGCACGGGCGTGCGGTTGAGCTGGGCGACGCCGCTTTCCAGCCGGGCGAGGTCGAGCAGATCGTTGAGTATGCGAAGGAGCCGCTCGGCGTCGTCCCGGGCCGTCTCGAGCAGCTCCCGCTGGCCGGCAGTCAGCTCCCCGAGGCTATTCTCCAGAAGCAGGTAGACGGCCATGCGAAGGCTCGTGAGCGGGGACTTGAGCTCATGGCTCACCGTGCCGACGAGATTGTTCTTCGCATCGTCCAGGAGCCGGAATCTGGTCACGTCCTGCAGAAAGACGGCCGCTCCGCCAAAACCGGTCAGGCTGTCGCCGATCGCGAGAATCCGCGGGAGATAGTGCCGGTCCTCGGGACCCACCCTGACGGTCAGCAGCTCCTCATATCCTGACGGCACGAAATGCCTGCCTGTCGCCAGCACGTTTTCCAGATGTGCGCGCAGGGCCGGCGGAAAGCCCCCGGCGAAATCCGGAGCAACCGCAAGCGCCTCCGCCGCCGGGTTGCGCACCTCGTGGCGTCCGTCGCGCCCCACGACAAACAGGGGATCCGGCGTTGAGTTGAGCGTGGCCTCCATCGTGCGCTGGGTCCGCTGGACCCGGGCCGCCATGGCCTCTCCGTAGGCGCGGAGTCTGGCCGCCATGCCGTTGAAAGTGCGCGCAAGCAGCCCCAGTTCGTCCGACGAGAATTCGGGCACGGGCTGATCGAGCCGGCCCTCCCCCAGCGCCACGGCCGACGCCGACAGCGCCTTGATTGGGCGCAGGAGCGAACCTGCGAGGCTCCAGGCCATCGCGATCCAGATCAGGACTGCGGCCGCAATGACAAGCAAGAGCACGTTCACCGTCGTCGCCGCCAGGTGCACTGCGCTTCGAGCCTCGGCGCCCGCCCGCCCATAGTCACTGCGCTCGAGTCCGTCGATCGCCGCCACGACGCCGAAAACCAGGTCCTCGTTCTGCTCGAGGGTCGCGAGGGATCCTGAGGTTCCCGCCCCGTTCAATTGGCTTCCGCGGGCCGCAAGCCGCTGGAAGGCGTCGTCGAGCTTCCCGACAAGCGGTCCGCGCGAAGTGCCCGATGAGTTGGCCGATTGCGCCAGCAGGTCCCTGGCGAACGCCTCGCGATTCTGCCGAAAGAGCCTCTCAGCCCCCAGGACATCGCCCCTCTGCGCCATGCCGAGGGCGCTGTCCATGCCCCTCGCCGCCTCGCGCATTCTCCGTGCAGCGAGCGAGGCATCGAGGCTCGAAACGAGTTCGCGCTGAAACGTGCCGGCCAGCCTGTGGGTAACGACGATTGCGAAGACCCCCGTCGCGATGACAAGGAGGAGCAGGGGAAGCAGCCCGAGGTAAAGTCGCGCCCGGAGCATGGACACCCTTTCTAAAGAAGCCCGAGTTTCTGCCTCTTGCGGTAGAGCGTGGCCGGATCGATCCCCAGGACGCGCGCCGTCTCGTCGAGGTTCCGGCAGGCGCCCAGCACCCTTCGGATGTGCTCGGTTTCCAGCGCCTCGAGCGTCACCCTCGCGCCGAGGGCGACTCCGGCCTCCGCCCGGCCGCTGAATTCCTCAGGCAGATCCGCCAGGTCGATCGGTCCCTCCGCGGCGAGGATAACCGTCCGTTCGATCACGTTGCCCAGTTCGCGGATATTGCCCGGCCATCCGTAGCGCATGAAGGCCGCAAGCGCCGCAGGAGTGAATCCGGCGATGTTCCTTCCCAGGCGCGCGGCGTGGAACCGCGCGCAGCCCTCGGCGAGCTGCGCCAGGTCTCCCATCCGGTCCTTGAGGGCCGGAATCGCCACGCTGATGACATTCAGCCGATAGAACAAGTCCTCGCGATAGCGGCCCGCCTGCACGTCCGCCGCGAGATTCCGGTTTGTCGCGGCGATGACCCGCACATTCGCGCGGCGGGGCTGCGTTTCGCCGACGCGTTCATATTCGCGCTCCTGGAGAAGCCGCAGCAGCTTCGGCTGAATCTCCAGGGGCAGTTCGCCCACTTCGTCCAGAAACAGCGTGCCCCCATCGGCGGCGGCGATTTTGCCGGCGGCATCGGAGACCGCGCCCGTAAACGCTCCCTTCACGTGGCCGAACAGGTCGC
Source organism: uncultured Opitutaceae bacterium (assembly GCA_964605835.1). Classification (GTDB taxonomy): domain Bacteria; phylum Verrucomicrobiota; class Verrucomicrobiia; order Opitutales; family Opitutaceae; genus Palsa-1447. The sequence continues at coordinate 59,173 of CAZSEH010000003.1, forward strand.
TTTCGAGCAGTTCCCGGGACAGGCTCGGACAGCTAACCGTGACGAAAGGGGCCTCTTTCTGGGCGCTTCGCCGGTGGATTTCCCGGGCGATTACGCTCTTGCCCGTTCCGCTCGGGCCGAGGAGAAGGATCGTGGCCGTCGTAGGCGCGGCCTTGAATGCGATCTGAAGGGCCCGCTGGACGGCGGGCTCGGACGACTCCAGCTCGATCGGAGGAGACGATCCGGCGAGTTCGCTCTCCAGCGTTCGAACCCGCTGCTCCAGGGCGCGGCTCCTGCCTATCTTCGCAAGCACGCCCCGGATCTGGTCCGGCGTGAAGGGTTTCGGGATGAAATCAAAAGCCCCGCGCCGCATTGCCTCGACGGCGGTCGCGATATTCGCATATGCCGTGAACATGACGACCTCCAGGCCCGGGCGGACCTTGAGCAGGCGCGCCAGGGTCTCCAAGCCGTCCTCAGACCCGAGCCTCAGGTCCAGGAAAGCCGCATCGAAGGTGTCCTCCTCCGCGAGCTTCAGGGCCCGGGACGTGTTCGGCGCCTCGACCGCCGAGTGACCGGCGGTCTCGACGGCGATCCGGGTCGTCTTCCGGATGCCAGCTTCATCGTCGATGATGAGAACGCGCATGAACAGATTTTCTCGGATACCATCGGGAAGAGTGAAGTTCCGCAAATCCCAAAAAATAAATGAGTTGGAGGGCGAACCCGCCTCCGCGTGTGGCGCTTCGGGGGTTGGTTTCCGATCCGGAAGCCAAGGCGGGACCGCTTTCGCGGCCCCGCCAGGTCCAGCTTCAACTTGGCAATTCCGCAGGTTAAACCCGCGCGAACTGCGTCCACATTGACAATACAAGAGAGCGGCAGTTCCGCAAGGGGCGGCGTTTCTTTTGGCCCATTATCCGGAGACTGTTTGCACGCGTCAAAGGCTTGCCCCAAAAGCCTTGTTTGCGCTTTCTTCCTCCCCACCCCTCCGCATGTCGTTGCCCATCACCCGCAAAATCACCCCGGAATCGCCGCCCGGCGCCCCCGCGCGGCTCACCGATTTGGAGATCAAGGACGCCCAGCTGATCTTCGGGTCGGTGTGGGAGGATTTGGAGGCGGAGTTCGGCCGCGAGAAGCTCCGTTTTCCCAAGGAGATAATCCTGCTCGGCGGCGCCCCGGGAGCCGGAAAGGGCACGAATACGGCCTTTATCTCGAAAATTCGCGGGCTGACCTGCGGTCCGGTCGTTGTCAGCTCCCTCCTGGACTCCCCCGAGGCGCGGCGGTTGAAGGACGCCGGAAACATGGTGGGCGATCGCGAGGTGATCGGCCTTCTCCTGCGGGAGCTGCTCCGGGTCGAATACAGCGACGGCGTGGTTCTCGACGGCTTTCCCCGCACCAAGGTCCAGGTCGAATGCCTCAAGCTCCTGGTGGACAAGATGCACCAGCTCAGGCAGGAGTTTTCCAGGACGCCGTTGGGCCTCCACTTCCGGCAGCCGACGATCCACATCATGGGCCTGTTCGTCGACGAGAAGACGAGCGTCGAGCGACAGTTGCACCGCGGGGCCGAGGTGCGCGCGCACAACGCGGAGGTCCGCCGAAGCGGTGTCGGGCAACTGCAGGAGGAGCGCTCGACGGATTTCGACGAGGCGCTGGCGCAGCGGCGATACCGTGTGTTCAAGGAGCAGACCTGGGACGCCCTCCAGGAGCTGAAGGGCATCTTCCACTACCATTTCATCAACGCCCAGGGTCCCATCCAGGAGGTCGAGCAGAACATCGTCCAGGAGCTCGAATACCAAAGCTCCCTCGAACTCGACCCGGTCACCTTCGACCGCCTGCGATCGATCCCGCTGGCGAGCGAGATCGTCGTCCATGCCAGGCAGGAGCTTGTCAGGCGACTCGACGGCTATGTGTTCGGACACCGGGATCTTTTTGAGAAGATCACCGGATTCATCGACAAGCAGATCATGCCGATCGTTGTCCGGCATGCGATCTCCGGCGTCGCGCACGTCAATGTCGAGGAAGTCCTGCTCGACGATCCCCTTGCGCTGGCGATGCTGATCGACGTCTTTTCGGAACGCGGCTACCACGCGTTCGTCGATGTTCACCGCATCGACGTGCCCGAGCGCGTGGACCTGTCAACAGGCCTCGTGAAGTGCCGGATCAAGAAGGTTTATCACATCCAAATCCGCTTCCAGGGCTCCGAGATACGGCAGGGCTGAGCGGCCTCCCCCCTGCTTCGGTGGCGGAGTTCCAGCCTGGGGCTGGCCCCAATCCCGGGATCGGCAAAATAATTATGTAACCTTGGCGCCTCCGCCGTGTTCTAAAGTCGATGGTCGTTGCGTTTGATAAGCGGATTCTGGCTCGAAATCGGCTGGAAATTCGGCCACGACTTGTTGTTTCCACTTCATTTTGACCTCCGTTCCCCGATGAATGCTGCCTCGCTTACACCGACAACTCCCCTTTCCGAGGGCGCCGAAACCGCCCGGAAACCCAGGCGCAAGCTCCTCTACATCATAATCGGAGTCTGCATCCTCATCGCCGGAGGGATCGCTTGGAACGTGCATGCCCGGCACGCAGGCCAGGTGGAGGTGGTCACGACCGAGAAGGCGGTCGTCCGCACGATCACCCAGCTCGTGACCGCTACCGGCAAGATCCAGCCCGAGATCGAGGTGAAGATCACCCCCGAGGTGTACGGCGAGATCCTGGAGCTGCCCTTTCGGGAGGGCGCAAGCGTGAAGAAGGGCGACCTGATCGTGAGGATCAAGCCCGACCTCTATCAGGCGCAGGTCGACCAGCAGACGGCCGCGGTGGCATCGAACCGCGGAAACTCGATCGACTCCAGGGCCAAGGTCGAGAAGGCCGAGTCGGACATGAAACAGTACGAGGATCTGCACCAGAGGAAGCTCGTTTCGGATTCGGACTACATCATTTACAAGACGAATCTGGACGTCGCCCGGGCCAATTACGCCACGGCCCTCGCCAACGTGCAGCAGGCTGAAGGGTTTCTCGCCCAGGCCCGCGACACCCTTTCCAAGACCCGGATCTATTCTCCGATGGACGGCACGGTCAGCTCCCGTTCGAGCGAGGTGGGCGAACGCGTCCAGGCCGCCACGTCGTTCGCCGGAACCGAGATCATGCGGGTCGCCGACCTCGGCAACATGGAGGTGCAGATCAACGTGAACGAGAACGACATCCCCAACGTCAAGGTCGGCGACCACGCGTTGATCAGCATAGATTCCTATCCGGACCGAAAATTCAACGGCTTCGTCAAGGAAATCGCCAGCTCGGCCGAGAATTCGGGCGCGACGGGCAGCGGTTCATCGGCGCAGGCCGGCGGCACATCGGCCGATGAGGTGACGAATTTCAAGGTCAAGATCCGAGTCGCCGACCGGGACGTGCAGCTGAGGCCGGGCATGAGCGCAACCGCCGACATCGAGACCCAGACCGTCAAGGATGCGGTGGCCGTGCCCATTCAAAGCGTCACCGTGCGGGCCGAGGGAGGCCTGACGACCGAGGAGCTCCAGCAGAAGCTGGACAAGGCGGCCGCCGACAAGTCGGGCAACTCTCTCACCGTCCAATCCGAAAAGGACGAGGCCAAGCGCAGCCGCGAACAGCTCCAGCGCGTCGTTTTCATCAAGGAGGGCGACAAGGTTCGGATGCAGAAGGTCGACTCCGGCATCGCGGACAACACCTGGATCGAGGTCAAGAGCGGCGTGAAGCCCGGCGACGAGATCGTCTCCGGCACTTACGCCGCGATCAGCCGCAAGCTGAAGGACGGAATGGCGGTCAAGATCGACAAGCCCAAGAAAGACGCCGACAAGAACTGAGGGCGCGGTCCGCCTCGCACACCATGATCCCTCCCCCCGCACCGTCGGCCGCCACGAAAATCACACGGCCAAAGGGCCCCCTCGTCATCGCGATCGAGGATGTGATCAAGCTCTACCAGATGGGCGCCGAGACGATTCACGCCCTTCGCGGCGTCTCCCTCCAGATCCATCGCAACGAGTACCTGGCGATCATGGGTCCGTCCGGTTCGGGAAAATCGACCCTCATGAACATGCTGGGCTGCCTCGACACGCCAACCTCGGGGCGCTACGAATTTACCGGAAGAAACGTCGCCGCGATGCAGGACGACGAGCTGGCCGCGATCCGCAACCGGGAAATCGGCTTCGTCTTCCAGACCTTCAACCTGCTGCCCCGGGCGGATGCCCTCCGAAACGTCGAACTTCCCCTGGTCTACGCCGGCATGCCCGCCGCGGAGCGCAAGGTGCGGGCGACCCGCGCACTGACGGACGTGGGCCTGGGAAACCGGATCCACCACAAGCCCAATGAACTGTCCGGCGGCCAGCGCCAGAGGGTCGCGATCGCGCGCGCCCTGGTCAACCACCCGTCGATCATCCTCGCCGACGAACCGACGGGAAACCTCGACTCCCAGACAGGCGCCGAGATCATGGGCCTTTTCGACGAGCTCTACGAGCGCGGCAACACGATCATCGTCGTCACCCACGAGGAGGACATCGCCCGGCACGCCCGCCGGATCGTCCGGTTGCACGACGGCCTGATCGCAAGCGACGCAGCCGCCTGACCAGCACCGCCGTGACGCGCGTCGCCTACGAATTGACCGAGTCGGTCCTGATCGCGTTCGAGCAGATCCGGGCGCACAAGATGCGTTCCATTCTGACGGCGCTCGGCGTCATCATCGGCATCGTGGCGGTCACCGTGATGGGCATGGCCATCGCGGGCATGAACACGAGTTTTCAGTCCAGCCTTGCCATGCTCGGGGAGGACATCCTCTACGTCCAGAAATGGCCCTGGGGCCCCCAGGACGACTGGTGGAATTACGCCAACCGTCCATCCGTCAAACCGGAGCAGGCCCGCGTCCTCAACCGGATCATCGAGGCAACGCCGAATTCGGAACTGGAAGTCGCAATACCCGTGCTCGGACGTTCGGCGACGGTGAAAGTCGGGGAGAACTCGGTCAATGGCATCATGCTTTTCGGGACGACCGGCGACTACAGACGGATTCTAAAGGCCGATTTTCGGGACGGGCGGATTTTCACGGACACCGAGGCCGACTCGGGGAGGCCGGTCTGCGTCATCGGCAGCGACGTGGCCGATGCACTCTACCCGGGACGCTCGGCGCTCGAACAGATGGTCGAGGTCAAGGGCCACCGGTTCCGCGTGATCGGCGTTCTCGCAAAACAGGGCTCGTTTCTGGGGATCTTCAGCCTTGACGCCCAGATGATGATTCCGCTCGCGGCCTATGAGAAGTACTTCGGCGGCCGCAACGGCGGCGGGGCGGAGATCCAGGTCAAGGTCAAGGACAAGATCAGGATCCAGCAGGCGACGGAGGAATTGGTCGGCGCAATGCGGCGCGTCCGGGGCCAGATGCCGGGCGAACGGGACAACTTCTCCGTGAACCAGCAGCAGGCGTTCAAGGATCTGCTCGATCCAATCGAGCGCGGCATCGCGCTCGCCGGGCTGTTCGTGACGGGGCTGGCCCTTTTTGTCGGGGCAATCGGAATCATGAACATCACCTTTGTCAGCGTGAAGGAGCGGACGAAGGAGATCGGCACGCGCAAGGCCCTCGGCGCGCGCCGGCGGTCCATCCTCCTCCAGTTCCTGGTCGAGTCCGTTTCCGTGTCGCTGATCGGCGGGCTGGTCGGAATCGCCGTCGCGACCTGCCTCACGATCGCGATCAAGCTCGTCTTTCCCCTCCTGCCGGTCGAAATCTCGCCGATCCTCCTGGTAATCGGGCTTTTCGTCTCCGCGGGCACCGGCGTCGCCGCGGGATTCGCCCCCGCCTGGGGCGCCTCCCGTCTGGATCCGGTCGTCGCCCTCCGCTACGAGTGATTCCCGCCATGCCCTTCAAGGAAATAATCCGGATGGCCCTCGACTCTCTCGGGGTGCACAAGCTGCGCACGTTCCTGACGATGGCGGGCATAACGATCGGGGTCTTCTCCGTGATCGGCGTCATGACCGCAGTATCGGCGCTCCGCGGCTCGATCGAGACCGGGCTTAGCATCCTCGGATCAAACACTGTGCAGTTTGCCAAAACGCCGATCATCTCGCTCGGGGGAGCGGACTGGGCGAAGATCGGAAAGCGGCGCAACATCACGCTCGAGCAGGCGCAGCGGTTCATCGGCCTGATGGAAGGCTCGTCCGACGTCATCTGCCTCAAGGCGTTCAACCACGGGGCGATGGCCGCCTACGGCAACCGGCAGACAACGCCGAACGAGGACTACGGCGGATCCAACGAGTATTTCCTCGCCGCGAACCAGTACACGATCGAGCTGGGGCGCAATTTCACGGGCGCGGATGTCGAGCTGGCCCAGCCCGTCGCCATCGTCGGCCAGGCGATTGTCAAGAAGCTCTTCCCCTCCGAGTCTCCCCTGGGAAAAGTGGTCAAGCTCGGGGGCCACGCCTACACGGTCATAGGGACCTTTGCGACTAAGGGCACGGCCTTCGGCCAGAGCGAGGATGACATCGCGATGGTCCCCATAACCCGGTTCCTGAACGACAACGGCCGCGGGAAGTACTCGATCAACATCGCCGTCATAGCGCCCTCGCCGGTCGAGTACAACGACACCATGGACAAGGGTGCGACCGCCATGCGCATCGTCCGGGGCCTGAGGCCGATGGATGAGAACGACTTCGAGATCTACTCGAACGATTCGCTGATCGCTGTTTTCGCGAAGGTGGCCGACTCCGTCCGCGCTGGCGCCTTCATCATAAGCGCGATCGCCCTGGTCGCCGCCGGTGTCGGCATCATGAACATCATGCTTGTCAGCGTGACGGAGCGGACGAAGGAAATAGGCGTCCGGAAATCCATCGGCGCCCGGCGCTCCAACATCCTTACGCAGTTCCTGCTCGAGTCGGTGACAATCTCCCTCGTAGGCGGCCTGGCCGGCATCCTTCTCGGCGTGGCCGCAGGCGACGGGCTCGCCATGGTGCTGAAGGCAGAAATCGTCTTTCCCTGGGACTGGGCGGCGACCGGACTGATCGTCTGCACGGCGATCGGCGTCGGGTTCGGCTTCTATCCCGCCCTGCGGGCATCGCGGCTCGACCCGATCGAGGCCCTCAGGTTCGAGTGAATGCAAAGACCTCAGCCTCAAGTATTTAATTCCGCAAAACGGATTTCAATACTTGAGGCTGAGGTCTTCTCTTGGATCAGCCGGTTTTCAATACTTGAGGCCTGAGGTCGTTAATATCAATCGGCAGCCAGCGGGCCGTGGCAATGTCGCCCCGCATCGCGCTTGCCAGGGCGAGCGGACTCCCGGCCTTTGACCGGGGAATGCTCCACGGGACGCGCGGAAACTCGGGATCGATGACCGTGAAACCCTTGCCGGCCTCAAAGGCGAGGACTGTATGGCCGTGGAGCCCGGCCGGCGTCTGGACATAATAGAAAAGGAGCTTCGGCGCGGCGATGTCGGCGCCCAGCATGATGCGGCGGCGCAGAAGCGCGATGCTTTCGATCAGGCAGCCGTTCCTGAGGCGGCCCTCGGACGGGGCTCCGGCCTGGCCGTCCGGGACAACCTTCCATGCGGCGAAGCCCGAATCGACGCCCTTGAGAAGCGGACCGATATCGGCCTTGTCCTGGGCGGTGCGGCCGACGTACTGCGAGAGGCTCTGGGTACCATCCGTGTCCGTGTAGAACCAGAGGATGTGCTCGAACTCGAAGACGAGCGCGAATACCTCGGCCGGATGGCGTCCCCCGCCCGGACGGTTTTCCACCTCGATAACCTGCGACCAGACACCGGGGCCGAGAAGCGACTGGGCGCGCCGCGCTTCGCCCAGACTGTCGCTCGCATGAAGTCCAACCGCGATGAGAAACAGGAGAATCCAGCAATGGAGAGTTTTCACGGGGGGAGAAACCCGTGGCTCCCCCCGGAAAATTCAGAAATGCGACGAACGACGGCCGATTAGCGACGGCCGGCGATGCGCGCGAGCCGGTCAGCGCTCCCGATGCATGAGTCCGGCCAGTCCATCGTGGTATCCGCGGCTCAGCCTCAGCCTCGTTCCGTCCCGAAGGTGGACCGTATAGTCGCCGGCGATCGAGGGGCTCAACTTGTGGACGCGGTCGATGTTGACGATCGTCGAGCGGTGGATCCGGACGAAGCGCCGCGGATCGAGCCGCCGGGAGAGCCTGGCCATCGTCTCCCGCATGAGGTGGGCGCGCCCGGCGACGTGGAACTTCATGTAGTCCCCTTCCGCCTCTATCCAGTCTATCTCCTCCGGCTTCAGAAAGAACACCTCGCCTGACGACTTTACGAGAATCCTGTCGGAATACACCTGCGGGGGCGCGAGCTTGAGATACTCCATCAGGCGGGCGATGCCCTCGTCCGCTGGAGCCGTGCGGCGCGAGCGCACGGCGGCCTTGCCCCGGTTGAGGGCCTCCGAGAAGCGCCCGTCGTCATAGGGCTTGAGCAGGTAGTCGACCGCATTCACGTCGAAGGCTCGCAGCGCGTATTCGTCGTACGCAGTCACAAAGACGACCACCGGCAGCTCCTGTTTTTCGATTCCCATGAGGACTTCGAACGCGTCTCCTGCAGGCATCTGCACGTCGAGGAAGACCAGGTCCGGCCGCTCGGTCCGGAGCAGTTTCAGCGCCTCCTCGCCGCTCGCACCCTCGCCCACTATGCGGATGCCGGGATCGCGATCGAGCAGCAGCCGGAGTCCCCTGCGGGCGCTCGGTTCGTCGTCGACAATCACGGTTCGGATGGGGGCGGATTCCGTCTGGGTCTTCATGTGCGGCAGGGAAGGGTGATTTGGACGACGACTCCGCCGCCGGGGGCGCTCGTCAGGGCGAGGCTGGCGCATGATCCGTAGATCTTGGCCAGGCGTTCGCGCGTGTTGGACAGCCCGATGCCGTCCCGTGCCCGGCCGCCGGAAGGAAGCCCGGGGCCGTCGTCGCGGACCTCAAGGTGCAGCGTCCCGTCGGCCACGCGCCCATTCACCTCGATGCGGCCGGGGCCGACCTTTGGCGAAATCCCGTGAAGAATCGCGTTCTCGACTATCGGCTGAAGCAGGAGATTCGGAATCCGCGCCGACAGGGCCTCGGGCTCGATGTTTACCACGACGGTGAGCCTGTCTGTGAACCGGGCCCGCTGGATCTCCAGGTATCGCTCGAGGTAGGCCATCTCCTCCCGCAGCGGGACCTCCTGGGATCGCTCGAGGTCGAGCGAAAGCCGGAGCAGGGCCCCCAGGTGGGCGAGCAGGTCCACGGCCGCGTCCTTCTTGTCCTCGCGCACGAGCACCGCCACCGTGTTGAGCGTGTTGAATAGAAAGTGGGGGCGGAGCTGTTCGCGCAACGCCTTCAATTCCGTTTCCACGAGCCTCGCCTCGAGCTGGGCGGCCTTGAGTTCCTGGTCCTTGTACTTCTGGTAGATCTCCAGGCCGTGGCCGAAGGCGAGGACGCCCCAGTAATAGGCCATGTCGACGAGGTTGTGGCCGTAGAAACCGAGAAACGCCTCCTTCCAGAAGCCGCCGCCCTCCATCATGGAATGGAAGAACATCGAATACAGCCAGAGCCGGCCGAGATAGTAGGCGGCCATGAGCAGGAAGCTCATCAGCAGATGGAAACCGATGCCGCCCAGCCAGTCACCCGAGCGAAGAGGAACCTTTGTCCGGAGCCACAGGATGGCGGGCACAAGAATCGCCCAGATCAGCGCGCGCCCGAACTGGGAGACGGCCAGTTCCACGAAGCCCACCCCCATCCCGTTCGCACGGCCGTTGAAATAGACCTCGATCGTCAGCACGAAGCCCAGGAAGGCCCAGCCCGAGACGATCAACGTGGTCCTGATCCAGCGGTTCCGCATGCTCTTATAGGAAGACCGTCAATTTGGTTCGGATGGCGATGATACGGGCCGGAAAGGCCGGCCCGTATCCCGTTACAATACACCCGGATCCGGCCCGCTGGATCATCTTTTGCGACGAAAAACGGTTTATAAGCGACGAACGGCCAAAGAAACGCGCCTATTGGCCGGCCGCCCAGAGCGCGGCCCCGACGATTCCAGCCCCATTGCGGAGCGCCGCCGGATAAAGGCGTGCCCGCGGCTGGATGTAGCGGAAGAACTTGCCGTGCTTGGCGCTGACTCCCCCGCCGATGATTATCATCTCCGGCCAGATCGCCGCCTCGAGCACCTTGATATAGCGCCCCAGCCGCCGGCCCCATTGCTCCCAGGAAAGGTCCTTCTTTGCCCTGACGGACGCCGCAACGCTCTTCTCGGCGTCCTTCCCCTTGAAAAGCAGGTGTCCAAGCTCCAAGGGCACCACCCTCCCGCGATAGGCGATCACCGATCCGACACCGGTCCCCAGCGTTAGAAGCAGCACTTTCCCATCGAATCCGCGTCCCCGGCCAAACCGCATTTCGGCCAGTCCCGCAGCCTCCGCGTCATTGATCAGCGCCACCGGCAGCCCCGCGGATTTTCGGAAAAGCCCCGCGCCGTCGCACCCGATGAACTTTGGGTGAAGATTGGCCGACGTCACGATCTTCGGCCCCTGAATGACTCCGGGGAAGCCGATGCCAACCGGCCCGCGCCAGTGAAAATGGCGAACGATCTCCCCCACAGCCCGGGCCATCTGCGCCGGATTCAGCGGTTCCGGCGTGGCTATCCGGCAGCGCTCCGCCAGGAGACGGCCCGTTTCCGTGTCAACAGGCGCGCCTTTGACCGCCGAACCTCCAATATCGATGCCCAGGGCATTCATGGTATTTCCGGACGGTAAGGATCCACGGCAAAAACTCACGAGTTTTCCGCGCGCAGCACCTCGAGCGGGGGCTGTTCAAGCAGGCCCCGGTCGGCAAGACGGCCGACGATCAGAGTCAGCCCGGACACGCCCGCAACCGACAGGATGATTGCAAGCGGCGGCGCAGCGGGAGTGATCCGGAAGACCAGGCGGGCGAGCAGTCCGGATGCAACGAGCGAGAGCAGGGCCCCCACCGAGGCCGCCAAGCCTCCGAGAACGGCATATTCCACGAGCTGGATGCGCGCCACCTGCGAGCGCGTGGCCCCGAGGGTCCGCAAGAGCACCGTCTCGAGCCGGCGCTGGTACCGCCCGTTGATCACGGCGCAGGCAAGGACCAGCAGACCCGTAGCAACCGTGAAAAAGGCCATGAACTCGATCACGAAGCTCACCTTGCCGAGGACGCCGTCGACGGTTGCCAGGACGAGCGCCAGATCAATCGCCGTCACATTCGGAAAATCCCGGACAATGGCGCGTTGAAGGCCCGCCGAGGCGGCCGCCGTCGGCGCGCGCACGGCCGCCACGTGGAACTTCGGCGCGCCGTCGAGGACACCTTCGGGAAAGACGACGAAGAAGTTCGGTTCAAGCCGCCGCCACTCCACGGCGCGCAGGCTGGCCACCTGCGAGCGCACCGTGACGCCCTGGACGTCCCAGTCGATCTCGTCCCCCAGCTTCAGGCGCATCTCCTCCGCCAGGCCCTGCTCCATGGAAATTGGAACAATCCGAGTCCCCGGCGCCACCCTTCCCGTGAATTGTCCGGCGACAATCCGCTCCACGTCGTTCAGCCTGTCGCGGTACGTGGACCGGTACTCCCTGCGCAGGCCCCAGTTGGGCATGCGCTCGGACCGGTCCCGGAGCAGGTCCGCCACCGGCGTGCCGCGGATGGAGGCGATTCTCATGGTGACGATTGGAGCCTGGCGGAGGATGGGGGATCCGCGGGATGCCAGCAGCCGGCCCAGGGGCTCGATCTGATCGTCCTGGATGTCGAAGAACAGAAGGTTCGGCCGGTCGCCCCCGCCGGCAAACTCGATCTCGCGCAGGAGCGATGTGCGGGTGAGGAAGAGCGTCAGGACGAGAAACGTCCCCAGGCCGAGGGAAAGGATAAGAAGCACCGTGCGGTTGTTCGGCCGGTGCAGATTCGCCAGCCCCTGGCGCACCACGTACGGCAGCCGCCGGGGCGCCCCGCGCCGGGCGGTCCAGGCCGTGGCCTTTGCAAGTCCGGCAAGGACGCCCATGCTCAGGGCAAGCATCCCCGCGAATCCAAGGCCGAGCCGAATGCTCCTCGTCTGCCAGATAGCAAACCCGGCCACGGAGGCCACGATCGCCGCGATGACGACGGCACGCCATGGATCGAATCCTCCGCGGCTGGGCAAGGCCAGGCTGGCGTCGGCCGAACGAAGCGCCTCGAGCGGCGGGACATTGCGCACCGCCAAAAGAGGCAGCAGGGTGAAAAGCACGCACAGCACCAGGCCGGCTCCCATGCCCCGCGCCACGGCGGACCACGCGATCGAAAAATCCACAGTGAACGGAAGCAGCCCCTTCAGAAGCGCGGGAAACAGCGCCTGCACTCCCACCCCGAGAATCCCGCCGAGCGCCGCGCCGAGGACGCCGAGCGCAAAGCCCTGGATCAGATAGACGGAAAATCCCTGCCGGGCGCTCGCGCCCAGGCACCGGAGCACGGCGACCGTCGCCCGTTTCCGACTCACGTACACGTGGACCGCGCTTGCGACCCCGATCGAACCGAGAAGAAGCGCGATGAACCCGACGAGGCTGAGGAATCCGTCCACGTTGGTAATCGCCCGGCCGAGCTCCCGCTCGCGCCCAGCCACGGTGTCGTAGGACAGCCGCTCCTCCGCGTAGTTTGCCCGCATGTCCTGGACGACGGCCTCCGGATCTCGCCCATCCGGCAGCCGCAGGGCCTCCCAATGGCTCAAGAGACTGCCCGGATCTGCGAGGCCCAGGCCGGGCATGGCCCTGAGCGGAATGAGGATCCGCGGCGCCAGCATGGCGACCGCAATCGACTCGCCCGGGATCTTCTTCAGGGCACCGAGAACCCTGAAGTTCGCGTTTCCAAGCTTCACGAAGTCGCCCACCCGGACGTCGAATTCGTTCATCAGGGTATCCTCCAGGATGGCGACATGCGCATCGCCGGATGAAGCGGCTGGGGCGGCCGCCCCTGCCGAGGCCTCCCGCCAACGCAGGACCGCATCCACCGGTTCCGTCGCGAATTCCCCGTAGAACGGGAATCCGCCTTCCCTGGCGCGCACCTGCACAAGGTGGGTGGCGCCGCCGGAACCCGGAAACGACAGCATCGAGGTGAACGACTCCCCGCGAGCCTGGCTTCCGCCAAGCGAATCGAGGTGCCGCTGCACGGCCGGGCTGAATGGAACGCGGGAGGAGATTATCAGGTCGGCTCCCAGGAGGCCCTTCGACTGCGACCTGACCGCCCCGGCAAGGCTGACGCTGAACGAACCGAGGGCGACCAGGGCGGCGATCCCAAATACGATCGAAAGGGAGAACAGGACCAGGCGCCGGCGCGATGCGCGCGAGTCCCGCCAGGCCATCTTGAATAGGAAGCTCATTGCAGGCAGCGCCAGTCTCCACGAAGTTCGTTTCATGCGCAAAGCGCATTTCGCCCTCGCAGCCGTCTTTCTGGCCGCACTTTTCGGCCGGGCGGAGCTCCGCGCCGATGAGCGCCATACGCTCGTCTTCTTCGGGGACAGCCTCACGGCGGGATTCGGCCTGGACGATCCCGGGCAGGATGCCTACCCGGCCCTGATCCAGCGGAAGATCGATTCCGAGGGGCTTCCCTGGAGAGTCGTCAATGCGGGCTTGAGCGGCGATACAACCGCGGCAGGCGTGCGGCGCGTCGACTGGGTGCTCCGGCAGCCTGTCGACCTGTTCGTCCTGGCACTTGGCGCAAACGACGGCCTGAGGGGAATCACCCCCGAACTGACAGAGTCAAATCTGCGGGAAATCATCGGCAGGGTCCGGGCCCGATACCCTTCGGCGGGGATCCTCCTGGCCGGAATGCGGATGCCGCCAAACATGGGCGAGGACTACACGCGGCGTTTCGCTGCGCTGTTCCCCTCCGCCGCGGAAAAGGAACACGTGGAGCTGATCCCCTTTCTCCTCGAGGGCGTCGGCGGAAGGCCGCAATTCAACCAGGCCGACAGCATCCACCCGAATATCGCGGGCCACGCCTTGATCGCCGATGCGCTATGGCCCATCCTGAGGCCCCGTCTTGTCCCGAAGGCTTCCCGACCGAAATGAGCCCGCGACTCCCCCTTCTTCTCGCCGCTGCGGCGGTCCTCGCGTCAGGCTGCTCCCGCCGCGAGTCCCCGGCCGACGCCGGGATCCGCACGGGAACCCTCCTCCTTGGGAACGGCAGCGAACCCCAGGACCTGGACCCGCAGGTTTGCACGGCTTACAGCGACTACAACATCCTGATCGCCCTTTTCGAGGGGCTCACCTGCATCGATGAGGCGACTTCGCGGGCGGTGCCGGGCGCCGCCGAAAGATGGGAAGCCTCGCCGGATGGCCTTTCGTACACGTTCCACCTGCGGGCCGGCGTTTCCTGGTCGAACGGGGATCCCCTGACCGCGGATGACTTCGCGTACTCGATCCGCCGCGCCCTCTCGCCCCGCCTGGCCTCCGAATATTCCTACCTCTTTTATGCAATCAGGAACGCCGAGGCGTTCAACTCCGGCAGGATCGGGGACTTTTCAAAGGTCGGCGTGCGCGTTCTCGACCCCCGGACGCTCCGGTTGGATCTGGAGCATCCCTGTCCCTATCTTCCCGCCCTGGCCGCCCACCAGGCGTGGTTTCCGGTTCACCGGCCGACGATCGAGCGATTCGACGCCTTCGAGCGGCGCGGCACCGCCTGGACCCGCCCGGGAAACCTTGTCGGCAACGGCCCCTTCCTCCTCGGGGAATGGACGCCCAACGCGCGCCTCGTCGTCGTCAGGAACCCCCGCTATTGGGATGCGGCGAAAAACCGCCTGAACCGCGTCGTGTTCTTCCCGAACGACAACATCTCGACCGACGAGAGCGACTTTCGCTCGGGCCAGCTCCATGCCACCTGGGACGTCCTTCCGGACCGAATCGAGCACTACCGCAGGACCGCCCCGCAGCTCCTCAGGATCGATCCCCTGAGCGACACTTTCTTCATCCGTTTCAACGTGAAGCGTCCCCCGCTGGACGACAGGCGCGTGCGGCAGGCCCTTTCGCGGGCAATCGACCGGGCTGCGATCGCCCGCGATGTCCTCCACGGCAGCCGCGCTCCCGCATTCGCCCTGACGCCGCCCGACACCGCAGGATACGCCTCGTCTTCGCAGGTCCCCGCCGATTTCGGCGGGGCCCGCCGCCTGCTCGCCGAGGCCGGCTACCCGGGCGGCCGGAATTTTCCGCGGCTCGAAATCCAGATGAACACCGACGCGGTCAACACCAAGGTCTTCGAGGCAATCCAGGAAATGTGGCGGCGCGAGCTCGGCATTTCAGTGTCGCTCGTTTCCGTGGATTTCCGCGTCTGGCTCGACAACCAGCGGAGCCTGACCTACCAGGTCTCGCGCGGCCGCTGGGTCGGCGACTATGACGACCCAAGCACCTACATCGACCTGTTCCGAAGCGACAGCGGAAACAACCAGACGGGCTGGGCCGACCCCGCGTACGACCGGTTGGACGACGAGGCCAAGGCGACGATCGATCCCGGCCGGCGGTACGCGATCCTCCAGCGGGCGGAGGCCCGGCTGCTCGACGAGGCCCCGATCGCGCCCCTCTTTTTCGGCACCCGCGCCTACCTCATCCAGCCCTGCGTCCGGGGCTGGGTGCCCTCCCTGCTGGGCATCCATCGCTACCAGTACGTCTGGCTCGAGAAATGAGCGCCTGGGTGCCGGGAACAATGGCCGCCATGAACATACAAGAGGCCACCCGGCTATATGAGACCTGGCTTTCGGCCCGGGTCCGCGTGGTCGAGAGCGACCTTGACGCCAAGCACGGGTTGATGGCGGGAGATGAATTCTCGTTTCTGCGTGCGACATTTTATCGCTGGGCGCAGCTTTTCCCGGTCCTCTGTCCGGAGGCAGACCGGGCCCCCGCAGTGCTGGCCGTCGGCGACCTGCACGTGGAAAATTACGGCACTTGGCGCGATTCCGAGGGACGGCTCATCTGGGGCATCAATGATTTCGACGAGGCGTACCCCCTTCCCTACACGGCTGATCTTGTGCGGCTGGCCACCAGCGCGTGGCTGGCAAGCCAGCTCAATCATCTGTCTTTGGCTCCGGCCAATGTGTGCGCGGCCATCTTGGAAGGATACTCCAAAGGGTTGAAGGATGGCGGCGAGCCGTTCGTGCTTTCCGAGAAGCACCGCTATCTGCGCGAGATGGTCACCAGCCGGCTGCGCGATCCGGAGCGTTTCTGGGAAAGATTCGCCGCACTGCCGACGAGCGGTCATGTGCCGGCCAAGGTGCTGATCATGCTCAAGCGGGCCATGCCGAAGCGAGGATTCGCCTTTCGGGTGGCGCATCGGCGGGCAGGCCTCGGGAGTTTGGGCCGCGAACGATTCACCGCCCTCGCCGACTGGTGCGGGAGCATGATCGCACGCGAGGCAAAGGCCCTCCTTCCTTCAGCATGCGCCTGGGCTGGCGGGCGGATCGAACGCCGGATCTATTATTCGCGCATGATCGCAACTGCAGTCCGGGCGCCCGATCCGTTCCTGGAGATCAAGGACGGATGGGTGATGCGGCGCCTGGCGCCGTATTGCAGCCGAATTGAGTTGTCGCAGCTGCCGAGGAGCCGCGACGAGGAAGAACTGCTGCTTGCCATGGGACGGGAGCTGGCCAACGCGCATTTGGGCTCGAGTCGGGCTGTAGCGGCGGTGAGACGGGATTTGCGGCGGCGCAAATCGAAGTGGCTCCGTCAAGCGGTCGAGGCGATGGCAAAGGCGACACGCGACGATTGGCGGGAATGGCGGGAACTTGCGAAAGCCGGACGGCCCTTCAAGTTCAGGGCTCGGCAATGAACACGTTTCGAATCGCCCTGGCCAACCTTCGGATCCCGGAGACCCCGGATGAGTCCGTCGCCCTGGCCATGGAAGCCATAGCCCAGGCAGCCGGCGAGCGCGCCGGACTCGTCTGCTTTCCGGAGTGCTTTGTCCCCGGTTACCGGGTCTCGGCAAAGCCGGCTCGCCCGCCCGACCTCGTGTTTCTTGAGCAAGCCTGGGCGGCCATTGCCGAAGCGGCGGCGAAAGCCGGCCTCGCCGTCATCCTCGGCACCGAGCGCGTCGCCAATGGCGCCCGGTTGCTCACCGCATTGGTGATTAACCGGGACGGCACATTGGCCGGATTCCAGGACAAGGTGCAGCTCGACCCTTCCGAGGAGGGCACCTACTCGCCCGGGACTGGGCGGCGGGTCTTTCAAACCGGTCCCCTCACCTTTGGCCTTGTGATCTGCCATGAAGGCTGGCGCTATCCGGAGACTGTCCGCTGGGCGGCACGGCACGGCGCCCAAGTCGTCTTCCACCCCCATTTCGACGAGGAAAAGCCCGGTCCCTACAAAGCCGCCTTCGCCGACCCCTCGAACTCGTTCCATGAAAAGGCAATGCTGTGTCGCGCCGCGGAAAACACGTGCTATTTTGCGAGCGTGAACTGCGCGGGGGCCGGTTCTGCGACGACCTCGGCCATAGCGCGGCCCGATGGCACCCTCCTTGCCTGGCAGCCGTACGGCAAGCAAGGGCTCCTCATCGCGGACATCGATCTCGCCGCAGCCACGGGTTTTCTAGCAAGGCGCCTGCGACCCG
This sequence comes from uncultured Opitutaceae bacterium, assembly GCA_964605835.1. Lineage (GTDB taxonomy): Bacteria > Verrucomicrobiota > Verrucomicrobiia > Opitutales > Opitutaceae > Palsa-1447. Next base: position 76,685 of record CAZSEH010000003.1, read on the forward strand.
CCTGATTTCATAGGGCGGGGAGCCCAACGGACATCGCTTATGTTTGAACTTCCCACCCGCCCCGTTTAGGGATTCCTTTTCCCGTCCATGCGAAGCCTATCCGCCGCAGTGCTCGCCGTCGGCCTTTGCCTCTCCGCCCGCGCGGCCGATGTGGAGTTTGTCCGCGTCTGGCCGGGATGGCAGGACGCGGATTCCTTCAAGCGGATCTCCGAATACTTCACGGGCGTTGAGGATCCGGGCGGCGTCATCATTTCCCGCAGCCAGCCCGCCACCCGCAGCGGATACTATTTCCTTGTCCGCGTGAAGCATCCGAACGTCCCGCTGGGCGGAGCCCGGTTCGTCCTCCACTTTATCGCACCCGATGCGCCGGAGCCGCAGCAAAAGGCCTTCAGCGTCGACGCCCCGCAGGGCGAGCATGTCTTTGACCTTGGATTGACGGGCGGGGATTGGTCGGGGCGGTCCGCCCATCTCGTGGCATGGAAGCTCGAGCTTCTGTCATCCGACGGCCGCCTGCTCGCCTCCGCCGAGAGTTTTCTCTGGTCGAAGCCTCCGGGCGGCCATGATTGACCCGAACGGCGTCACCGATTTGGCGAGGTCGCCCCGCCAGCTCGAGGAGTTTCTCCTGTTCTGCATCGTCGTTGCCGGCAAGAATGCCGACCAGCAGACCCGCAAGCTCGAGGATTTCCTCCGGGGGGGCGAACCCTTCGCGTTCATCCGCTCGCTGGGTGCGAACGGCGGAGTCGAGGAACGCCTGGAGCGCGCAAAGCTGGGCAAGTACCGCCTGCTGGGCGAGTCGTTCCGCCGGCTCTCGCACTCCGGGCTTGACCTGCGGAAATGCTCGCTGGAGGAGCTGACGCGGTTCCCGGGCATCGGGATGAAGACGGCGAAATTCTTCATCCTCCATTCGCGTCCCGGCGAAATGCACGCGGTCCTCGACACGCATGTGCTCGCGTGGATGCGCGAGCGCCTTGCCCCGGCCGGCGCCCGCCGTCCGGATGTTCCAAGGCACTCGCCGCAGGACCCGGCCGCCTATTCATTCTGGGAGACCGTCTATTTCGGGCTCATCCTGGCCCGCGCGAGGGAGGAAGGCGGACCCGCGGGGCCGATCAATTGGGCCCAAGTCGATCTCGACTTGTGGAAGGAACGGCGGGCATTGTAGAAAAGCAGCTTCCCCAGATGCGAATATCCATTGTCATCCCCTGTTTCAACGAGGCCCGGACGATCCGCACGATCGTGGATCGCGTGCGGGCCTCCCAGGTTGCGAACAAGGAGATCATCATCGTCGACGACGGGTCGCGGGACGGAACGCGCGACTTCCTGCGGACCCAGATAACGCCCCTGGTGGACAAGATCATCTACCACGATGTCAATCGCGGCAAGGGCGCCGCCTTGAGAACGGGCTTTGCCGCGGCGACCGGGGACATCATCATACCGCAGGACGCCGACCTCGAGTACGATCCGGTTGAATACCCCAAGCTCCTCCAGCCGATCCTCGATGGGAAGGCCGACGTCGTCTACGGCTCTCGATTCATTGGCGCGGAGCCGCACCGCGTCCTCTACTTCTGGCACATGGTCGGCAACAAGTTCGTCCTGACGACCCTGTCGAACATGCTGACCAACCTCAATCTGACGGACATGGAAACCTGCTACAAGGTCTTCCGCCGCGAGATCCTCGGGAAGATAACGATCGAGGAGGATCGCTTCGGGTTCGAGCCGGAGATCACGGCAAAGCTTTCAAAGCTGCCCGTCGTGATCTACGAGGTGGGAATCGGCTATGCCGGCCGCACCTATGCCGAGGGGAAGAAGATAGGCTGGCGCGACGGCTTTCGGGCCATCTGGGCGATCCTTAAGTACAACCTGTTCCGATAGCGCTACGGCTTGGCGGGGGCCGCGGGAGCGGAGCCTTCGGTCGCCGCCTTGCGCTCCTGATCCTGCTTGACCTGGCGTATCTTGTTCAGGGCCGGGAGCGCCATCGCGAGCAGCAGGGCGATGATCAAAAGGAGGATTATGACTTCGACCAGCGTAAATCCCCGGATGAGTTCTCGCACCCGTTTCATTCCCG
>CAZSEH010000004.1:0-25362 GCA_964605835.1 uncultured Opitutaceae bacterium
ATGGCGAGTTTTCCCCGGCGCATGCGCTGACCCGTCCCGGCACCGCCGGCTACCAACCGGCGCCGGTGGCGGATTATCTTCCGGATGAGGCGCGGCGCCTGTTGGCCCAAGCCGGGTTTCCCGGGGGCGCCGGTTTCCCAGAGGTCACCCTCCGGGGCCGGCAGGGCAACAAGAAATTGCTGGCGGAAGCACTGCAGGAAACCTGGCGCCGCGCCCTTGGCGTTTCGGTGGAAATTGAGATTGAGGAGCAGAAGGTGTTTTTCAGCGAACTGGAGGCGCGGAACTACGATCTGGCGCTCGACAGCAATTTCTACGGCATCCAAGCGCCCGAAACGATCCTGATGGTGGCGCTTCCTGACAGCCTCGAAAACCCAACAGGTTGGAAGAGCCCCGCTTTTGCGGAAGCCTTCCGCGAAGCCAACGAGGCGACGGTCTCCGAGGCTCGCCGCGCGGCCTACGACCGAATGGAGCGCATCCTTCAGGATGGAGCCGCTTTCGTCCCGATCGCCTATTTGAACCAGGTGCACCTCGTCAGCCCCATGGTGAAAGGCTGGCGCGACAACGCCCTGTACGCGGTCGATTGGCGAGAGATTTGGCTGGAGCCCTGATTCCCCCGCAGGATTTTCAACGGCGACGCTAGGTCCATGCGAACCACTGCGGGCGCCAAAACACACCAAGCGAGTGAAGAAGGGTGGGCGGTTCAGGAGTAGTGGCCGATCGGGCTTGGGTAGCCCTGAAGGAAATCGTTCGAAACTGGCTCATGCCCGCGGTCCGTTGAGATTAGCCGCCGGTCGCGCCGGAACCCAGCCTTGACGCTTCCAGCATCCGACATCCTCTTGAGGCATGGAATTTAGAAGACTCGGCTCCTCGGGACTGAAAGTGCCTGTCTTAAGTCTCGGCACGGCGACATTCGGCGGAAAGGGAGTTTTCGGCAATCCAACGGCCTTCGTTCCCTGGGGCAATAATGGCGCCAAGGAAGCGACCCGGCTCGTGGACATTTGCCTGGAGGCGGGACTGAACATGTTCGATACGGCCGACATTTATTCCATCGGCGCCGCGGAGGAAATCCTGGGCCTTGCGATCAAAGGGCACCGCGACCAGGTGCTCATTTCCACCAAGGGCACCTTCCGCATGGGTCCGGGCGACAACGACGTGGGCTCATCGCGATTTCACCTCACCGAGGCTGTCGAGGCCAGTCTCCGCCGGCTGGGAACCGACTACATAGACCTTTACCAGCTTCACGGCTTCGACGCGCAAACGCCGGTCGAGGAGGTTCTGCAGACCCTGGACGGCTTCGTCCGGGCCGGAAAGATCCGGTATATTGGCGTTTCGAATTTCTCCGGCTGGCACCTGATGAAGTCGCTGGCCGTCTCGGAAAGATACGGCCTGGCGCGCTATGTCGCCCACCAAGCCTATTATTCGCTGGTCGGACGCGAGTATGAATGGGAGCTCATGCCGCTCGGGCTGGACCAGGGCGTGGGAGCCCTCGTCTGGAGCCCGTTGGGATGGGGGCGACTCACCGGCAAGATTCGCCGCGGCGATCCTCCGCCCAGGACGAGCCGGCTGCCCGCCACTGCGGCTGACGGACCGCCGGTCGAAAACGAACTTCTGTACCGGGTGGTGGACGCCATCGACAAGATCGCAAAGGAGACCGGGAAAACCGTGCCGCAGATCGCGCTGAACTGGCTTTTGCAGCGGCCCACGGTGGCCACCGTCATCATCGGAGCGCGAAATGAGGAGCAGCTCCTGCAGAACTTGGGAGCCGTGGGCTGGAATCTCACGCCGGCGCAGGTTGCGAGGTTGGACGCAGCCAGCGCCACAACGAGGGCGTATCCCTATTGGCACCAGGCGCAGTTTACGGAGCGCAACCCTCTCCCCATTCCCCCGTCCACGGCCTAACCTCCACTCGGAAAACCGCCGAGCGGTCCTTGTTTTTCGGCCCGCGCCGCCGGTCTCAATTCAAGAAGTGGAGAGGGCAGGCTAATTTCCCGCGATCGGATATCCCTGCCAAACCCATTCAAGCGCGGTTGGGTAGAGCTCGGAGATTGTCGGCCGGTCCGTGTGTCCGGCGCCGCGGGCGAAGACAAATTTGTAGTGGTAGCCTTTCGCCGCCAGCACCCTGGCCATGTTCTCGTTGGCCTGCACCCAGTCGTGGAGGCCGTCCCGTGCGTTGTAGTTGTCGCGGTCGCCGCATTCCATGTAGATGAGCAGAGGCTTGGCGGGGCTGTTGGGGATCAGGGTCTCGTGATATCCCCAGGCGCCGTGCGGATACTGCGGATCGGTCGGCCATTGCTGATTGACGAACGTGCCGGAGAAGGTGAGGACGCGGTGATAGCGCTCCGGGTGAAACCAAGCCATGCTCATCGCGCACGAGCCGCCGGAACTTGTGCCCATCGCGGCCCGGCCGTCCGGATCCTTGGTCAGTTTCACATTGGCGACCTTTTCGGCCATCGGCAGGACCTCGGTTTCGACAAAGTCGCTGTACTTGCCGGACACCGTGTCATATTCCAGTCCGCGCTCGCTGCCCTGGCCATCGCCGCCGCCGCTGGGGATGGCGACGACGATCATCACCGGCAACTTCTTCAGCGGGATCAGATGATCGAGCACGTTAAAGGCCCGGCTATCGCCGTCGCAGGTGACCATGAACGGCGCGGTCGTCCCGGGAACATACTGCCTGGGAACGTACACCGAGACCGTGCGCGTCCAGGGCGCCGCATGGCTGGTCACGGTGTTTCCGTTCGCGGCGGTCGGATCCGCCGCACCCGGCGCGGCCTGATCGCGCGCGATGCCGGGGTAAAAGCCGCTCTCGGTCGAACGGAGGGTAAATTTGTAGATGGCACCCTTGGGGACGCCGTCCCCGACCGGGCTCATTTCCGGCGACGGGGCGTGTGTCGGGCCGATGATGAAATTGCCATCGTCCCCTACCGGCGGCACCTGGCCGTCGGGCAGTTCGGCGGCCTTGACGTATCCCGCGGCGAGCGGATCGCGTATGGGCGCCGGAGGACGTCCCCCGGCGCGCCTCGCCGGCGGAGCACCGGCCGGCTGGGCCAGGGCGATGCTCGCGCCAATTGACAATATCGCGGCGATGAGGAGGGAAGATTGCTTCATGGGGATTCCGGGGTTGTGCGGCCACAAACATGCGGCCGTTGGACCGAATCACAAACGCCGCACCTGTTTTTTTGAACCGAAACTCATTGCCGCCCGGGCCAGGGTTGCCCGCGCCGGTTCCCGCTGATCCCGATTGCGACTTCCGGCTGCCTTCTTGACTAGCGGGTGACGGGCGCTAGCCCTTGGTGAAGGCCCGGCGCGTGTCCACAATTCGTTCCAATTTCGGCATCGGTTGCCTCGCGGCGGCGATCCTGGGGCTTTTCGCCGTTCTCTGCTTCGACGCCGCTTGGGACAAGTCCCCGACTTATGACGAACCCGGTCTCATGCTGGCCGGATATTCGTACGTCGCCCGGGACTGCCCGGAGGTGCCGGCGGACAACCTGAGGCTTTCCGAGATCTGGATCGGGCTGCCGCTCCTCGCGCTCAAGCCCAGGATTCCCGACGCCCTGCGAAGCGAGAAAGGCCTGGTGATCGACCGGAAGACTTCCGACCTCGGCGCGCTCTTCCTCTACGACCCGGCAAACCGAACGGAGGCTATGCTCATGGCAAGCCGGATGGCGGTCGCCGCCGCGGCGGTCGCCCTGGGGTGGATCCTCTTCGCCGCGTCACGCCGGTTGCACGGTCCCGCAGCAGGCCTCCTGACGCTGGCCCTGTATTGCCTCAATCCGGTCATCCTGTCGAACAGCGCCCTGGCGACGACCGACATGGTGACAGCGCTCCTCTTCACGGTTGCCGCAGCCGCCTACTGGCGCCTGATCCACCGCCCGACGCTCGCATGGACGGCGGCATTCGGAATCAGTTTCGGGGCGCTGCTGACCACCAAGTTCACCGGCGCGGTCTTTCCCGCAATCGCCGCCGTGCTTCTTGCGGTCCGCTGGGCTGCGGGCCCGCGCCCGGTGCGCCCCTGGCGTCTCGCCCTGGCCAATGCCGCTGCCGCGGTTGTGGCGTACGGCGTCATCTGGCTCGTCTACGGATTCCACTACGCGCACGGCGCTCCCCTGGACGCATCGATTTGGGCCCAGCCCGACCCCGGATTCGCCGCGAAATTGGTCGACGTGTGCAGGCGCGGACACCTGCTTCCGGAGGCCTACCTGTTCGATGTCCATATGTTCCTCTTCAAGCTGCACCGGCTGGTCTTCTTCATGGGCCGGTATTCATGGGTGGGGTTCTGGAGTTTCTTCCCCCTCGTGACCTTCTTCAAGACGCCGCCCGCGCTTTTGCTCGCTCTCGGCCTGGCTGCTGCGGCGACGGTACTTGCCCTGCGCCGAAGCAGGCCTTCCTCCCCGCGGATCGACCTCTATGGGTTGGCCCCGTTCCTCGCGACGGGTGTTGTCTACGGCGCGATTGCGGTAGAGAGCCGGTTCAACATCGGAATCCGCCACATCCTGCCTGCTTTTCCAATGCTCTTCGTCGTGGCAGGCGGCGCCGCCCGCTTCCCGTTCCACAGCCGGAGGGGGCGCGCGGTAATCGGAGCCGCCATCCTCGCGGGTTCCGTCGTCGAGGTCCTGATCGCCCGGCCGAACTACCTTGCCTACGTCAACGAGTTCGGAGGCGGCCCCAGGAACGGATGGCGCCTGTTTGTCGACAGTTCGTGCGACTGGGGGCAGGATCTCCCCGCGGTCAGGCGCTGGATCGATGCCCGGGCGGCGGGCCCGGCGGCCGACAGGCCGGTGTACTTCTCGTATTTCGGCAACGGCTTGATTGACCACTACGGCATCCGCGCATTCCTGCTGCCGCAGGACAGTGAGCGGCGGACGGCCATCACGGCAGTCCTCAAGCCGGGCACATACATCATTTGCGCCACCATGCTGCAGGGTATCGGCAGCGGCCCGATCCGCGGACCCTGGAGAAGCGAGTACGAGAGGTCCTACCAAGGCATCGGTCGCGAGCTGCCTTCAATCCCAATCGACACGGCCTATGGAACTCAGGCCGTTCAAATCTACGAACTCCTGCGTTTCTCCCGCCTGTGCGCCTACCTCCGGGCGCGGGAGCCCGACGCGTGGATCACTCCCAATGTGCTCGTCTACGAACTCGACGGGAAGAGCCTTACGGAGGCCCTCTCCGGGCCGCCGCGCGGACTGGTGGACAAGGCTTCGATCATTGGCGCACCGCCCGATTGAATTGAGATTGTGGGACGAGTCTTACTTCTGCGCGGCATCCAATTGCCCAAGCAGGGCCCGCGCGCCCGGGAAGGCGGGATCCAGCGACAGCGTCTTCAGCACTTCGGCGCGGGCCTGCGGGCGCCTCTGCGGATCGGCCGAGAGCAGGCGCGCGAGGTTGAAATGGGCGGCGGCAAGTTGCGGGTCCAGCTGCACGGCGGCTTCCAGGTGAGGGATGGCCTCGGCCGGCCTTTGCCGCGTTGCGAGCAGGACTCCAAGTTCGGCCTGTCCGTTTGCGAAGTCGGGATGCGCTCGCACAAGGGCCGCACAGGCGTCGATGGCGGCGTCCGGTCGGGCCAGTTGCCCGAGCAACTGCACCAAGCCGAGCCAGGCCAGACGATTGGAGGGGTCGGACTGCACAGCTGACTGAAGGTGCGAGCAGGCCTCCTCGAGCCGCCCGCGCTGATACAAGAGCACCGCGAGGCTGTTGTGCGCCTGGGCATTGCCGGGAGCAATGCGGACCGTCTCCGTGAAGTGGGCAATCGCCCCGTCCTCCTGGCCGGGCTGCTGCTCAAGCAGCAACGCCAGGTTGTAATGCGCCATCCACAGATCGGGATTTAGCCTTACGGCGGCTTCGAGCTGGGCCTGGGCGTCGGCGGCGCGCCCGGGCTCGCGCAGCAACTCGGCGGAGAGATTGAAACGGGCGAAGGCGTTTTCAGGCCGCTTCGCCACGTTGTCGGTCCACAAGGTCAATGGGCTCCGGTAGTCGCGGTTGCGGACGACAGTTAGCGCCGCAAAAGCCAGGGCCGCGGCGCCCAGGACGGCGAGCGCCGGGCGCTGCCGCCACTGATAGAGCCCGGCTGCAACGAGAATCCATAGGGGCGCGAGCGCGACATACATCCGGTGCTCGACGATCATGTCGACCGTGCCGGGAAGAAACGAGGTGACGGCCAGGATCGAGAAGAACCAAAAACCGAAAAACCCCGCGGCCGGCCAGCGAAAGAGGGCGACAACGGTCAATCCCAACAGCGGCACGACGACCAGCGCAAAGGGCAGGGCGGCCGCTGCGTTCGGCAGCCAAGACGTTCCGTACTGGAAGATCAGAGGGTAGGGGAAGAAGGCCAGCTTGAGGTAGGTGGCGATTGCCGGAAACTGTGTCAGCCAATAGGGCACCCATTCGGCATGGGCGGAAAAGCCACCGGTGCTGCCACTGCGGTTGCCGCCCAAGCTGGCCACCAGCCAGAACAGGATCAGCCAGGTGCCGAACAGCGCGCTGTAAAACAGCCTCTTCGAAGCCAGTGCCCGGCGGAAGGAACCGGCGAGGAAGGTGCGGTCGAACAAAAGCACCACGACTGGCGCGGAGACCATGACTTCCTTTGCCGTCATGCCGAGCGCGCAGGCAACGACGGCCAGCGTGCGCCAAAGGCCGGGGCGGCGCGATTCCGCGGACCGCAGGAACAGCCAAAGCGTGAGGAGATAACACAAACCCATCAAGGATTCCGCGCGCTGGATGACGTAGGCGACCGCCTCGGTCTGCAGCGGATGGAGGGCCCACACCGCAGCCACTACGAAGGCCAGTCCGGTGGCGTTGGGTTCGAAGCGTCCGGCCCACCGCGGCAGCAGGGCGAGCCGGCGGACGAAGCCGAAGAGGGCCAGCGCCGCAGCCGCGTGAACGAGCACGTTGAAGACATGGTAGCCCGCCGGGTTCCGGCCGCCGAGGGCGTAGTTGAGAGCGAGGGACAGGCTGACCAGCGGTCGTCCGCTTGTTGTGTTGACCGCAGCCGGCCGGTCGAGAACGGATGCAAGATGCTCGAACGAAGCGCTCTCAACAATGGTGGGGATGTCATCCCAGACGAAGGCGCCGTGCAATGAGTTGAAGTACGCGGCGGCGACCGCGCCGGCCAGCACGACGGCGGCAAGAATCCGGCGGCGGAGGGGGACTGTTTGGAAGATGCTGCTCATCGGCCAGGTGCGCACGGTTCGGCTGGGTGCGGACAAACGTCTATCCGAGGGAGGGGGATGGGTCCAATCCGTGCCACATGCTGAAGCATGCCGATAAGCGGGAAAAGAACGAGGCCTGACGAGGAAAAAATCCGACGGCTCGATCCCCCGGCGCGGTGCAGGGAAACGGGATGCGTCTTGCCAGCCCCGGGACTGACGAGCCGGAATCCTCCTTTGGATTTCGCCCGCGCCTCCGATTTCCAGCTGACTTTTCAGCAGGGATGAGCGTAGTTAAAGGCTCAGCCCCCATCATGAAACAACAAACCATTGCATTGCTTTCCTTGGCCGCGCTCCTTTCGCAACCCGTCCTTGGCGCCGGCGGGAAGGATGTGTTTGTCGCAAATTGCGTTCCCTGCCATGGCCAGGACGGCAAGGCACACACCCCGGCTGGCCGGATGTTGCGTGCGAAGGACCTGACCGAGAGCAAACTGACCGACGCCGAAATCAGGAAGCAAGTGACCGAGGGTTTCAAGGACCAGCGCGGACCGGTCATGCCTGCATTCAAGGACACCCTGGCGTCCGATCAAATCGAAGCTGTGGTCGCGTTCGTTAAGAGTCTTCGGAAATGACGCAAGGCCGCGATCATGGGCGCGGGCGGCCCGCGCGTCCGATCTCAGGGGCCCACGAAAAATTCCAGCTGATGCCCGTCGGGATCCTCAAAGAAGATCTGCTGGGCTCCGTCGGGCCGGCGTGTGGAGCGAAATTTGACGCCCTTGCCCTTCAGAAGCTTCGCCGCCTCGCCAATGTCGTCCACCCGCATGGCGAAATGGCCGCCGCGGGTCTCTTCCGTGAGCGGCTCAGCCAGTTTCCCGCCGATCAGGTGCAACTCCTGGTTGCGACCAAGCCGAAACCAGGCGCCCGGAAAGGTGAATGCCGGCCTGGGCAATGCCGGGAAGCCGAGAGTTTCGCCGTAGAAGCGGGAGCTGGATTCAACGGAGCTGACATGGAGGGCGACGTGGTTGAGTTCGGTGATCTGCATCGGAGAATCAAATCCGATCCATGCGCGGCGTCAAAGCGTCTGTGGAGGCCGCGGTAGGCTGGACTCTCCGCAAAATCCCGGAGAGTGTGGCCCTTTGATATCGCAGTTCGCGATATCAAAAACGGGGTCCGCACCCCGGAAGCACGGCGCCAAGGGCGCGCTTATTGACCCTCTGCCGGGCCTTTCCCGTCGGTCGCACACCAGGTCCGTCCGGCCTTCTCGGGAATATGGCTCATTGCGTGCTCGGTCAGGGCGGTGATGGTCAGGGCCGGATTGACGCCCAGGTTGGCCCCCAGCATCGACCCGTCGCAGATGTACAGGTTGCGGTAGCCGAACACGCGATTTTTCGAGTCGCAGACGCCGTCTGCGGCGGTGCGCCCCATCGCCGCTCCGCCGAGGCAATGCGCCGTCATCGGCACGTTCATCAGGATTTCGGCGATGGAGGCCAGCGGAACGCCGCCCGTCGCCTCTGCGGCCTTGATGGCAAAGTCATGCGCCTTTGGAATGTAGGCCGGAATCTTCCGGCCGTGAGTCGTCAGCTGCCTGGAAAAAGGCCAGAACCAGCGCCGCTTCAGGCGCATTGTGAGATGGCCGTCCAGCGTTTGCATGCAAAGGAGGATGATGGTCTCCCGTGCAAAGCCGAATGGGAAGAGGACCCGGAAAGTGGCAATCGGCCTCCTGAGCGACAGGCTGGCCAGCGCGGCCAGCCAGTTCAGCAGGGGCGCCCGCCCGGGGCGCCTGCGGGCCATGACGGTCGCGACCAGGCTCATGGCGTCCGAACCGTTGGGATAGCGAACGGCCTCAATGTGCGTATGGTCGTCGATGTAGATGCCTGACCCGATGGCGACGCCCTTCGACAAGTCGACCCTTGACCGCGGAAACCTGACTGCGATCAGCGATTCGGCATTGGTTCGCACGTGGGTTCCCAGCGTCCCCGAGATGCGCGGCAGCGAATTCCCCTCCCTAAGGCGGAACAGCAGGTTTTGGGTCCCCAGGGATGAGGCGGCAAACACGACTCCGCGGCAGGCGATCGTCTGTCTGCGTCCGCGGGACCCCTTCGCCACCGAAACCACCTCGACGCTGTACCCGGCCGATCCATCGGGACTGTCCGGGAGAGGCCGCACGTCGACGACCTTTGACTCTGCGATCACCTCGGCGCCCTTCCTCTCCGCCAGGTACAGGTAATTCCTGTCGAGCGTATTCTTTGCGTCAAACCGGCATCCCACCATGCAACCGCCGCAGGATGTGCAGGACTTGCGATCGGGCCCTTCGCCCCCGAAGTAAGGATCGGCGTACGTCGTGCCGGGCTCATCGCCATCCCTGCCGAAAAAGACGCCGACCTCGGTGGGGTAGAAGGAACCCTCCGCGCCAATTGTCTTCGCCATTTCCCGAAGGCGCGTGTCGGCGGGCCCGAGGCGGCGATTTGTCGTCACGCCGAGCATGCGCCTGGCGGTCGCATAATGGCCGGGCATCACGCGCGTCCAGTCGTTCAGGCCGGCCCAGCTGCCCTGCCCCCACACGCTGTCGGGCGGCACAAGCAGCACGTTCCCGTAGGTGATCGATCCGCCTCCCACGGCATTTCCATGCAGGACCACCAGGTGCTTGAAGAACCGCATGGCGAAAAATCCGCGAAGGCCCAGCGAGGGCAGCCAGATCCACTTGGCGAGATTCCAGTTGGTGTGCGGAAGGTTGCCTGCGGTCCAGCGCCGGCCCTGCTCGACCACGGCGACCCGGTATCCCTTTTCGGCCAGGCGCAGCGCGGAAACGCTGCCGCCAAAGCCGGAGCCAATCACAACAAAGTCATAGGGGTAATCCATGGCGTAAGCGGGACCATGCGACGATGGGGCGCAATCGTTCTCTAGTCAGGGGAAAACAGGGCTGGAGCGCAACCCGCGTTTGGAGGATGCCGTCCCGCGAAGGCGGCGAACCCCTTCGCTTCGCTCCGGGGCTGACTCCATCTCCGCACTTACGCGCTTCACCTGCTCCGTCATTTTCGGTGATCTTCTCTCGTGTTCGTGAAATGTTCGGGTTACTCGTCGGACAATGGATCTGGACATGCCAGCCCCGGCGGACCCCGCCCGCCAGCTTGACGAACTGCGGGATTTATTCAGCGCCCAGAGCGCGGCGTTCCGCCGGCAGCCAAATCCGCCGGCGAGCGAGCGGCGGGCCCACCTCGGCACCCTCTGCCGCTTGCTGACCGATAACATCGACGACATGGCCGCCGCCATCGATGCGGATTTCGGGCATCGTTCCCTGCACGAGACAAAGCTGCTGGAGGTTTTCCCCTCCCTGATGGCCGCCAAGCATGCCCGCTCCCATGTCGCGCAGTGGATGCGCCCCGAGGGCAAGCCCGTCTCGCTTTGGTTCTGGGCCGGCCGGGCGGAGGTGGTGAAACAGCCGCTCGGCGTGGTCGGCGTGCTCGCGCCCTGGAACTATCCGCTCTACCTTTCGGCGGGCCCGCTCGCCTCCGCGCTCGCGGCCGGCAACCGGGTGATCCTCAAGCCTTCCGAATTCACGCCTCATTTCAGCGAATTGCTGGCCCGGCTGATCGCCCGCTATTTTCCGAGGGACCGCGTGGCCGTCGTGACCGGAGGAATCGAGACGGCGCAGGCCTTCTCCTCCCTGCCGTTCGATCACCTGCTTTTCACCGGATCGACGGCGGTGGGGCGCGAGGTGATGCGCGCCGCCGCGGAAAATCTCACGCCGGTCACCCTTGAACTGGGGGGGAAATCCCCCGCCATCATCGCACCCGGCTTTCCGATCGAGACGGCGGTGCGGCGCATTCTTGCCGGCAAATGCCTCAACGCGGGCCAGACGTGCATAGCGCCGGATTACGCGTTGATTCCGGAGGGAACCGAGGCGGACTTCATCGCCGCGGCCCGCGAGGCGGTTGGGCGGCTGTACCCCGGCGGCGCGGCGAGCCCGGACTTCACATCAATCATCAGCGCCCGGCACTATGCGCGCCTTCGGGAGTGCGTGAACGATGCCGCGAACAAGGGGGCGCAGGTGATCGAGCTCGCCGGCGGAGCCTCCGAGTCCGCCCGAAAGTTCGCTCCCACTCTCATCCTGGGAGTTGGCGAGGGAATGCGGATCATGCAGGAGGAGATCATGGGGCCCGTGCTTCCGGTGAAAACCTACCGCACGGTCGAGGAGGCACTCGGCTACGTGACCGACCACCCGAGGCCGCTGGCCCTCTACTATTTCGACAACGACCCTGCCCGCGTCCGGCGGATCCTGGCCGAGTCGCTATCCGGGGGCGTCACGATCAACGACACGATCTTCCACATCGCCCAGGACGCCCTTCCTTTTGGAGGTGTCGGGTCGAGCGGCATGGGGCACTACCACGGCGAAGAAGGGTTCAACACGTTTTCGAAGCGCAAGGGAGTGTTCCTGCAGTCGCGCCTCAGCTTTGTCGGCCTGCTGCGCCCGCCGTATGGCAGGGTCGTCGAGCGAGTCCTCAGGTTCGTGCTGAGATGATGCTTTTCTCGGGCGCCATTCTTGAACACGCATTGCGATGAGCCTGGGGACCGGACCGGGGCACGGCCGCTGTCCCCATCGCGGCTTGCAGGTTGAACGGCGTCTTGACTGCCAAGCGACAATGGCGTCCGGGACGGCGAGCCGGATCTGTTTGAAGCCGGGCTTCTGTTTGTTCACTGTGGATCATGCCCACGAAATGGACTGCCGAAAAGGCGCTGGATATGGCGAAGGGTTATCGGGAGGCGTGCGTGCTCGCGGCGGCGGTGGACCTGGAGCTTTTTGACGCGATGGCCGGCGGCCGCCTGACGGCTGCGCAAGTTGCCGGCAAAGCCAGGGGCGACCTGCGGGCGGTGACGATTCTGCTCGATGCCCTTGCGGCCCTGGGTCTGCTGAAGAAAGGCGGCGGACGCTATGCTGTGCCGGGGGCCGTCGCTTCGATCCTGACGGCGGGCGGGCCGGACAGTGTCCTGGCCATGAGCCAGCACCACGCCAATTGTTTGCGCCGATGGGCCCAGCTTGCGCGGGTGGCCAGACTGGGGAGGCCGGCAGCGTGCGTCCCGAGCGTCCGAGGCCTTCGGAAGGACGCCGAGGCATTCATCGGCGGGATGCACGACTTGAATTCCCGGATCTCCCCCCGGCTTGTCCGTGAAATCCAGCCGCTGCCGTTCAAGCACCTCCTGGATGTCGGGGGGGCCTCGGGCACCTGGACAATCGCCTTCCTGAAGGCGAATCCGGCGGGCAGGGCGACGATCTTCGACCTGCCGCATGTTGTCCCGATGGCCAGACGGCGTTTGCGGAAATTGGGAATGGAGGGGAGGGTGCGGCTCGTGGGCGGAGACTTCTACCGGGACGAGTTGCCGAAAGGTGCGGACCTGGCCTGGATAAGCGCCATCGTGCACCAGAATTCGCGCGAGCAGAACCGCCGGCTTTTCCGAAAGGTCTTCCGGGCGTTGGAGAGGGGAGGGCGGATAGCGGTCAGGGACGTTGTCATGGAGGAATCCCGGACGGCGCCGGTGACCGGCGCCCTCTTTGCGGTCAACATGCTCGCGGGAACCCCAAGGGGAGGGACCTTCACGTTCAAGGAGCTGAAGGAGGATCTCCGGTCGGCCGGGTTTACGGGAACAAGGCTCATCCGCCGGGGCGACGGCAACGATTCGGTGGTCGCCGCGCGGCGGAGGTGACTTCGGGTCGCTCCTCCGCCGTTTCCCCGTCAGATCCGGTTACTTGACCGTGCTGACAACGGTGGCCGAGCCCGAAGCGGCGGCTTGCGCCATCGCAACAGATTCGGCGTGCGCGACAGCCTCTGCGTACAGATTGTAGTTCAAGGCGACCGATGAGCGGGCATCCTCCCAAGTGTCGGCTCCGGCCCGGGCGGAGGCCTTCAGGCTTTTCCTCAGGTCCTTCTCCCTGGCATTCGCCTCCTTCACGGCCGCCTTGACGTTTGCCTTTGCGTCGGCGCCCAGGTCAGCGGACCTATCCGCAAGCTGGGCCATCGCCTTCTCGCTGGTCTCCATTTTCATTCTTAGGTCCGTATCGATCCTATCCCTGGCATCGAGCGACGCTTCGCTGATCTCCGCCGGGGTGGACTCCATCGCGAGAGCGGCCGTGGCCGAGGCATTCGCATGCGCCCCCGTCGACGCCTCCGTGGCCTTCAATCGGGCCTGGGCAACGCCGGCCGCGTATGCGCTGAAGGCGACGGCGACCCTCTGGCGGGAGCGCACCCACGTATCCGCGGTGGCGCCGGCCGTGGCGGCCACACTTGCCTTGAGGTCCTTTTCGCGGGCGATCACCGCCTTTTGCGCCAGTCTGAAATCCGCCTGCGACGCTTCCTTTGCATCTTTGATCCCGGCTTCGATCCTGCTCATGGTCCGCTCGCCGGCTCCGATGCTTGCGTCGACGTCTGCCCTTAGCTTGTCGCGGGCCGCGAACTTCGTCGCCCGGATCCCATCGATGGCCGGCCCGGTGTTCAGGCCCGCGTTGAGCGAATCCATCCCGCCCGCATTGGCGTTGACGCCGTGGACGGAGGTGTTGTCGGCGGTCTGCGCGCTGAGACGCGCCTGGCGCATGCCTATCGTTTCAATCCCGGATGCATTGCCTCCGGCGGAGAGCCCCGGTGCGCCGGTCGCAGAAACGCCGCCCGACGCGGCCGAGCCGACGTTTGTGCTGCCGGGTATGGCCGCGGCGCCGGTTGAGGAGGCTGAACCAAAGCCGCCGAATGCCGGCCCATGCATTCCGCCGGCGACGTTGCCGACCGCGCCGACGCCCGGGTTCACTCCAACGGGGGTGGCTGGGGCGGCGGCAAGGCTGGCAGCGCCGAATAACGCTGCGGCAATCGAGGCAATCTGCGTGAGTTTGATGTCCGTCTTCATGGGTGTCCTTGTTTTCAGGTTATTCAGAACACGCCTTGGATTTGCCCCGGGCGGCAGTCGTTCCCGCACAAATGCAGAAGATTCGATGATTCGACCCGCGCCACGCGGAAATGAGAACACCCCGGAGAGCCGTGTTTCTCTCCCGGGGCATTCTCGCTTCGCGCCGCGACCGGAATCGCAGCGCTCCAGACGTCTATCCGGTCACTTCACGATGCTGGCGACAGTGGCCGAAGCGGACGCCGCGATTCTCGCGAGCACCAGGGTCTCGGCGCGCGTGGCCGCCGCAACGTACAGATTGTAGTTCACGGCAACGGACGCCCGCGCTGCCTCCCAGTTGCCGGCTCCGGCATCCGCGGCTGCGTCCAGGCTGTTCTTCAGGTCCTTCTCCCGCGCACTGGCGTCCTTGGCGGCGGCCTCGAAGCTAGTCCTGGCGTCGGAGCCCAGGTTGTCGGAATAGGCCCTCAGCCGGGTTATGATCGTTTCGCTCACCTCGACCCTGGCATCGATTTCAGAGCAAACCGACTTGCGGGCTGAGAACATCGCGTCGCTGATTGCCTTGTCGGCCGGTCGGGAATTCCGGGTCGTGTTCTGGTTCACGAAGGCATCAGTCAGGTCGCTCGTCGAAGCTTTTCCGCCGACAGCGCCGAACAAGGCGGCGGCGACCGCGATTGTCGTTGCGAGTTTCATATTTGTTTTCATGAGGGTCCTTTTTGGTGAGCATTCCGTTCTGTAGAGTAGTATAGCATCCATTTTGGATTTCCGGGGGGCGCCCATCGTTCCCGCACAACCGAAGAAAGTTTGCGGCCCCCGTCCCAGCAACCGGCGATCCGTCAAAGCCTACCTTGCGACCCTGAGTTGGGCGGCTATCTTGAATTCAGCCAACGCCTTGTCGAACTGCTTCATGGCCGCCCAGCAATGGCCCAGATTTTCGTGCGCGACGGCGTTTCCCGGCGCCAGCTTGACAGCCTCCTCGAAGGCGCTGGCCGCCTCGGGCGTGCGGCCGAGGCCGGAAAGGGCCAATCCCAGGTTGTAGCGGGCCTCAAAATAGCCGGGGTTGATTCGGATTGCCGCCTCATAGTGCGGCAACGCCTCGGCTGTCCGGCCGGAATTGCAGAGGGCGATTCCCAGATTGTTGTGGGCGACGTCGTATGCGGGCCGTATGGCGATGGCCCGTTCGTAGCTGGCGATGCCCTCGGCAAGGCGATTGGCGTCCACAAGGGCGACTCCGAGAAAGAAGGCGGCCTCGGCAAGACCGGGATCCAGGCTGAGTGCCGTCTCATATTGCGCGATGGCCTCGGATCCTCGCCCGCTCGCGGCGAGCGCGAGCCCGAGATTGAGGTGGATCTTCGCCTCGGTGGGACTGAGGCCGACGGCGGCCTCAAACTGGGCGATCGCCTCGGGCAGGCGGCCGAGGGATTGGAGGGTCGCCCCGAGGTTGTTGCGCGCATCGGCATAGTCCGGTTTCAGGCGCAGCGCGTCCTCATACTGCGCGATTGCCTCCTTCGCCCTCCCCGGCTGGCTCGCCCACTCCAGACCAAGATTGTTGTGAGCGGCGGCAAAATCGTCGCGCGCCAGGTCAAAATCGCCGTGCGCCTGGGCAAAGGCCGACTTCAGGCGGAGAGCCTCTTCGAAGTGGGCGACCGCGTCGTTCTGGCGCCCCGGTTTTTGGGACAATGCGCTGCCGAGATTGTATTGGGCCTCGACGTAGTCCGGCCTCAGCCGCAGGGCCTCCTCAAATTGTGCGATTGCGTCGTCCAATCTTCCCGGAATCTGCGCCAGGGCGGAGCCCAGGTTGTTGCGGGCAATCGGGTTGTTGTCGGGTCGTTTCGCCACCGTGTCGCTCCAGATGGCAAAATCGCTGCGGTAGTCCTCATTGCGCCGGACGGTTGCGCCGCCGCAGACGATGGCGAGGACGACCGCCCCGGCCGCCGCCCAGCGCTCCCAGGCCGCCGCATCGGCCGGGCCGGTCGCGGGACCCTGGTCGCCTAACCCATTCCCCGCACCGGCACCGCGATGGATCAAGGCGCGGCCTGCGCCGATGATCGCCATCAGGACCGGCGCCAGCGCCAGGTACATGCGATGTTCGGCAATCGCCTGTGTCGCGCCCGAGACCAGGCTCGTCGGAGCCAGAATTGCAAAGAACCAGAAACCCAGGAAGCCCCAGGCCGGCCAGCGCTTCAGGGCCACGATCGTGGCCGCCGCCAGGGTCGCGATGAGGCAGGCTGACGGTAGGACCTGCCAGGCATCCCCCGCCGCCTGGTTTCCGTACTCAAACACCAGGGGCTTGGGCCACGCGGCCAGCCGAAGGTAGTGCGTCACGGCTTGCAGCTGGGTCACGCAGTAGGCCCGCCATGAAGAGCCCACGCCGAAGCCCATGGACCCGCTGCGGTTGCCGCCTTCGCCCATCACAAGGCATCCCAGGAGAATCCACGTGGACGCCAATCCCAGGTGCACCGACCGCCGCCGCCGCCAGGCTTCGCGAAAGCTTCCCGCCACAAACGTGCGATCGTACAGCAGGACCACAACCGGAGCCGAAACCATGACCTCTTTGGTGCCCATGCCGAAAAGGCACGCCAGCCACGAAAGCCCGAACCAAAACCAGGACAGGCGCCTGGCGGCCTTTTTGCCCGCTCCGCCGCCGCCCGCTGGGAGCGAGTCTTGGCGGACTGCATCCCCGACTGGGAATGAAGACCGTTCCTTTGCGCCCCGGATGAAGCAATACAGGGTCAGCAGGTAGAACAGGCCCATGAGCGATTCCGCCCGCTGGATGATATAGGTCACCGATTCGGTCTGCAGCGGATGCAGGGTCCAGATCAGCGCGATGGCAAAGGCCGCGGTAGCGCCTGAACGGAACATCCGGCGCGCGATCCCGAACAGGGTGAGGCCGGCGAGAACGTGGATTGCGAGATTGACCGCGTGGTAGCCCCATGGCCGGGTCCCGCCAAGGGCGTAGTTGATCGCCAGAGTCAGGTTGAGGACGGGCCGTCCGCTGACGGTGACGCCGCCGGACGGGGGCGCCAGAACGGGCCAGATCGGCCACAGGTGCCGGATGGTGGGGTTGTCCGCGATTGAGCCGGTGTCGTCGAGCAGGAGCGGCACGGAGAAAGTCCTGCAGTAGGCCGCGAAAGCTCCCATCGCAAGCACGGCTCCGGCGGCCAGCCCGAACCAGTCCGCCCGCCGGGAGGGACTTCGGCCCGGAGTTTTGGCGCCTGCTGGAGGGGAATTCGCTGGCATGGCTGGCGGTCCCACCGGCGCCCAGGCAACTGGGTTGCGCCATGTGGATACCCGAATCTAGAGCCATGAGCATGCAGTTCGCGAGTCGAGATTGGGCGGGATCGATTCGATGACCTTCATCGATTTGGCCAAACGCTGAAAAGCATGCGAAAATCCCTGAACTTGGCGGCGGTCGGCACCGGCCCGCCGCCGGGCTTTCGCTGGTCAAAACGGGGAAGCTGGGCATGGTTGTTTCCTTCATGCGTTCCTTCGCCCAGGATCTCTTTCCGCCTTTTCTCCGGCCGCTGTTCGTTTCCCTTCCACTTCTCATCGCTGCCGGCTGCAGCCGGCCCGAGACCGAGGCGGTCGCCGGTGTGCGCACGCAAACCCTTCTCCTGGGAAATGTGGCCGAGCCCGCCGATCTCGACCCGGACGCGGCCTACGCCTGGACGGACAGCAACATCGATTATGCGCTTTTCGAGGGCCTGACCCTCATCGACGAGAAGACTACGCAACCGGTGCCGGCCGCCGCCGAAGGGTGGGACGTTTCGCCGGACGGCCTTGTCTACACATTCCACCTGCGTCCCAAGGGCCGCTGGTCGAACGGCGACCCGGTCACCGCCGATGACTTCGTGTATTCATTCCGGCGGATTCTCACGCCGTCGTTCGGGGCGACGTATTCGTACATGCTGTGGCCGATCAGGAACGCCAGAGCCTACAACGAGGGCCGGATCACCGATTTCTCCCTTGTGGGCGCGCACGCGGTGGACGCAACCACCCTGCGGATCGCGCTGGAAAGGCCCACCCCGTACCTCCCCGGGCTCGCGTCCCACACGACCTGGCTTCCGGTTCATCGGGCCACGATCGAGAAGTTCGGCCGCTTCGACCAGAAGGGAACGCGCTGGACCCGCGCAGGCAACCTGGTCGGCAACGGCCCGTTCACACTGAAGGAATGGGTTCCGAACAGCCGGATTATCGTCGAGAAGAATCCCCTTTATTGGGATGCGGCCCATGTGCGGCTCAACCGGATCGAGTTCTTCCCGATCGAGAACACCGAATCCGAGGAGGCAGCCTTCCGTTCCGGCCAGCTGCAGGTCACGTACAGCCTGCCGATCGCCCGGATCAAGACCTACAGACGCGAACACCCGGAGCTGCTGCGGATCGATTCCCGCCTGGCGACCTATTACGTGTTCATCAATGTCAGGAGGCCGCCGCTGGACAATCCCAAGCTGCGCCGCGCGCTGGCCCTCGATGTCGACCGGACGAAAATCGCGCGCGACGTCCTGGAGGGTTCGCGAAGCCCGGCGCATTCCTTCACTCCGCCCGATTGCGCGGGCTACACGGCACAGGCGGAAGTTCCCGACGATGTTGCCGAGGCGCGCCGCCTGCTGGCCGAGGCCGGTTATCCGGGCGGCCGCGGCCTGCCCGCGTTCGAGGCCTTGTCGTATTCGTCCGACTCTTCCGTGAGGACCCTGGAGGTCATCCAGTCGCGCTGGGCCCGCGACCTCGGCGTTCACATAACGATCACGCCCCAGGAGCAGAAGACGCTGTTTCAGAACCAGCAGGACGGGAACTATTCGATCGCGTTCTCGGCGTGGATAGCCGACTATGCGGATCCGTCGACATTTCTAAACATGATGGTGACAGGCGGCGGAAACAACTGGGCGGGCTGGAGCAACCCGGACTACGACCGGTTGATCGAAGGGGCGGCGAACGCTGCGGACAACGGCACCCGCTACGCGCTGTTCCAAAAGGCGGAGGCGATCCTTCTCGACCAGGCACCCTTGATCCCCGTGTTTTTCGGCGAGCAACCCTACCTGATCCAGCCATGGGTGCGTGGCTGGCCTCCTTCAAAACTGGGTTTTGTGCGCTTCAAGAACGTCTGGCTGGAGAAATGACCGGCCCGGCTCCGGCCCCGCGCTAAGGATTCGCGGCCGCCGCCTCCGCCTTGGCCGCAGCCAGGTCGGCCTGGAATGCGGGATCGCGCAGAAACTTTTCCGCGAGGGCCTGGCCGAGCACCCGTCCGCTGTAGATTGCCAGGGGCGTGTGAACGCCGATCTCGACCCGCACCCAGCCGATGTCCCGGCCCTTTGCCAGGATCGCCTCGCGCCGGTTTGGAAAGATCTCAGCCAGCAGAATGGAGAAAACCGTGCCGCGCGTGGAATGTCCGCTCGGGTAGTCCGGAGTCTTTTCCGGGTCTCCGGGCTCGGTGAAGCGGGCCGGATCGGCGACGAACGGGCGCGGCCGCTTCCAGGTGCCCTTTGCCCCGTCGATGACCTGCTTGGCCTCGGCATCCACCTCCTTGAACAGGGCATCGGTCCTCGGGAATCGAGCCGCCGTGAAGAAGGGGCCGATCGCCGGGGCGAAGGCGAAGATGGTAACCTTGTGCTCGGCCTTGCCGGTGGCGATCTCATCAGCAGTGCGCTCAGAGTAGACGCGGAACGCCGTCTCGCGGTCGACCTGGTCCTCGGGCGAATGGAGCGCTGGCGGCGGCGGCAGAAGAGCGATCGCATCGAATCCGTGCAGGTACGGGCCGTCGGCCCGGGCCCAGGCGGCCGCCAGGGTGAAAAGCAGGGCTGCGATCCGGAAATGGCTGCGTGCAGGCTTAAGGGTGATCATGGGGGGCGGTCAGAATTCCGTCGAAACCGTCAGGAAATAGCTAGTCGTCGGCAACACATTGTAGCCGTTGCCGGAACCGGAGACGGAGCTTAGAACCTGAACCTTGCGATTGAGCAGGTTGTCGATCTGGAGCTTGACCTTTATCGAGTGAATGAAACTCCCCTCCGGCATCTTGAACGCATACCCGCCGGCCAGATCCGTCATCCAGAAGCCCGGATCCTCGGACGACAGGACCGAAACGGGAGTCCCTCCGGGCTGTCCGGTCGTCGTCTGCCCGTTCAGGCCGAGATCGGGATTCACCAGGGCGCTCGAATAGATGACGAACGGGCCGATGTACTTGTTGTCGAGGGAGGCGAACCAGCCAGACTGGTTGAAGACCGCGCCCACGCTGGCCGTGGAGTTAGGCACACCGTTCGCGCCGTACGCTCCCAGGGAGGCGACATTGAATGACGGGACTCCGGGATTGGTCTTGTAGGTCGCCCGGTTGAGGGACCCGTTTGCATAAATGCTCAGTCCGCCGCCGAGGTAGCAGGTGGCCTGGGCTTCAACGCCACTCAGCCAGGCGCCCTTGGATTGAAAGGCGAGCGTGTTTGCGGAGTCGTTGGGATCCGTCACCGAGGAGACCAGGTTGTTGATGTCGATCAGGTAGGCGTCGACATCTGCATTGAACCGGTCCGTCTTGTAGACGGTGCCTATCTGGTAGTTGACCGTCGTCTGCTCCTTCAGGTTTGCCGGGTTGTAGGACGTGCCGGTCGCCTTCAAGTCCTTCGGGTCGTTCGGGACGTTCTCCTCGTCGGTAACGATGGGGTAGGCGATCCCCTTTGCCAGCTGCACGTAGGCCGACCAATTCGACGCGAAGGAGTAATTGGCCGAGAAATGGGGCTCCACATTGGTGTAGGTGTTGTTCGTGAAATCCGGCTGCAATGTGCCCTGATTGAGCGGGGCCTCGAGGTCGATCGTGAAGTTCGAGTCCTTGGCGCCGGCCTCGATCGTGAGGTTGGGCACGGGCTTCCAGATGACGTCCGCGTAAGGCTGGAACGTCTTGTTGTAGACATGCATGTTCCACTGCCAGCCGGGCATGACCGTATTGCTTTTCACGCCTGTCGAAGGGTCGAAGGCCCCGAACCTGTAGGCATAGAGGGGATTTGCCGCCAGGTAGGCCGGACTGTAGTCGAGAGCGTAGTCATAGCGGTCGGCCACTTCATACTCGGCCCAGATGCCGACCTTCTCCTCGAGCGACGTATTTGCGCCGTGCGACAGCGCCAGGTAGTCGCCGATCGCCCGGTAGGCGTTGACCTTGATCTGGCCGCCGGGGTCGTTGTTGCTCGCAATTCCCGAGGAGGAAGGGTTGCCCTCGCCCGTATTGGGGAGCGTGTTGGGGGAATTGTTGACGTAGGCCGGGCCCGTGTAGAGCGCCGTCGTTCCCGGGAACTTGGTCGTGCCGCCAATCACCGGATCGACCGGTTTCTCATGGCTGTCGTTGTTGTAGGCGTACGTGTAGGCCTTGTTCAGGAGCGCGATGCCGCTCCCGAGCTTTGCGCTGAGGCCGATGTACTCGAAGTCCGCCTGCTTCTGCTGGTAATTGTACGGGTAGTATAGGTTGTTCGTGTCGAAGGGATTGTTATCGAGTCCGAAGTTCCGCCCGTACGCGTTGATCTGCGCCTGGGTGACGGTGCCCGGATTGTTGAACTTGATGTTGTTGTAGTTGCCGACGACCGTCAGAGTTGCGTCCCTGCCGATCGGCTGGAGGTACTTGAAGTAATAGGTATTGCGCTGAAGGTAGGCGAAGGTCCGATACGTGTCGGAGCTCATGTACTGGTAGGTAGCGACAAACGAGGCCCCTTTGAGCCGGGGCCGGATGCCGCTGTTCACCTCAAGGTTGCCGAGGAAGGTGTTCCAGGTTCCGTCGGACAGGGTGAGGACGGCCGCCTGGTCGGGGCGCGGATCCTTGGAGAGGATCCCGATCGACCCGCCAAATGTGTTTTCCCCGATGTCAGCGGCCGTTCCCGGTCCGCGGTCGATGACCTCGCCGCCGATGACCTTCGCGGGAAAGTAGCTGGTCGTGTGGTGGGACTGGCCGTTGGCGTCGCCAAAGGGTATGCCGTCGTAGGTCACGTTGTACTGGCCGTCCTGGAAGCCGCGCATGGAGAGCATCTTCGATTCGCTCAGGCCCGGTCCCTCGGTCTCGATGTTGGCGATGCTCGGGGCGATGTTCGCAATGGTCGCGTAGTCGGCGGTCGGGGCGATCTCGTTGTTGATCGTCTGGGCGCTTATCACCGACTGGGGTTCCAGGGTGTTGAGGTTGCTGTCGGTGACCGCCTGGGTCTGGGCGGAGGTCTTTGCACTGAAGACCTCCACTTCGTCGAGCCGGACCGCCTGGTCGGGAGCGGGCGCGGCCGTTTGGCCAAGAGCCCGGACCGACAGGATGGCGAAGGCCGCACACGCGGCATTAATGCGGCTTCTTGAACACGTAAGCAGATTTGTTTGGTGCACGCCGCGGAAGCTAAATGACTTTTGAAACGGAATTCCGGCGAAACGGTGACATATCGGAAACGAAGCATGTATCTGCCTGGCAGGCACATTGCCGGGTCGAGAGACAGGCCACGAAATGCTCCTTTTTCCTGGATTTGTGCCGATTAGGTATGTTTGCCATGGACAGCCGGCACGCTTCCGCGCCCGAAACCCCCGATGAGCTCGCATCGCTCCGGAGGCGTGTGGCGGAGCTGGAGTCGCTCGATGCGGACGGCCGGCAGGCGCATGAGGCGCTCCGGTTGAGCGAGGAGCGCTACAGGTCGCTGTTCAGCAGCAACAACGACGCGGTATTTGTCTGCGGAGTTGCGGCCGATGGAATGCCGGATTATTTCACCGAGGTCAACGACATCGCCTGCCAGCGGCTGGGCTATGCGCGGGAGGAACTGCTGAGGATGCGCCCGGCCGATGTCGAGGGACAGGAGGGATGGGAGAGATTTGGGCGGGTCATAGTCCCGCGGCTGCGGGCCGACAGGCGCGCGGTATGGGAAGGCGTGCACGTTCACAAGGACGGCCACACGTTCCCCGTGGAAATCAGCACCAACCTGTTCAACCACGACGGAAAGCTCACCGCCGTGACGACCGTGCGCGACCTCACCGAACGCCGGAAGGCGGAGGACGAGCGCCGCAAACTCGAGGCGCAGATGCAGCAGGCGCAGAAGCTGGAAAGCCTCGGCATACTTGCCGGCGGCATCGCACACGACTTCAACAACCTGCTCACAGCGATACTCGGGCATGCCAACCTGGCGCTCATGGACCTGGGGCCGAACTCGCTGGCGCGCGACAGCCTGGTAGAGATCGAAAAGGCGTCCGGTCGCGCAGCCGAACTGTGCCGGCAGATGCTCGCCTATGCGGGGAAGGGGAGATTCATCCTGGAACCGGTCAACCTTTCGCGGCTGGTGGAGGAGCTCGCCCACCTGCTCCAGGTCTCAATCTCGAAGAAGGTCCAGTTGCGGCGCCAGCTGTCCGGGGGATTGCCGGCGATTCAGGCGGACCCGGCCCAACTTCGCCAAGTGGCGATGAACCTGGTGATCAACGCCTCGGAGGCAATCGGCGACGCCGAGGGGGTGATCACGATTTCCACCGGAGTCGTGCAATGCGGGGAGGACCCCATGTGTGTCGGCGGCTTGGTCGATCCGCCGCGACCCGGCCTGCACGTCTATCTGGCGGTGGCCGACACCGGATGCGGCATGGATGCGGAGACCCGCGCCAGGATCTTCGATCCTTTCTTCACGACCAAATTCGCCGGGCGGGGCCTGGGTCTGGCCGCCGTGCTCGGCATTGTCCGCAGCCACCGGGGGACGCTGAACGTGGAGAGCGAGCCGGGCCGGGGGACGACTTTCCGGGTCCTGTTCCCTGCCTGCGCGAGAAACGTCACGCCCGCGGGGTCCGGCGGGAGTCTGCCTCCGTGGAGCGGCACGGGCACGGTCCTCCTCGTCGACGACGAGGAGCCGGTCCGGATCGTGGCCGGCCGGATGCTGGAACGCTGCGGCTTTGGCGTCATTCACGCCAGGGACGGCCGGGAGGCGCTTGAGCTCTTCCGCGCCCACGCGCCCGAAATTGCGTGCGTCCTGCTCGATCTGGCGATGCCGCGAATGGACGGTGAGGAGACTTTCCGGGAGCTGCGCCGCATCCAGCCCAACGTGCGCGTCGTCCTGGCCAGCGGATACAGCGATCAGGAGATCGCGCAGCGCTTCCAAAGTTCAGGGCTCGCCGGACTGATCGAGAAGCCTTACCATCTGGAGGCTCTGGGAGCCAAGCTCCGCGAGGTGCTTGCGCCGAGCGAATCTTCCTAGTTCCGATTCCTGCCCCGGGCGCCGACGTGCTTGCGCCGAGCGAACACGGATGGCCGCTTACGGCCGGAGCGGCCGGCCGAGTCTGGCGGCCGCGGCCTCCATCATCAGGAAAAAGGCCTGTCCCTCGGGCGACACACCCGGCGAGCGAAACGCCGGCGCTCCGGCAACGCCGAGCACGAAGCCGTCGCGGTCCACCTTGGCGCGGGCCGCGGTCCGCATGCGGTCGGCGGCCGCAAGGTATTCGGCCGGGAGCCAGCCGCCCCGGACGCTTTCGTAAATCGAGAAAGCGAGCATCTGGCCGAGGTCCGTTTCGACAAAGGTGGTCTCGTCGTCCACGACGTTGTGGAACAGACCGTCCGAACGCTGGTGGGCGAGGCAGCCGTCGATCAGCTGCCTTTCCATCCCGGCAAGGCGGGATCTCTCGGCTGCCGCATCGGCGGGCAATGCGCGGATCACCCGGGTCAGCGCCGCGGCCGCCCAGCCGTTGCCGCCACCCCAGGGAGCCGGGTCGTCGAAGGCCTGCCTGTCCTCGTTCCAGATGTGCGCCAGCAGCTTCCTTTGCGGGATCCAAAGGCGCTTCCAGTGGCCGTCGATCTGCCGGATGGCCTCGGCGGGATGCCCGGCAAAGGCGAGGAACGGCGGGCTCGTGTGAAAACTGTCCGACCAGATCGTCCGCCCCGTATGGAAGATCGTTCCGTCCACGGCGCGCGGCGCGCGGCGGAGGGTGAAGTCGAGCATTGCCCGGGCCGCCTTCCGGAGCTCGGGATCGTCCGAAAACTGCGCCGCCTGCCAGACAGACTCGCCCACCATGAGCGGATCGACCGGTGCGCCGCCCAGCGCGGCCACCAGTCCGTTCTTGTCCGGGCAGATCAGGCTTGCGCGGGCCATCTGCACGACAGCGTCGTCGTCTCCCTCCTCGAGGAAGGCCTGGGCAAGGACGCCCTGCTCCCACGATTTTCGCTGCATGGCGAGCGCGGCGGCCCGCACCTTTGCGACGAGGGGGTCGGTGGAGACTGCCCTCAGGGGCAGGCCGGCTGACAAAGAGAGCGCGAATAAAAGGACCGCGGCCGCGGCGGCCGGAATGGGGTGCAACCGATACTTGGGGAACATTGCTTGTCGGGTGTGCTCAGGGCTTGCGCAAAACCGCAATCACACGAATTCCGCAGGGCAGG